>NZ_SCFG01000003.1:0-319643 GCF_022496645.1 Pseudomonas sp. TMW22089
TGAACGGCAGGTACGAATAGACGATGCCGATATACACCGCGATGTTGGTGTTGAGGATCTGCAGCGGTTCGCTGATCCAGCCCATCGACATCAGGAAACCATTGAGCAGGCCGTTGTTGCTGAGAATACCCATCCACGCGTAAACGCGGATCAGGATCGCAGTCCAGGTCGGCATCATGATCAGCAGCACCAGCACGGTCTGCATCTCTTTGCGCGCATTGGCAATGGCATAGGCCATCGGATAGCCGATCAGCAGGCACAACGCGGTGCTGAAGAAAGCCATCTTCAGCGAGCCCAGGTAAGCGGCGATATACAGCTCGTCGTCACCCAGCATCGCGTAGTTGCCCAGGTTCAGCAGCAGCTGAATCTTTTGGTCAACGTAGCTGTAGATCTCGGTGTACGGCGGAATCGCCACGTCGGCTTCGGCGAAGCTGATCTTCAGGACGATGAAGAACGGCAGCATGAAAAACAGGAACAGCCACAGGAATGGAATCCCGATGACCATATGCCGGCCACCGGGGGTTATTCGTTGCAGGCGGCGCTTGAATTTTCGAAGGTTCATGAGCGCAGTACCACGCCGCTGTCGTCTTCCCACCAGACGTAAACTTCGTCGTCCCAGGTCGGACGGGCGCCGCGGCGCTCGGCGTTGGCGACAAACGACTGGACGATCTTGCCGCCGGGCAGTTCAACGTAGAACACCGAGTGGCCGCCCAGGTAGGCAATGTCATGCACCTTGCCCCGCGACCAGTTGTATTCACAGGTCGGCTTTTCGGTGGTGACCAGCATTTTTTCCGGACGGATCGCGTAGGTCGTGTGTTTGTCCTCTACCGAGGTGCTCACACCGTGACCCACGTAGATGTCGTTCTCCAGCTCCGGGCAGTTGATGCGCGCATAGCCTTCGGCGTCATCCACCACTTCACCGTCGAACAGGTTGACGTTGCCGATGAATTCGCAGACCAGACGGCTGACCGGCGTTTCATAGATGTCGATCGGGCTGCCGATCTGGGCGATCCAGCCCTGGTGCATGATCGCAATGCGCTGGGCCATGGTCATGGCCTCTTCCTGGTCGTGGGTCACCATGACGCAGGTCACGCCGACGCGCTCGATGATTTCCACCAGCTCGAGCTGCATTTGCGAACGCAGTTTTTTGTCCAGTGCGCCCATCGGCTCATCGAGCAGCAGCAGCTTCGGACGCTTGGCCAGCGAACGGGCCAGGGCCACACGCTGACGCTGACCGCCGGACAGTTGATGGGGCTTGCGCTTGGCGTACTGGGTCATGTGCACCAGTTTGAGCATTTCGCCTACCCGGGCATCGATCTCCGAAGAGGACATCTTGTCCTGCTTGAGGCCAAAGGCGATGTTCTGGGCCACGGTCATGTGCGGGAACAGGGCGTAGGACTGGAACATCATGTTGATCGGCCGCTCATAGGGCGGCATGTCAGTGATGTCTACGCCATCCAGGAAAATACGGCCTTCTGTTGGGCGCTCGAAACCGGCGAGCATGCGCAGCAAGGTGGATTTGCCCGATCCCGATCCGCCGAGCATGGCGAAGATCTCGCCTTTGTTGATTTCCAGGGACACATCGTCCACGGCAATCGTCTCGTCGAATTTCTTCGTGACCCGGTCGATTTTGACCAACACCTGTTTAGGGGTGTGGTCGCCCTCGAGGGCTTTCTTATAGGCGCCGGAGGCAACAGCCATTTACGAAACTCCCAACAAATTTAGCAGCCCGATCAATAGGGTCGGGCCTTGGATAGGTGGTCTTGCGAGTTATTTACCCGTCTTGACCTTGGTCCACGTGCGCGTCATCAGACGTTGCGTTTTCGGGGGTAGTTCGGTTGAAACGTAAGTTTTGTCCAGCACCGCCTGGGTCGGGTAAACCGCTTCGTCGGTACGGATGGACTCGTCCATCACTTTGTCTGCGGCAAGATTAGGGTTGGCATAGCCAACATAATCGCTGACCTGGGCAATCACTTCAGGCTTGAGCAGGTAATTGATGAATGCGTGGGCTTCCTTGACGTTGCCGGAGTCCTTGGGGATCGCCAGCATGTCAAACCACAGGGCGCCGCCTTCCTTGGGAACGATATAGGCGATGTTGACGCCTTTTTTGGCCTCTTCGGCACGTGCCTTGGCCTGGAATACATCACCGGAGAAGCCGATCGCAACACAGATGTTGCCGTTGGCCAGGTCGGAAATGTATTTGGAAGAATGGAAGTAGGTGACGTAAGGACGCACCGACATCAGGGTAGCTTCAGCTTTTTTGTAGTCTTTGGGGTTGGTGCTGTTTGGATCCAGGCCCAGATAGTTGAGCACGGTGGGCAGCATTTCATCGGCCGAGTCCAGGAAAGCCACGCCGCACGATTGCAGCTTCTTCATGTTCTCGGGTTTGAACACCAGGTCCCAGGAGTCGATGGAATCTACGCCCAGTACTTCCTTGACCTTATCGACGTTGTAGCCAATACCGTTGGTGCCCCACAGGTACGGCACCGCGTACTGGTTACCCGGGTCATTGGCCTGCAGACGCTTGAGCAGGACCGGGTCCAGGTTGGAGTAGTCAGGCAGTTGCGACATGTCCAGCTTCTGGAATGCGCCCGCTTTGATCTGCTTGCCCAGGAAGTGGTTCGACGGAACGACCACGTCGTAACCGGTGCGGCCTGCCAGCAGTTTGCCTTCCAGGGTTTCGTTGGAGTCGAAGACGTCATACACCGGTTTGATGCCGGTAGTCTTTTCGAAATCGGCCAGTGTGTTCGGGGCTATGTAGTCCGACCAGTTGTAAATGTGCACGGTGGGTGCCGCTTGAACGCTGACGGCAAGCGTCAAACCAGCTCCGACCAGCAGGGTCTTGCGAAACAAGGATGTAGACACGTGGTGGTCCTCTAAATAGTCGGGCCTCGGTGGCCCGCGTCACACGGCAGCAGAGCTGGCAAAGACAAAACCGGCGCGCAACTTACCCTCGATAAACCGACACGGCAAAGTTTTCTGCGATTTATTGCCCTAAAGCCATGATTTTCCGTGATTTTGCCCTCCTGCAGGAGCGAGCTTGCTGGCGATCCCGGGGATCTGAACAGCTTGCGAGCAAGTGCGCTCCTGCAAAGGGACCTTATTTACCGGATTTGATCTTGGTCCAGCTGCGAGTCAGCAGGCGCAAGGTTGCAGGCGGCAAATCGCTGATGGCATACAGTTTGGCTTTCACTTCATCCGATGGATAAATGCTCGGGTCACCGGAGATATCTTTATTCACCAGCGGCGTTGCAGCCTTGTTACCGTTCGGGAAACGCACGCTGTTGGTGATTTCAGCCATGATTTCTGGCTGCATCAGGAAGTTCATCCAGGCGTAAGCGGCATCAACGTTCTCGGCATCCTTGGGAATGGCGACCATGTCGTAGAAGCTGCCGGCGCCTTCTTTCGGAATCGCATATTTCAGTTTGACCTTGCCGCCGGCTTCCTTGGCACGGGAGATGGACTGTTCCAGGTCGCCCGAGTAACCCACGGCAACGCAGATATTGCCGTTGGCCAGGTCAGAGATGTACTTGGACGAGTGGAAGTAGCCCACCGAAGGACGAATCTTCAGGAACAGTGCTTCGGCTTCAGCCAGTTGCTTCTTGTTCTGGGAGTCGGTCGGGTAGCCCAGGTAGTGCAGGGCGGCCGGGATCATTTCGGTCGGCGAGTCGAGGAAGCTGATGCCACAGCTTTTCAGCTTGGCAGCGTTTTCCGGCTTGAACAGCACGTCCCAGGAATCGATGGTATCGACGCCCAGTGCTGCTTTGACCTTCTCGGGGTTGTAGCCGATACCGATAGTGCCCCACATGTACGGGAACGCGTGTTTGTTGTCTTTGTCGCTGGCATCGCCAACGGCCTTGAGCAACGCAGGATCGAGGTTTTTCCAGTCTGGCAGCTTGGAGCGGTCCAGTTCCTGGTAAACCCCGGCCTTGATCTGCTTGGCCAGGAAATTGTTGGATGGCACGACGATGTCGTAGCCGGACTTGCCCGCCAGCAGTTTGGCCTCGAGGGTCTCGTTGCTGTCGAACACGTCGTAAACCACTTTGATACCGGTCTGATCTTCAAACTTTTTGACGGTATCGGGCGCGATATAGTCGGACCAGTTGTAGATGTGCAGAACCTTGTCCGCGGCTTGAACTGCCCCAGCCATCACCCCCATCAAGGACAGGGCGAGAAGGGTCTTGCCAGCTTTTTTAAAACCTGATGCCTTCATCTGTAATGCTCCAATTGTTCTTTTAAACCACCGATTCAGCGGCCTGATCTCAGGATGACTAAAGCCGGCGGGTAGTCTGGCAAGATCCGGGGCAGGCTTTCAAGGGAAGAGCCTTGATTCTTAAGGCTCCGAGCGCAATTGCCGGCAATAAAACCGCCGATGTCTTTCACCCGGAGCCTGGCGGTCAACCTTGCAGTACTTCCAGAGTCAGATCCAGGCACTTACGGGCCTTGGTTACCAGCTCGTCGATCTCGTCTTTGCTGATCACCAGCGGCGGCGAGATGATCATGGTGTCGCCCACGGCGCGCATGATCAGCCCGTTCTCAAAGCAGAACTGCCGGCAAATCATGCCAGCGCCACGGCCTTCATAACGTTTGCGGGTGGCTTTGTCCTGAACCAGTTCAATGGCTCCCAGCAGACCCACACCGCGCACTTCGCCCACCAACGGGTGATCGTTCAGTTCACGCAGACGCTTTTGCAAATACGGTGCCGTTTCGGCGTGAACCTTCTCGATAATTTTTTCTTCGCGCAGGATGCGGATGTTTTCCAGCGCAACTGCGGCGGCTACCGGGTGACCGGAGTAGGTGAAACCGTGGTTGAAATCGCCACCTTCGTTAAGCACGGCGACCACTTCGTCGCGCACAATCAGGCCACCCATGGGGATGTAACCCGAGGTCAGGCCCTTGGCGATGGTCATCATGTCGGGTTTGAGGTCGTAGAAATCGCTACCGAACCACTCACCGGTGCGACCAAAGCCGCAAATGACTTCGTCAGCCACGAACAGGATGTCGTACTTGGCCAGGATTTCCTTGATGCGCGGCCAGTAGGTGTCTGGCGGAATGATCACGCCGCCTGCGCCCTGAATCGGCTCGGCAATAAAGGCCCCGACCTTGTCGACGCCAATTTCGAGGATCTTTTCTTCCAGCTGGTTGGCAGCCCAGATACCGAACTCTTCCGGGGACATGTCGCCGCCTTCCGCGAACCAGTACGGTTGCGCGATGTGCGTGATGCCCGGGATCGGCAAGTCGCCCTGTTCATGCATGTAGGTCATGCCGCCCAGGCTGGCACCGGCCACGGTTGAGCCGTGGTAGCCGTTCTTGCGGCTGATGATGACCTTCTTCTCGGGCTGGCCCTTGATCGCCCAGTAGTGGCGAACCATGCGCAGCATGGTGTCGTTGCCTTCAGAGCCGGAACCGGTGAAGAACACGTGGTTCATGCCTTCAGGGGCAATCTGGGCGATGACCTTGGACAACTCGAGTACTGGCGGGTGAGCGGTCATGAAAAACAGGTTGTAGTACGGCAGCTCGCGCATTTGTTTACTGGCCGCATCGGCCAGTTCGTCACGTCCGTAGCCAATGGCAACACACCACAGGCCGGCCATGCCGTCGAGAATTTTGTGCCCTTCGCTGTCCCACAGGTACACGCCCTTGGCGTGGGTGACAATGCGTGGACCGACTTCTTTCAATTGCTTGAAATCACTGAACGGCGCCAGGTGATGGTCGTTGCTCAGTTGTTGCCAGTGGAGGGTTTGCGGGTTCTTGTTAGTCATAAAGCACTCTCCTTTATTCCGTTAGGTGCCGCGCCTTCCTGGCACAGCACTCTGGTGACAGACGGGGTGGATCAGACGGCGAACAGCAGGAATTCCCGCTCCCACGAACTGATGACACGCTTGAAGTTTTCATGCTCGGCACGTTTGACTGCGATGTAACCCGCAATGAATTTGGTGCCCAGGTATTTCTCTACAGTCTTGCTGCTTTCCATGCGTGCCAGGGCTTCTTCCAGGGTCAGCGGCAGGCGCAGGTTGCGGCGCTCATAACCGCGGCCCACCACTGGCGCGCTCGGATTGATCCCTTCCACCATACCGATGTAGCCGCACAGCAAGCTGGCAGCAATGGCCAGGTACGGGTTGGCGTCGGCCCCCGGCAGGCGGTTCTCGACCCGGCGGTTTTGCGGGCCGGCATCCGGTACGCGCAGACCTACGGTGCGGTTCTCTTCGCCCCATTCCACGTTTACCGGCGCCGAGGTATCAGGCAGGAAGCGGCGGAAGGAGTTCACGTTCGGTGCAAACAGTGGCAGCAGCTCGGGAATGAACTTCTGCAAGCCGCCGATGTGATTCAGGAACAGCTGGCTCATGGTTCCATCTTCATTGGAGAAGATGTTTTTGCCGGTTTCGATGTCGATGATGCTCTGGTGCAAGTGCATGGCGCTGCCCGGTTCGCCGGTCATGGGTTTGGCCATGAAGGTAGCGGCTACGTCGTGCTTGAGCGCGGCTTCGCGCATGGTGCGTTTGAACACCAGAATCTGGTCGGCCAGCGACAGTGCGTCGCCGTGACGGAAATTGATTTCCATCTGCGCGGTGCCGTCTTCGTGGATCAGGGTGTCCAGATCCAGTTCTTGCAGCTCGCACCAGTCGTATACATCTTCGAACAGGGGATCGAATTCGTTGGCCGCTTCAATGGAGAACGACTGACGGCCGGTTTCCGGGCGTCCTGAACGCCCGATCGGCGGCTGCAACGGGTAGTCCGGGTCGTCGCTGCGCTTGGTCAGGTAAAACTCCATTTCTGGCGCCACGATCGGCTGCCAGCCGTGGTCGGCATAGAGTTTGAGGACCTTTTTCAGCACGTTGCGCGGCGACAGCTCAATCGGGTTGCCTTGTTTGTCGTAGGTGTCGTGAATCACCTGGGCCGTAGGCTCGATCGCCCAGGGCACCATAAAGACAGCGTTCTGATCCGGCCGGCAGATCATGTCGATATCGGCAGGGTCCAGCAGCTCGTAGTAGATGTCGTCTTCGACATAGTCGCCCGTTACGGTTTGCAGCAAAACGCTCTCGGGCAGGCGCATGCCTTTTTCGGCAATGAACTTGTTGGTCGGCGAAATCTTCCCGCGTGTAATCCCGGTAAGGTCGGCGATCATGCATTCGACTTCTGTGATCTTGTGGTCTTTCAACCAATCGGTGAGCTGGTCGAGGTTGTTACTCATAAATGCCTCTGGGCTGAGTGTCCTGACTTGGATAAGTCAGGCGTTTACTGACGCATCCGCGTCGTGTTGAGTGGCGCGCCTTCTGCAGGCATCGCGAGATAAATCGGGTTAGAGCTTACCTGCCATTCGGGGTGCCATTGCACGGCTAAAGCAAAAGCCTTGCCGCCTTCGATCGAAACCGCCTCCACCAGGCCGTCCGGAGCCAGGCCTGCCAGTACGCCGCCCGGTTGAATGTTGCATGGCGTGACTCGGTGCGCTGGGGTCTTCTCGATGCCCGATGAAGCCGTCGACTTCGTGCAATTTCTGGTGAAGTGAGCCACCCGGGGCTACATTCAATTCCTGAAACCCGCCACAGACCCCCGGCACAGGAACACCTGTGGCGAGAGCGGCACGGATCAGGGGGAGGGTGGTGCGATCACGGTCAGGATCATGCAGCGTGTCAGGCGCGCTGGTGGGGCCGTGATATAAATGAGGTTCGATATTGGACGGTGACCCGGTAAACAGCAGTCCGTCCAGACTGTCCAGAATATTGGTCGGATCAATCAGTTCCGCCAAGGACGGAAGGATCAGAGGCAAGCCTTTGGCGGCCACCGCGATTGCTCGCACGTACTTATCGCCAGTGATGTGATAAGGATGCAAACCGATCTGCTTGGTGCAGGCGGTGACGCCGATTAACGGCAGGCGTGACATGTAACACCCCGGTATTATTGCTGTTATGGGTTTGAATCGAGCTTAGCCTTGTTCATTTTTTTACACAACACCCCCGTAAAAAATACAATACGCCCCGCTCAAGCCTGCGGGCGGCAAGGTTTTTAAAAGGGCAAAGACGCCCTGAAAAGCGTCAAAAATGGCCTTTAAGCCCTTTTTCAGGGCAAAAAATAGGCTGCTTGACTTCGGTATGCCGTTCGGGTTGACTGAATCCCGTAGCGCTCAATGATTGATATTTTTAACAACAAAGGTGTTGCATCATGTCGGTACCCCCGCGTGCCGTTCAGCTTAACGAAGCGAACGCGTTCCTTAAGGAACATCCTGAGGTTCTGTACGTTGACCTTCTAATTGCGGATATGAATGGTGTGGTGCGCGGTAAGCGCATTGAACGCACCAGTCTCCACAAGGTTTACGAGAAAGGCATCAACCTGCCAGCCTCTCTGTTTGCGCTGGATATCAATGGCTCAACGGTGGAAAGCACCGGTCTGGGTCTGGATATCGGTGACGCAGACAGAATCTGTTATCCAATTCCTGACACCCTGTGCAATGAACCATGGCAAAAGCGCCCCACTGCGCAACTGCTGATGACCATGCACGAACTCGAAGGTGAGCCGTTCTTCGCCGACCCTCGCGAAGTATTGCGTCAAGTTGTTACGAAATTTGACGACATGGGTCTCACCATCTGCGCCGCTTTCGAGCTCGAGTTCTACCTGATTGACCAGGAGAACGTTAACGGGCGTCCACAACCGCCGCGCTCGCCGATCTCCGGCAAGCGTCCGCATTCGACCCAGGTTTACCTGATCGACGATCTCGACGAATACGTCGACTGCCTCCAGGACATTCTGGAAGGTGCCAAAGAGCAAGGCATCCCGGCTGACGCCATCGTTAAAGAAAGTGCCCCGGCGCAGTTCGAAGTGAACCTGCACCACGTTGCCGACCCGATCAAGGCCTGCGACTACGCAGTACTGCTAAAACGTCTGATCAAAAACATCGCCTACGACCATGAGATGGACACCACGTTCATGGCCAAGCCTTATCCGGGCCAGGCGGGTAACGGGTTGCACGTACATATTTCGATTCTGGACAAAGAGGGCAAAAATATTTTTGCCAGCGAGGATCCCGAGCAGAACGCCGCATTGCGTCACGCGATCGGCGGTGTGCTCGAGACCCTACCGGCGCAGATGGCGTTCCTTTGCCCTAACGTCAACTCCTACCGTCGTTTCGGCGCACAGTTCTACGTGCCGAACTCGCCGTGCTGGGGCCTGGACAACCGTACGGTGGCCCTGCGGGTACCGACCGGTTCTTCTGACTCCGTGCGTCTGGAACACCGGGTGGCTGGCGCCGATGCCAACCCGTACCTGTTGATGGCCTCGGTTCTGGCGGGCGTGCACCACGGCCTGACCAACGAGATCGAGCCACCACCACCGGTAGAAGGCAACTCCTACGAGCAGAACGAGCAAAGCCTGCCGAACAACTTGCGTGATGCCCTGCGCGAGCTGGATGACAGCGAAGTGATGGCCAAATATATCGACCCTAAATACATCGATATTTTTGTGGCCTGTAAAGAGAGCGAACTGGAAGAGTTTGAACATTCCATCTCCGACCTCGAGTACAACTGGTACTTGCATACCGTGTAAGCGGTTGCAGTCCTGAAAACGCCATCGGCCAACAGCCGGTGGCGTTTTTTTATGTGCGCACCAGCACCGGCGATCCAGGCGAAGGTCTGTGGCGAACATCCAGCCCGGCTCGTACAATGCCTGCTGCCCCGCAGGAGACACCCATGACGCGCCCCGCCTCGCCCCGCGCTACACCTCGCAAGCCCCGCGCCCGCAGTCAGGTCCGAATTGATTCGATACTCGACGCCGCCCGCACATTGCTCGCCGCCGAGGGGGTGTCCAGCCTGTCGATTTACAGTGTGGCGCAGCGTGCGGCAATTGCGCCGTCATCGGTCTATCACTTTTTCCCCAGTGTGCCGGCGTTGCTCCAGGCCCTGACGAGTGATGTCCACGGCGCGTTCCGCGCCTGCCTGAAACAACCGGTTGCCCATGACGAGCTCAATGGCTGGCGTGATCTTTCGCGGATTATCGAGCAACGCATGCTGACCATTTACCACCAGGATGCGGCCGCCCGGCAGCTGATTCTGGCCCAGCACGGGCTTACCGAAGTGACCCGGGCCGACAGTCAGCACGACCTTGAACTGGGCCAGTTGATGCACGGGTTGTTTATGCGCCACTTCGAGCTTCCGGTACTGCCGCAAGAGGTGGACGTTTTTGCCCTGGCCATGGAGTTGGGTGACCGCGTGTATGCGCGCTCCATCCAGATAAACGGCAGCATCACCCCGCGCATGGCCGAAGAAGGCGCGCGGGTGGTCGATGCCTATCTGGGGTTGTACCTGCCGCCGTACCTGCCCAAACGCCCAAGCCCGGCCTTACCCCTGTAGGAGCGAGCTTGTCTCGCGAGCTTTTAACGCTGTATCCCGGGTCGTGAAGAGCTCGCGAGGCAAGCTCGCTCCTGCAACAAGCTTGCCTCTGCAGGTCAGAAGGGCGCATCACCGAGGATAGTTGCGCGGTGCATCACGCGGCGATTCGGGCGGTAATCATCCACGGCGTAATGCTGGGTCACGCGATTGTCCCAGAACGCTACGTCGTTCTCCTGCCAGCGCCAGCGGATGGTGTACTCCGGGCGGGTGCTGTGGGCGAACAGCAACTTGAGGATCGCTTCGCTTTCAGCCTCTGAAAGTTCATTGATTCTGGTGGTGAAGCCTTCGTTGACGAACAACGATTTGCGCCCGCTGACCGGGTGCGTGCGGATCACCGGGTGCGACAGCGGCGGGTTGTTTTTGCGGGTCTGTTCCCAGCGCTGCAAATCTTCGGGTGTCGAACCAAAACGCTCCAGCGGGAACGATTTGGTGAAGTCGTGGGTAGCGGTCAAACCATCCAGCAGCACTTGCAGTGGCCTGGACAGACCCTCGAACGCTGCAATCCCGCTGGCCCACAAGGTATCGCCGCCAAAAGCCGGCAATTGCTTGGCACTCAGCACCGCGCCCAGCGCCGGGGTCGGCAAGAAGGTCACGTCGGTGTGCCACACCGCGTTGTCACGGACATCGGTAACGGCCGTGTCCAGCACCAGCACTTCAGGTTGTTCCGGTACGTTGGGATAAATCGGATGAATATGCAGATCGCCAAAATTGGCCGCAAAGCGTGCTTGCTGTTGCGGGGTGATCGACTGTTGTTTAAAGAAAATCACCTGATATTCGAGCAGCGCCTGCTCGATGGCATCACGCTGCAGCGGGCTCAGAGGCCGGGTCAGATCGACGCCGTCAATCTGGGCGCCAAGGGCAGAGCTAATCGGGGTAATGGTCAGGCTCATGGTCTATCTCTTTATCAGCGCGCCGATTGATCAGCGTCGAGTGCAATTCGAAGTATCTAGTGAGCCTGGCCGTGCCACGGCACCAGCTTGCGTTGCAGGGCGCGCAGGCCCATTTCCATGGCAAAGGCGATGATGGCAATCACCAGAATCCCCAGGACCACCACGTCGGTGACCAGGAATTGCGCAGCGGACTGCACCATAAAACCCAGGCCGCTGGTGGCTGCGATCAACTCGGCTGCCACCAGGGTCGACCAGCCCACGCCCAGCCCGATACGCACACCGGTCAGAATGTCCGGCAGGGCGCTGGGCAAAATCACATGGCGAATCAACTGCCAGCGAGTGGCACCCAGCGACTGGGCGGCGCGGACTTTGGCCGGGTCGACGGTACGCACGCCGGTGGCAGTGGCAATTGCAATCGGGGCAAAGATCGCCAGATAAATCAGCAGTACTTTCGACAGTTCGCCAATCCCGCACCAGATCACAATCAGCGGCAAATAGGCCAGCGGCGGAATCGGCCGATAGAACTCGATCAGCGGGTCGAAAATCCCCCGCGCGATGCGGTTGTGGCCGATAGCGATGCCCACCGGCACCGCGGTCAGAATCGCAAAGCCCAGGCCCAGGCCGATACGGGTCAGACTGGCGCCCAGGTGCTGCCACAAGGTGGAGTCCATATAACCTGTGGTCGCCAGCAACCAGCCTTTTTCCAGCACGGCCGAAGGTGGCGGCAAAAACAGCGGCTCGATGAGTCCGGCGGCAGTCACGGCCCACCAGACGGCAAGCAGCGTGAGGATGGTCAGGACACTGATCCAGCGCGTACTCAGGCTGCGTTTTACCGGGCGCGGTGCGTGGGGCGCTGCAACTGCAGCTTCGGCGACGGCTTCATAACTGCTCATGCGTGCTCCTGGTGCCGGGCGGCACCGCGTTGGGAAAACACACGTTCCAGCACGTGTTCACGGGTTTCGATAAAGCGCGGATCGGATTTGATCGAACGGGCCGATTCGCCGGCGTTGTAACGCTGACCGAAGTCCAGGCTCAGCCGCTCAACAATGCGGCCCGGATTGGGCGCGAGCAAAATCAGGTCGGTAGCCAGAAAAACCGCTTCTTCAATGTCGTGGGTAATCAGAAATACGGGTTTGTCCGTGCGCTTGCACACTTGCAGCAGCAACTCTTGCATCTGTTCGCGGGTGAAGGCGTCCAGTGCGCCGAAAGGTTCGTCCATCAGCAACACGCGCGGGTCGGCCGCCAGGGCCCGAGCCAGGCCGACACGTTGTTTCTGGCCGCCCGAAAGCTCCCAGACGCGGCGCTGTTCAAAGCCCGACAAATCCACCAGCGCCAGCATTTCACGGGCGCGGCTTTCACGCTTGTTGCGGGGGACTCCTGCCAGTTCAAGGCCGAAGGCCACATTGGCCAGCACGTCCTGCCAGGGCAGCAGTACATCGTCCTGAAACACCACTCCGCGTTCGGCGCTTGGCCCTTTGACCTGAGCCCCGTCGAGGGTGATGCGTCCGCCGCTGGGTTCAACAAAACCGGCGATCAGATTCAGCAAGGAGGTTTTGCCGCTGCCCGACGGGCCAAGGGCGACCAGCAGTTGCTGAGGGCCGAGGCTGACGGAAATATCCGACAGCACCGGCTCAGCTGCGCCCGGGTACTGTGCGCTGATACGCTCCAGTGATAACAAGGCCATGACGGTCGACTCCTCAGCGGGCGAAAATTATTGAGTAATGAAACTGGCGTTAACCGACGGCGCGTAGTCCGACAGAACCGCGTCGACCTTGCCTTGCTCTTTGAGGAAGGTCGCGGTGTCGGTCAGCGCTTTGGTGGTAGGTGCGCCCAGCAGAACCACCTGATCGGCGGCCAGCGGGTAGACGTTGCCTTGCAGCAGTAGCGCAATATCAGCCGCTTTGGCGCCCGAGAGCTTCACCACCTTGTCGACGTTGCTTTGATTGGCCAGCCAGGCTTTTGGGTCCTTGTGATAGTCGGCGTAAGCATCCAGGGTGACTTTGGCGAACGCTTTAACGATTTCCGGGTGCTTGGCGGCGAAGTCCTTGCGCACTATCCAGGCGTCAAAGGTCGGTGCGCCGAATTTGGCCAGCTCGCCAGAGGTGATCAGCACCTTGCCGTTTTCCTTGGCTGCGCCCAATGCCGGGTCCCACACATAGGTGGCATCGATATCGCCACGCTTCCAGGCCGCCACAATGGCCGGCGGCGCCAGGTTCAGAATCTGTACTTTCGAAGGATCAATATTCCAGTGCTTGAGCGCTGCCAGCAGGCTGTAGTGGCCGGTAGAGACAAAGGGCACGGCGATTTTCTTGCCGATCAGGTCCTGCGGGCCATTGATCCCGGAACCGTCACGGGCCACTAGGGCTTCGGCGCCGCCGATCTGGGTTGCGATCAAAAAGGTTTCCACCGGCACCTTGCGGGTGATGGCTGCGGTCAGCGGGCTTGAACCCAGGTAGCCGATCTGCACATCGCCCGAGGCAATGGCGGCAATGATGTCGGAGCCGTTATCGAATTTGCGCCAGTTGATTTTGGCTCCGGTAGCTTTCTCGTAAGCACCGTCGGCCTGGGCGACTTTCGCCGGGTCTACGGTGGTTTGGTAGGCCACGGTCACGTCGTTGGCTGCGGCCTGGGCAAAGAAGCTGGCACCCGCCAGGGACAAAGCTGCCAAAAGGCGTAATGGAGAGTGCAGTTTCATCAAGTAGCTCCTCGGCAGGTGGCCGGATATCGGCAGAGCGCGAGGTTAAATGATCTAATAATGCGTAAATAAATAACTTTTAAGCATTAGCTTATGTTGTTCCGCAACATGCACAAACGCGCGCGAGCTTTATCTGCTCCGGTGTTTCGCCTGGCAACTGATCGGGTAGGAGTTAAGCGCTAAATGTTATTAAAAAATTCATAAATTTTTGTTTAGGAATTAGACAAAAGGCCGATAGGATTCCTCCGATTTTGCGCGGGTAATATTTAGACATATATCCATTCGATCTGAAAAAATTCTAAACAATTCTTTTTAGTTTTATGGAGTAGCCATTATCCTGCGCATAAATGGCAGACGACTAGACAAAGGTCGTAGACATGATTGGTTACGATTGACTTGTCAGTCATTGTCCGGCGCTAATCGCGCATCTGTAGCACCGAGACGTCAGATCTTGGGTTAAAGAACTACAAAAATTAGAAACGCATAGGAGCAACACCATGAACAAGTCCACCTTGGCCATCGCTGTGGCCGTAGGTTTGTTGGCGCAACAGGCAAGCGCTGCCGGTTTTATTGAAGACAGCAAGGCCACGCTGAAACTGCGTAACTTCTATATCAACAACGATAACCGTGATTCGGGTGCGCCGAAGAACTCCAACTACACCGCTGAATGGGGCCAAGGCTTCCAGCTGGACTACACCTCGGGTTTCACCCAGGGCACAGTTGGTTTTGGTGTGGATGCAATTGGCCTGCTGGGCGTCAAGCTGGACTCCAGCACTGCCAAGCACGGTAACCCGACTGGCCTGAACGCCGGTGGCTCGGTATTCCCAAGCGACGGCGACCACGCTGTGGACGATTTCTCCAGCCTGGGCCTGACGGCTAAAGCCAAGATTTCCCAGACTGAATTGCGCATCGGTACCTTGCAGCCAAAACTGCCGGTCATCGTGACCAACGACGGTCGCCTGCTGCCGCAAACCTTCCAGGGTGGCCAGATCACCTCCAGCGAGTTCAAGGACCTGACCTTCACCGGCGGCCAGATCGAACACGCCAAGGGTCGTAACTCCACCAACAACGAAGGCTTGTCGATTGCTGGCGCCAACGGTGGCTCCAACTACGACACCGGCAAATTTGTTAACAAGTTCTATTACGGCGGTGCCGACTACAAGGTCAACAAAGACCTGTTGCTGCAGTACTACTACGGCAATCTGGAAGATTTCTACAAGCAACACTTTCTGGGTCTGACCCACAACTGGTCCATCGGTCCGGGCGTGTTGAAAACTGACTTGCGCTACTTCAACAGCTCCGATGACGGTAAAAACGGCCATGATCCGCTGTATTACACCTCCGGTGACTACGCCCATAGCTCGACGGGCAACGGCAAAGGCAAGGTTGATAACAACCTGTACAGCGGTCTGTTCCTGTACACCGTTGAAGGTCACACCTTCGGTGGCGGTTACCAGGTCAGCAACGGCAGCAGTGACTTCCCTTGGCTGAACCAGGGCGACGGTTCGTCGGCTTACCTGACTACCGACATGCAAATCCAGAAGTTCGCCCGTGCTGGCGAACGTACCTGGCAGGCTCGCTACTCGTATGACTTCGCCAAGCTTGGCGTTCCCGGCCTGACGGCGGGCGCGGTTTACCTGCGTGGCGACAACATCGACACCTACAGCGGCAACAAGCAGACCAGCAATGGCGCTTCCGAGTGGGAACGCGATATCACTGTGGCCTACGTGGTACAGGAAGGCGCGTTGAAAAACCTCGGCTTCATGTGGAAAAACGCCATGTGGCGCAACGACATTGCCAACCAGCGCGACCAGGACGAAAACCGTCTGATCGTCAGCTACTCGATTCCGTTGCTGTAAGCCGGTTGTAGTAACAGGCAAGAAAAATCCTGCCCGGCGCAATGCCGGGCAGGGTGTTTACCGAAGACCGAATCGATCAATTCGCAACACATTTGAATGTCGCAGCTCCCTGCCGCTCCCCTTGCCTAAACCTGAATCCAGAGTGGCCCCATGCCTTGGCCGCGTCCAATGAAACAGTTTTTAATATTCCTTTATGCTCTAACCAAATCGATATTTATTCTTTTTAATTAGTTCATGGTGCAGGCAGAGTAAGTCCATCACGCCCTGCCATTCCCTATAAAAAGGAGCTGCACCATGAGCCTCAGACTCGGCGACATCGCCCCCGATTTCGAACAGGATTCCAGCGCCGGCAAGATTCGTTTTCATGAATGGCTGGGCGATAACTGGGGCGTGCTGTTTTCACACCCGGCGGACTTCACCCCGGTCTGCACCACCGAGCTGGGTTTCACCGCCAAGCTCAAGGACGAATTTGCCAAACGCGGGGTCAAAGCCATCGCGCTGTCCGTCGACCCGGTGGACTCGCATCACCGCTGGATCGAAGACATCAACCAAACCCAGAACACCCAGGTCAACTTTCCGATCCTGGCCGATGCCGATCGCAAAGTGTCCGATCTCTACGATCTGATTCACCCCAATGCCAGCGATACCCTGACGGTGCGCTCGCTGTTCGTGATTGATCCGAACAAAAAGATTCGCCTGACCATCACCTATCCGGCCAGCACCGGACGCAATTTCAATGAAATTTTGCGCGTGATCGATTCGTTGCAACTGACCGACAACTTCAAAGTTGCCACCCCGGCCAACTGGCAGGACGGCGACGAAGTGGTGATCGTGCCGTCGCTAAAAGATGAAGACGAAATCAAGAAGCGCTTCCCCAAGGGCTACCGCGCTGTGAAGCCCTACCTGCGCCTCACGCCGCAGCCAAACAAATAATCCTCTCCTGTAGAAGCCAGCTTGCTCGCGATCTTTTTGATCTGCACGGCTCGCTCCTGCAGAGTTTCCATCTTCAAGTGCAACAGGGTTTGGGGCCGTTTCGACGGCCCTTTTTTTTGCGCTTTGAATCGTCAAATCTCATATTCATTTAAGGAATAAACAAATGAATAAATATGATTTATAGATATATAAATCACCTGTTAAGGTCTTCTCACTCAAGCGAAAACGCTGACAGCGAATTGCACACATTCACTCAAGGAAATGCCCGATGCTGGTCGTGACACTCGGAGGTAGCCCAAGCCAACGATCCCGCTCCGGGGTGCTGCTGGACCGCGCCAAACACTGGCTCAACCAGCAAGGCGTAGAAGTCGTGAGTTACCAGGTACGTGACTTTGCGGCCGAAGACTTGCTCCACGCACGTTTTGACAGTCCGCAAATCATCAATCTGTTGCAACACATTGAAAATGCAGATGGCCTGGTGATTGCGACGCCGGTGTACAAGGCCTCGTTCAGCGGTGCACTGAAAACCATCCTTGATCTGCTGCCTGAGCGCGCCCTGAGCCATAAAGTGGTATTGCCCATCGCTACGGGTGGCAGCATCGCCCACATGCTGGCCGTGGACTACGCCCTCAAGCCGGTGCTCTCTGCGCTCAAGGCTCAGGAAATGCTGCACGGCATTTTTGCCGATGACAGCCAGATCGCTTACGGCGAAGGCGGCGCACAAGCGCAACTGGTGCCGATCCTGGAACAACGCTTGAGCGAGGCTCTGGAGCAGTTTTACAGCGCCCTGGCCCGCCGTCCGAAACCGCTGGACCCGAACATTCTCAACAAGCGCCTGCGCACGGCTCGCTGGAGTATCTGAACCAATCGATGCCACGGCATCTGTGTGGGAGCTGGCTTGTCAGCGATTGAGGCGCCCCGGATTGCCTGAGGCGATGCAGTGATGCCAGCGCCGGCAAGCCAGCTCCCACAGATACAGCCCACAGTTTCAAGCAATTCCGCCTTACCGATCCGCTAACGGCCCGGCAGGTGCAACCCGAATCTCGAACCTTAATAGGAGAGCGCCATGCGCCCTGTCATTTTGCGTCGTGGAGTGGTCGCACTGTTAGCTGCGGCCGTGTCCTTTGGCGTCGTTTTACACGCTCAGGCCGATGCCCTGCGTATCGGTTATCAAAAGTACGGCACCCTGGTGCTGCTCAAGGCCAAGGGCACGCTGGAGAAGCGTCTGGCCGAGCAGGGTGTCGAGGTGCAATGGACTGAATTCCCCGGTGGCCCGCAGTTGCTTGAAGGCCTGAACGTCGGCTCCATCGACTTCGGCGTGACGGGTGAAACCCCGCCGGTGTTCGCCCAGGCCGCCGGTGCCGATCTGCTGTATGTCGCCTACGAGCCGCCCGCTCCGACCAGCGAAGCGATTCTGGTGCCCAAGGATTCGCCGATCAAATCGGTCAAAGACCTCAAAGGCAAAAAGGTCGTACTCAACAAAGGCTCCAACGTTCACTACCTGTTGGTGCGTGCCCTGGAAGACGCCGGCCTGAAGTACAGCGATATCCAGACCATATTCCTGCCGCCCGCCGATGCCCGTGCCGCGTTTGAGCGGGGCAGTGTCGATGCCTGGGTCATCTGGGACCCGTACCAGGCCGCTGCCGAACAACAGCTGCAGGCACGCACCCTGCGTGATGCCAGCGCGCTTGCCGACAATCATCAGTTCTACCTGGCGACCAAGCCTTACGCCGAACAGCATCCCAAGGTCATCGAGACCCTGATCGAAGAAGTGCGCAATGTCGGTGAGTGGGCCAAAGCCAACCCGGAAGAAGTCACGCAGCAAGTAGCGCCGCTCCTGGGCCTGGCGCTTGATATCACCCGCACGGCGGTCAAGCGCCAGGGCTACGGCGCGCAGTTCTTGACCCCTGAAGTGGTCAACGCCCAGCAAAAAATCGCTGACAGTTTTTACCAGCTCAAGCTGATTCCCAAGCCGCTGGTTGTGAAAGATGTGATCTGGACACCACCGGCCGCTGTGGCCAAAGCCAACTAACGCTTGCCGTACCCATTCAGGAGACAACTCCATGAGCCTCAATATTTTCTGGTTCCTGCCTACCCACGGTGACGGCCATTACCTTGGCACCTCCGAAGGCGCCCGTGCCGTTGATTACGGTTACCTGCAACAAGTGGCACAAGCGGCAGACCGCCTGGGTTTTGGCGGAGTTCTGATCCCTACCGGGCGCTCGTGCGAAGACTCGTGGCTGGTGGCGGCAGCATTGATCCCTGTGACTCAGCGCCTGAAATTTCTGGTGGCGCTGCGTCCGGGTATCGTCTCGCCGACCGTGGCAGCCCGTCAGGCCGCGACCCTGGACCGACTGTCCGGCGGACGCGCGCTGTTCAATCTGGTGACCGGCGGTGACCCGGAAGAACTGGCCGGTGACGGCCTGTTTCTGAGCCACGAAGAGCGCTATCAGGCCTCGGTAGAGTTCACCCGCATCTGGCGCCGCGTGCTCGAAGGCGAAACCGTGGACTACGACGGTCAGCACATCACGGTCAAAGGCGCCAAGTTGCTGTACCCGCCGATTCAGCAACCGCGTCCGCCGCTGTACTTCGGCGGCTCTTCGGAAGCTGCGCAGGATCTGGCCGCAGAGCAGGTTGAAATGGTTCTGACCTGGGGCGAGCCACCGGCTGCGGTCGCCGAAAAAATTGCCCAGGTACGAGCCAAGGCTGCCAAACACGGACGTACCGTACGTTTCGGCATTCGCCTGCACGTCATCGTGCGCGAAACCAACGACGAGGCCTGGAAAGCGGCAGACAAACTTATTTCTCATCTGGATGACGACACTATTGCCCGGGCCCAGGCTTCACTGGCGCGTTTCGATTCCGTCGGCCAGCAGCGCATGGCTGCCCTGCACGGCGGCAGCCGCGACAATCTGGAAGTCAGCCCCAACCTGTGGGCGGGGGTCGGTCTGGTGCGCGGTGGTGCGGGTACGGCTCTGGTGGGTGACGGCCCGACAGTGGCAGCACGGGTCAAGGAATACGCCGATCTGGGCATCGACACCTTTATTTTTTCCGGCTACCCGCATCTGGAAGAGTCGTACCGGGTGGCTGAACTGCTGTTTCCGCACCTCGATATCGAGCGCCCGGAACTGCCGAAAAGTTCGGGATACGTGAGTCCGTTTGGCGAAATGGTGGCCAACGATATTCTTCCTAAAGCTGCTGCGCAGAGTTGAGGCGGCCATGAGCAAGGGCAAGGCTTCAAGCCTCAATAGCATCGGCCACAAACTGGCGCCCTGGGCCTTGCCGGTATTGCTGCTGGCGGTATGGCAGCTGTCGGTATCGGCGGGCTGGTTGTCGACCCGCATTCTGCCTGCCCCTAGCGCCGTATTCGCGGCCGGGGTCGAGTTGGTGCGCAGTGGCGAGATCTGGAAACACCTCGCCATCAGCGGCTGGCGCGCCGGGGTCGGTTTTGTCATCGGTGGCAGCATCGGCCTGGTGCTGGGCTTCATCACCGGCTTGTCGAAATGGGGCGAGCGCCTGCTGGACAGTTCGGTGCAAATGATCCGCAACGTACCGCACCTGGCGCTCATCCCTCTGGTCATCCTGTGGTTCGGGATCGACGAGTCGGCGAAGATTTTCCTGGTGGCGCTGGGGACTTTATTCCCCATCTACCTCAACACCTATCACGGCATCCGCAACGTAGACCCTGCTTTGGTGGAAATGGCGCGCAGTTACGGGCTGTCCGGTTTCAGCCTGTTTCGCCAGGTGATCCTGCCCGGTGCCTTGCCTTCGATCCTGGTGGGGGTGCGTTTTGCCCTGGGCTTTATGTGGTTGACCCTGATCGTGGCCGAAACCATTTCCGCCAGCTCCGGCATTGGCTACCTGGCGATGAACGCCCGGGAGTTTTTGCAAACCGACGTGGTCGTGCTGGCGATTGTTCTGTACGCGGTGCTCGGCAAATTGGCCGATACCGCGGCCCGGGGCCTGGAGCGTGTGTGGTTGCGCTGGCACCCGGCCTATCAAGTGGTTAAAGGCGGTGCAGCATGACGGCTCAACAACCTCCGCGTTTGCGTCAGGGCATTCCGCTGGCCATCAAAGGCCTGCAAAAGTCTTTTGCTGAGCGTCAGGTCCTGCGTGACATCAATCTGCATATTCCTGCCGGTCAATTCGTGGCGATAGTCGGGCGTAGCGGTTGTGGCAAAAGCACCCTGATGCGCCTGCTGGCCGGGCTCGATCAACCGACGGCTGGCCAACTGCTGGCAGGCACGGCAGCACTGGAAGAAGTCCGCGAAGACACGCGGCTGATGTTTCAGGAAGCGCGTTTGCTGCCCTGGAAAAAAGTCATCGACAACGTCGGGCTAGGGCTCAAGGGCGACTGGCGTGCCAAGGCGCTAAAAGCGCTGGAAGAGGTGGGTCTGGCCGAGCGCGCCAATGAATGGCCGGCGGCTTTATCGGGCGGGCAAAAACAGCGTGTGGCCCTGGCTCGTGCGCTGATTCACCAGCCGGGCCTGTTGTTACTGGATGAACCCTTGGGTGCGCTGGATGCCTTGACCCGCATCGAGATGCAGCAACTGATCGAACGCCTGTGGCGCCAGCACGGATTCACCGTATTGCTGGTGACCCACGACGTCAGCGAAGCCGTTGCGATTGCCGATCGGGTCATCCTGATCGAAGACGGCGAAGTGGGGCTGGACCTCACAGTCGAACTGCCGCGCCCCCGGGTGCGCGGATCGCACCGGCTGGCGGCACTGGAAACAGAAGTACTCAACCGGGTACTTGCCTTGCCTGGCTCGCCCCCTGAGCCGGAACCCGTTGCACCGCTGCCTACGCAACTGCGCTGGGCGCAATAACCGCACTTTTCTATCCCAAGACAGGAATCGACACCATGACCATCAAAGCCATCAACGTTCGCAACCAGTTCAAAGGCCATATCAAGGAAATCGTGCTGGGCGACGTGCTTTCGGAAATCGACGTACAAACGGCATCGGGCATCGTTACCTCGGTCATCACCACCCGTTCGGTCAAAGAGCTGGAGCTGGTAGTGGGCAGCGAAGTAATCGCCTTTGTAAAATCCACCGAAGTATCCATCGCCAAGTTGTAAAGCATGAAAGACCAATCCCCGAGCGGTGTAAGCCCCTCGGGGTTTTTTTATGCCCGGCAATGGCGTTGTTTGGATCGCGAGGCAAGCTCGCTCCTACAGGGTTACAGCCATATGGCGTCCCAGTGCGGGTAATCGCCCGGACGCTTTACCAAACCTGCACGCAGGGGGTTGGCGACGACATAGCGGGCGACGCTTGCAAGATCCTCGTCATAACGAATCGCCCGGTCGTGATAGCCCTTTTGCCAGAGTTTCACCGGGCCCCCAAGGGCACAGCCAATCGCTAGCGCACTCCGCGACTTTGTCCGTTGCATCACTGTCGAAAGGCTGGCGTCTCGAAGTTCGATCAACCAATGAAAATGATCGGGCATCACGACCCAGGCGAGAGACTCCACAAGGCCTTCTGTGTGCGTTCGCCTGAATTCATTAACCAACAGACGGCTTAGAAAAAAGTCATAGAAATAAGGCTGCCGATTCCTCACGACAGCCGTCATCAAATAAATACGCCCCTCTTCGGAAAACCTCCCGGTACGGAGTCGGCATGCATGAGGAAAAGCAGGCATTCCTTTGCCCTCTGAATAAATATCAAAGGGAAATATTAGTGTTGCGCCGGGACCACAAGGACACAGCAGTATCTCTGTATGTGTCTACATAACCCCTGTAGGAGCGAGCTTTCAAGGCGGGGAGTCAGGCTTTGCGCCACACACTCACCAGCCACGGCTGCTGGTCGTGGGGCAGGCCGGGGGGGCGGTAGTAGTGTTCCAGTTCGACAAAACCCGCCCCGGTAAGCATCGCCTGCCAGTTTTCCAGGTCGTGGTATGCCCCGTAACGCTGGCCATTCCAGCCTTCTCGATTGTCCCCGCGCGGGTTGGAACTCAGCAGTACGCCGCCAGGCTTCAGGGTGGCGTGCAGCTTGCCCAGTACTTGCGCAAGCTCTTGGGTCGGTACGTGGAACAACGAGGCGTTGGCGAAGATGCCGTCAAAGTGT
Organism: Pseudomonas sp. TMW22089; assembly: GCF_022496645.1. Classification (NCBI taxonomy): domain Bacteria; kingdom Pseudomonadati; phylum Pseudomonadota; class Gammaproteobacteria; order Pseudomonadales; family Pseudomonadaceae; genus Pseudomonas; species Pseudomonas sp. TMW22089. The sequence goes on from NZ_SCFG01000003.1 coordinate 22,822, forward strand.
TCGGCAGGCAGGTCCAGCTTGAGAAAGTCCTGATGCCATACCTCACAGCCACTGTCCTGGCGGGCCATCTGGGTGAAGCGTTCAGTGCCGTCGAGCCCGACCGCTACATGCCCCAGGCGGGTGAAGGTTTGCAGATCGCGCCCCGGGCCGCAGCCAAAATCCAGAAGGGTAAATGGCGCGCTGCCCTGGATATGCCGCAGTAATGCGTCGATGTTCTGGCTCACATCATGGTCGCGAGTCCCTTCGCGAAAGCCTTCGGCACTCTGCTGATAATGCTCCAGCGTGGTGGCAGCAATCTGTTCGAGGGTTTTTGCATCGAGGGTCATGGCAGGCTCGGTCGGCGGCAGTCTGGCCGCCGACTATACCTCAGCGTTTGTTCAGTACGCGGGCCAGGCGATCACCGCCAAGCTGAATCAACGCCACCAGCACCACCAGCAACACAATCACGGTCAGCATGACCTGGGTGTCAAAGCGCTGATAACCGTAGCGGTAGGCAATGTCACCCAGGCCACCGGCACCTATGGCTCCGGCCATGGCCGATGAGTTGATCATGGTCACCAGGGTGATGGTGAAACCGCCGACAATGCCCGGCAAGGCTTCAGGCAACAGCACGTGCCAAATGATGTGATGGCGTTTGCAACCCATGCCTTGCGCGGCCTCGATCAGGCCGTGATCCACTTCGCGCAGGCTGACTTCGGCGATCCGTGCGAAGAACGGCGTAGCGGCGATGGTCAGGGGTACGACGGCAGCCCAGACGCCGTAGGTAGTGCCGACAATCAGGCGGGTGAAGGGGATCAGCGCCACCATCAAAATCAGAAAGGGAATGGAACGGAACAGGTTCACGAACGCGCCCAGTGCCTGGTTCAGCCTGGGGGCCTGATAAATACCGCCCTTGCCGCTGGTGACCAGAATCACCGCCAGCGGAATGCCCAGGATTAATGCGATCAGTGACGACACACCGACCATTAAAAAGGTGTCGATCACACCCTGCCATAGACGTTCAAATCCCATAACCCACGACCTCGACCTGTTGTGCCCATTGTCCGGCGCGCTTGCGTAATTCGTCCGCCCCCAGAGAGTTGCTGGTCACGCTGAGCAACAGTTGGCCCAGGGCGTGCCCCTGAATCTGCTCAACCCCGCCATGCAGCAGCCGCACCTGACCGCCCAGGGCGCTGAACAACGCACCCAGGTCCGGTTCCTGCTCCTGGCTGCCGGTAAAACGCAGACGCAGAATCACACTCGAATGTGACGATGCCGGCTGCGCGCTGATGCGGTTTTTCAGGGCTTCGGGCAGGTTGTCCTGCAGCGGTGCGAGCAAGGTTTTGCTGACCTCATGCTGCGGGTCGCCGAACACTTGCCACACCGGGCCCTGCTCGACGATCCGGCCTTGTTCCAGTACCACCACGCGGTGACAGATATCGCGAATCACCGCCATCTCGTGGGTGATGAGGATGATGGTCAGGCCCAGGCGCTGATTGATCTCGCGCAGCAGACCGAGTATCGACTGGGTGGTCTCCGGATCAAGGGCCGAGGTGGCTTCGTCACAGAGCAGGATGGCCGGGTCGTGGACCAGCGCGCGGGCAATGCCAACCCGTTGTTTCTGCCCTCCCGACAGTTGCGCCGGGTAGGCCTTGTGCTTGCCTTGCAGGCCCACCAGCTCCAGCAACTCGCGGACTTTCTGTTCCCGCTGCAGTCTGGGTACGCCAGCTACCTTGAGCGGCAGCTCGACGTTCTGCCACACGGTCTTGGCTGACATCAGGTTGAAGTGCTGGAAGATCATGCCGGTTTGTCGGCGCAGCGCCACCAGCCGGTTTTCATCGAAGTCACCGATGTCGATTTGATCGATCAGCACGCGACCGTTGCTGGGTTGTTCCAGGCGATTGATGGTGCGAATCAGCGAGGATTTGCCGGCGCCGCTGCGACCGATAATGCCGAAAATCTCACCGTGCTGAATCGCCAGGTCGATATCCTTGAGGGCATCCACCGGCCCCTGTTGGCCGTCATAGGTTTTGCCTACACCGATAAAACGCACATGGGCCTGGCTCAGTTCAGGGTGCAGCCGGGTGTGGGTCGCGCTTGGCTGCGGCTGATCGAGCCGCTCGCGAGCAATTGCCACGTTCATGTTCAGTTATCCCAGCCAGGTTGATACAGGGTGCCGTAGGCCTTATCCAGCGAGGCTTTGACCACGGGCGAATGCTGGTAGATATCGACAAATCTGGCCAGTCGCGGGTCGTCCTTGTTCTTGGGCTGGATCACGAATTGAATGACGTATTCCGGGTGGTCGATGCCGTCAAACAACAGCGCCGAGTTGGCATCGAAGTTTTTCGACAGGCGTATGTAGTGCGGGTACCCCTGCACCAGATCGGCATCGTCATAGGCGCGTACCAGCTGTACGGCTTCGACCTGCAGGATCTTGATGTTTTTCGGATTGGCGACGATATCTTCTTCGGTCGCCTTGTAGCCTACGCCGGGCTTGAGGGTGATGAGGCCGGCCTTGGCCAGCAGTTGCAGGCCGCGTCCACTGTTGATCGGGTCATTGGCGATGGCCACCGTAGCGCCCTGGGGAAGTTGGTCCAGGCTTTTGTATTTTTTCGAGTACAGGCCCACGTTGTTGATGATGCCTTTGGCATAGGGCACCAGGTTAAACCCGCCAGCAGCGTTGGCATTTTCCAGGAACGGGATGTGCTGGAAGTAGTTCACGTCGATGTCGCCGCTGTTGAGGCTGACGTTGGGAGCGATCCAGTCGCTGAACTCGATCAGCTCGACATCCAGGCCTTGCTTCCTGGCTTCGTTCACCGTCGTTTCAAGGGCGGGAGCAAAGGCCGCCGTGGTGCCGACCTTGAGCGGGGCGTCGCTGGCGAACACGATGCCGCTGAACAGTCCGAGCGCCAGAACCAGTGGGGTTAAGTGTTTTTTGTGCATGGGGCAAATTCCATTCAAAAATTCAGAATTCAAATCCTCCAGGAGCGAGCATCAGACGGCTCGTGAGCTCGCTCCTGCAGGGTTATTCGGGTTGGCGGTAAGCGGCGCCCGTATGCCGTTCAGGCAAGTGCGCGTCGCCCTCGGTAAAGAGTTTTTGCCGCAGGCTGCCGGTGTCATATGCGGTCTTGTAGGAGCCCCGGCGTTGCAGCTCGGGGACTACCAGATCGATAAAGTCGACATAGCTTTCCGGCGTCACGATGCGGGTCAGGTTGAAGCCGTCCAGACCGGTCTCTTCGATCCACGATTCGAGCTCGTCGGCCACCTGTTGCGGTGAGCCCACCAATGTCATGTAGCGCCCGCCCAGTGCGTGTTGTTCAAGCAGTTTGCGCCGGGTCCAGTCGTTGTTTTGCAGCACTTTGGTAGCGGACTGGATGGCGTTGTTCTTCACGTACTGGATCGGCTCGTCCAGTTCGTAGTCGGCAAAGTCGATGCCTGTGGAGCTGGAAAAATGCGCCACCCCGGCTTCGGCACTGGCATAGCCCAGGTACTCGTCGCGCTTGGCCCGGGCCAGGGCTTCGGTGGGCGCGACTATCACGTTGAGGCCCATAAACAGTTTGATGTCATCCGGGTTGCGTCCTGCCGCCGCGGCGCTGGCGCGAACCTTGTCGACCTGGGTTTTGGTCGCCGCCTTGGTCTGGCCACTGATAAACACGCACTCGGCATGGCGCCCGGCAAACACCAGACCGCGATCCGAACTGCCGGCCTGAAACAGTACCGGCGTGCGCTGGGGTGAGGGTTCGCACAGGTGATAGCCCTCGACCTGGTAGAACTCGCCGGCATGTCTGACCTTGTGCACCTTGTCGGGACGGGCATAGATGCGCTGTGCCGGGTCGTTGACCACGGCGCCGTTTTCCCAGCTGCCTTCCCAGAGTTTGTACAACACCTCCAGGTATTCATCGGCCTGGTCGTAACGCCGGTCATGTTCGACCTGTTCGCTCAGGCCCATGGCTTTGGCCGCGCTGTCCAGATACCCGGTGACGATGTTCCAGCCCACACGGCCGCGGGTCAGATGGTCCAGTGTCGACATGCGACGGGCGAATAAATACGGGGGCTCGTAGGTCAGGTTTGCGGTCAGGCCAAAGCCAAGGTTTCTGGTTACGGCCGCCATGGCCGATACCAGCAGCAGCGGGTCGTTGACCGGCAGCTGGATCGACTCCTTGAGCGGCACATCAACCGACTGTTGATAGACGTCGTAGACGCCGACGATATCGGCGATAAACAGCCCGTCAAACAGCCCGCGCTCCAGCAGCTGCGCCAGCTCAGTCCAGTATTCAAGGGTGTTGAACTGGGTGGAGTTGTCCCGTGGATGCGTCCACAGACCGTGGTTGATGTGACCAATGCAGTTCATGTTGAAGGCATTGATCAGGATTTTCTTTTTGCTCATCAGATGGTCCCCCGCAATGGCGGGTTCGTATCGTTGAGGTAGTAATTGCCCACCGCGTGATATTTCCAGCGCACCGGATCGTGCAGGGTGTGGACCCGGGCGTTGCGCCAGTGGCGATCGAGCCCGTGTTCGGCGAGGGTGGCCTGGCTGCCCGCCAGTTCAAACAGGGTGCTGCCTGCGGCCAGCGAAATCTCGGTGCTGATGGCGCGCGCTTCTGCCACCGCAATCGAGGCAGCTGCCACGGTGCCGGCATGGGTATTGGCCTGGGCGATATCCAGCAGTTCACCGGCGCGCTCCAGCAAGGCTTCGGCGGCATGCAGACGCACACTCAGGCGGCCAAAGCTTTTCAGGGTGAGCGGGTCTTCGCTGGCAATATCGCTGGTGGCGTCGATCCAGGGCCGGGTCTTGGTGCGCACAAAATGCAGCGCGTCTTCAAAGGCGGCGCGGGCGATGCCGGTGTCGATGGCGGCATGGAGGATTTGCGCCAGCGGGCCAACCGGGGTCGGGCGCTCAAAGGCGCTTTGAAACGGAATCACGTCATCAGCGGCGACGAACACATTGTCGAACAGCACCGAGCCGCTGCCGGTGGTGCGCTGGCCGAAGCCGCTCCAGTCGTCAATCACGGTCAGGCCGTCGCTGTCGCGGGGCACGAACGCCAGGTGCTGTACGCCGTTATCATCCACCACCGAGGTCGGAATACGCTGCGCATACAGGGCGCCGGTGGCGTAAAACTTGCGACCGGTGATGCGGTAGCCGTCTTCGGCCCTGGCCAGGTGGGTGGTACGGTCGTGGGCGGTTTTAGTGCCGATTTCGGCCAGGGCATTACCAAAGCGCTGCCCGGCCAGGACCTCGGCATATAGCCGCGCCTGTTGTGCCGGCGTGCCATTGACCCGCAGCACTTCAAGTGCATAGAAATGGTTTTGCGGAATTTGCCCCAGCGAGGCGTCAGCAGCAGCAATCAATGCCACCACCTGAGCCAGCGTGACATTGGACACGCCGGCGCCACCCCAGGCCTGCGGCACGGTAATGCCCCACAGGCCGGTGTGGGAAAACAGTTCGAGTTCATCAAGCGGCAGGCGTCGATCGCGGTCGCGTACAGCACTTTCGCGTTTGAAATGTGCGGCCAGTTCACGGGCTACGCTCAGGGCCTCGGCATCACTGCGGATGACCGGGACCTGTTTGGATATCAGGGACATGGGTATCTCCGTAGTCAAATCCAGGAATGCCGGGCAGGCAGGGTGCCGTTGAGGCGGTAGGTGCCGATAGCGTGGTATTTCCAGCGGACCGGGTCGTGCAGGGTATGAACCCGTGCGTTGCGCCAGTGTCGGTCGAGGTTGAAACGGGCGAGGGTGGCGCTGCTGCCCGCCAGTTCGAAAAGTTTTTCGCTGGCCAGCAACGACAGCTCGGTGCTCAGCACCTTGGCTTCGGCCACGGCAATCGAGGCCCGGGCGGCGGCCTGCGCATCAATCGTTGCGGCGCTGACTTCATCCAGTACCCGGCCGGCTTTGCGCAACAAGGCTTCGGCGGCATGCAACTCGATCTTCAATTTGCCGATGTCGGCGATGACATAGGGATCATCGCTGTTGCGCTCGACCCTGGCGTCGATCCACGGCCGGGAACGTTCGCGTACAAAACTGATGGTGTCGGTGATGGCTTCGCGGGCGATGCCCAGATCGATGGCGGCCTGGATCAGTTGCGACACCGAGCCCTGAATGTTCGGCACTTCGCCCAAACGCCAGCTGTCGATGACCAGTTCGTCATCAATGCGCACGCTGTTGAGCAACACGGTACCGCTGGCAGTGGTGCGCTGGCCAAAGCCGGACCAGTCATCGACAACGCGCAGGCCGGGAGTCCCGCGGCGAACAAAGGCCATGACCGGTTTGCCGTCGTCGTTGAGCGCCTTGACTGCAATCCAGTGCGCGAACAGTGCACCGGTGGAGTAAAACTTCTGACCACTGATGACGAAATTATTCTTGTCAGCGGTTATGCGTGCCTTCAAGTCCAGGGTGTTTTTACTGCCGCGTTCAGGCCCCGCATTACCGATGCGCCAGCCCTGCAGCACGCTGCTGAACAGTTGCTCTTTTTGCGATTGACTCGCGGTGCTGGAAATCAGATTGAGAATGCCCACCTGGTTCTGCGGAATCTGCCCCAGCGCCGGGTCGGCGGCCGAAATAATGGCAAACACTTCAGCCAGGGTGACGAAGGAAACCTGTGGCCCGCCGAACTCCCGGGGAATGGAGATACTGCCAAGTCCACTGCGGGTGAACTGCTCAATAAGTGACCAGGGCAATTTGCGTTGCTGATCGCGCCTGGCCGCGTGCTCACGGGCGGTGGCAGCCAGATCGCGTGCGGCTTCAAGGGCTTCGTTGTCGGTGCGCAGGATGTGCGCTGCGAGCAACAAGGGGGCGACATCCAGGTCGCTTTGCAGGTGTGCATTAGCCAGATTGGACATCACTGCTGCTCCTTGGCTGCACGCAATGCCCTGGCGATTTCCACAAGGGTAATTGTGTTACGGACCATACCTACCTCGCATCTCATTGGAGCACCGCTTGAGCGGTGCAGATAAAAGCTGGAAAGTCCGGTGGTCCGGTGCATATACCCTAATTGAGTATAAAAATTAAAAGAACTAACTTTTAGGAATATGGATAGACGATTCGTCCTGGCTGGCTGTTGCGCCAGAGGGGCTGCGGCTTTGCATTACCCGGGGGAGCCCTGCGAGTGCCACCCATGCGCGATATGGATCTGTCCTGTTTGCTGGAACAAGGACCAGTCCGTGAGAGGCTTTTGCCGTATTTGTCCCGTGGTGATTTACAAAATCCGGGGCAGACCAACTCAGCGAACAGAAGCGCCGTTAATACACCTTGGTCAGCTACGTCACCCTCGCCGGCTACACCTCTTCAGTTACCTTCTAGTACCCCTCGCTCCTATTTTTAAGCTCTCGTTCGAAAAATGACGAGCCGCCCTGGCTTGACTATCAAACCAAGGGGGCTTTGAAGAGAACGTTTACTACATTCAGGTATTCCAGGAGTCGACACCCGATCGCATAACTAACAGAACGACCCATGAACATAGCCGCACTGAAACTTTAAGTGCGGCTTTTTAATCGGCATGTCTATATATGCTGTGATTTTTTTATCTTTGATTCATGTTGCAAACGTATTTGATCAAACCACTCAAACCCTTTCAGGGGACCCACTGAGCACGATCCCGACGCACTCCTCAGTGGCGCTAGAAAAACCCTTTGCAAGCCGTGGTAGGCCTGCCTCGTAACATTTTTTCACAGCCCCCCGATTCCGGTGTGTATTTCGCTGCATTTATCATTTATTTCACAACGCATCTGCATAATAGGTTCGAGCCAGGCAGTGGATTTGCCCGCTTTGTGATATTTAGACGTTGCCAAATTTCCCGGAAGATTATTCAAATGGCTTCAGACCCTCAGCTGACCCCGCCTGCACGCTCTCGCTTCAGCCTGCGCTGGTATTACTGGCTTGTACTGCTTGGCGCCGTGCTCTATGGGGTGGCGGCCATCATGCATTGGGATGACCGGGGGGCGTTGTGGGTGCTGGAGCAATTTGAGAACCCGCAAGAACAGAACGAAAGCGTGTGGTTGCCGGACTACACGGCGGTTATTGATGGCAAGCCATTACCGGGGATGGAAAAGGATGAAGCGTCGGACCTGGCCTATAACCCGCTGAGCAAAACCCTGTTTTCGGTGATGGGCAAGAACCCGTTTCTGGTGGAGCTGACCCTCGATGGCGATGTCCTGCGCAAAATTCCGCTGGTGGGCTGGAGCAACCCTGAAGGCCTGACGGTGATGGAAAATGGTCTGCTGGCCATTGTCGATGAGCGTGAGCACTTGCTGACCATCGTCAATATCGATGCCAACACCAAAACCCTGAATATCGCCGACTTCCCCAAGTACAACCTGGGCCCCTCCAGGAACCAGAACAAAGCCTTCGAGGCCATTGCCTGGGACCCGCGCCGCCAGCAACTGTTGCTGGGCGAAGAGCGCCCGCCGCAGTTGTATGTATGGAAAAGCGACGGCGGCCAGGTCCTCTCTGGAAGCAAGCAGAAGGTGCCTAGCGATGAACTGGATTTGCGCAACCTTTCGGCTTTGAGCATTGATCCGAGAACGGGCCATACCCTGGTGCTTTCGGCGGATTCGCACATGTTGCTGGAGCTCGATGAACTGGGCGAGCAGGTCAGTTTCATGACCTTGCTGCGCGGTTTCAATGGTCTCAAAAACACCATTCCCCGGGCTGAAGGGGTGGCGATCGATGAAAACGGCACCCTGTATATGGTCAGTGAGCCGAATCTGTTTTATCGCTTTGAGAAAACTCCGAAAAAACCTTGAGCCGGTTGCGGCGCAAGACCGGCGGCGTTATTAAGTTTGAGTTCAGCCAGTCGTGGTATTTCACCCGCCTGATCTGTTTAGGGTTCGTCTCAATGCGCCGCTTCAATCGTGCTACCGCTCTTGTGCTGTGCCTGACTCTGCTGGCTGCGGGTTTCGCCGCACAACATTACCGTCTGTTCGAGCACACCTGGTTCAAGGTCAGCCGGCTATGGCAACAGGCCAACCCCGCAGCGATCAATCTGGGCGAGTATCGCGCCGTGCTGCAAGGCCAGGTGATTGAAGGGCTTGAGGACAATGTCTCGGCACTGACCTACGACCCGCTGCGTAAAAGCCTGTTTACCGTGACCAACAAAAAAAGCGAACTGGTGGAGTTGAGCCTGGATGGCCGGATTTTGCGGCGTATTGCCCTGATCGGGTTTGGCGATGCCGAGGCAGTCGAGTTTATTGACGCCAATACCTACGTGATTGCCGACGAACATGAGCAGCGGCTGTTCAAGGTCAAGGTTGATGACAACACTCAGGTACTCGATGCCCGGGAGGCGAAGCAGCTGACGCTGGGGATCCATCAGCGGGGTAACAAGGGATTTGAAGGGTTGGCCTACGACTCGGTCGGCAAGCGTCTGTTTGTGGCCAAGGAGCGGGATCCGATGCTGATTTACGAAGTGCGGGGCTTCCCTCAGGACAATCCCCAAACGCCGTATGCCATCCACGTGGTGAGCAATGCGCGGCGCGATGCCCGGTTATTTGTGCGCGATCTGTCGAGTTTGCAGTTTGACGAGCGCAGCGGGCATTTGCTGGCCTTGTCCGATGAGTCGAGGTTGTTGCTGGAGCTGGATATAGACGGGCGGCCCATCAGCACGCTGTCGCTGAAAAAGGGCCGTCATGGCCTGAAAAAAACAGTGCCACAAGCGGAAGGTGTCGCCATGGACGACGAAGGAGCGTTATACGTGGTGAGTGAGCCAAATCTGTTTTACGTGTTCAAAAAACCATAAAACATTAAAAACAAACCGTAGGAGCGAGCTCTTGATGGCGGTTTGAGAAGCTCGCTCCTACAAGTTGGGGTTAGCGGGTCAGGGTTTTCACGCCTTCGGCGGTACCCAGCAACAGCAGGTCAGCCGGGCGGGCAGCGAACAGGCCGTTGGTCACGACGCCGACGATGGCGTTGATCTGACGCTCCAGCTCTACCGGGTTGGTGATCTGCATGTTGAACACGTCGATGATGATGTTGCCGTTGTCCGTCACCACACCTTCGCGGTAAACCGGGTCGCCGCCCAGCTTGACCAGTTCGCGGGCTACATGGCTGCGGGCCATCGGGATCACTTCAACGGGCAGTGGGAACGCGCCCAGTACCGGGACCAGCTTGCTGCCGTCGGCGATGCAGATAAAGGTCTTGGCCACAGCGGCCACGATCTTCTCGCGGGTCAGGGCTGCGCCGCCGCCTTTGATCAGGTTCAGGTTTTCGTCGCTTTCGTCTGCGCCATCGACATAGAACTCCAGGTCGCTGACGGTGTTCAGTTCGTAAACCGGAATACCGTGGCCCTTGAGGCGGGCGGCAGTGGCTTCGGAACTGGCCACGGCGCCGTCGAAGGCACCCTTGTGCAGAGCCAGGGCATCGATAAAGCAGTTGGCCGTGGAGCCGGTACCGACCCCTACAACGCTCTTGTCATCCAGCTTTGGAAGGATGAAGTCGACGGCAGCCTGGGCTACGGCCTGTTTGAGTTGGTCCTGGGTCATGGGGGCTCCGGGCGGGAAGGGGAACAGAAAGGCCGGCATTATAGAGGCAACTAACCGGGGATGTGGACGGCCTGATGTCTGGCGCCATGCTGGTCGCTGGCAAGCCCGCTGCCGCTGGATGGGGGAGCGGGCCAATAAACCTTCCCTTTCGTGTGGTCGGTTGCGCAAACGCTGGGGTAGACTCCTTGGTCCCTGCCAACCCGCCCAGTGAAGCTTTCCGATGCTCGAACAGTACGTTAAGAAAATCCTCACCTCGCGCGTTTATGACGTTGCCGTAGAAACTCCCTTGCAAGCTGCCAACCAGCTCACCGCGCGGCTGGGCAACCATATTTTGCTCAAGCGCGAAGATTTGCAGCCGGTGTACTCGTTCAAGATTCGCGGCGCTTACAACAAGCTCATGCACTTGAGCGACGCCGAGCGCGCCTGTGGCGTAGTCACCGCGTCGGCGGGCAATCATGCACAGGGTCTGGCCCTGGCAGCCAAGGTACTGGGGGTCAAGGCCACCATCGTCATGCCCAAAACCACCCCCGAGATCAAGGTCGAAGGTGTTCGTTCCCGGGGCGGTATCGTGGTGCTGCATGGCGATACTTTCCCTGAAGCCCTGGCCTACTCGCTGCAATTGGTCGAGAAGGAAGGCTACGTCTACGTTCACCCCTACGATGACCCGCATACCATTGCCGGGCAGGGCACCGTGGCGATGGAGATTCTGCGCCAGCACCCGGCACCGCTGGATGCGATCTTCGTGCCGGTGGGCGGCGGCGGGCTGATCGCCGGGATTGCCGCGTATGTGAAATACCTGCGTCCCGAGATCAAGATCATTGGCGTCGAGCCCGATGATTCCAACTGCCTGCAAGCCGCGATGGCGGCCGGCGAGCGCGTGGTGCTGCCTGCGGTCGGGATTTTCGCCGATGGTGTGGCCGTGGCCCAGATTGGCCAGCACACCTTCGATATCTGCAAAGACTACGTCGACGAAGTCATCACCGTCAGCACCGACGAAATCTGTGCGGCAATCAAGGATATTTTCGACGATACCCGCTCGATCACCGAACCTGCCGGCGCCCTGGGTGTGGCAGGGATCAAGAAGTATGTGGAGCAGCGCGGTGTGCGTGGCCAGACCCTGGTTGCCATCGACTCCGGTGCCAATGTCAACTTCGACCGCCTGCGCCATGTGGCCGAGCGAGCCGAGCTGGGTGAGGGCCGCGAAGCCATTATCGCGGTGACCATTCCTGAGGTGCCGGGCAGTTTCAAGGCGTTCTGCCAGGCCGTCGGCAAGCGTCAGATCACCGAATTCAACTATCGCTACCACACCGGCAGCGAGGCGCACATTTTTGTTGGGGTGCAGACCCATCCGGAAAACGACCCCCGCAGCGCACTGCTGGCCAGCCTGACCGAACAGGGCTTCCCGGTGATCGACCTGACCGAGAACGAACTGGCCAAGTTGCACATCCGGCACATGGTTGGCGGGCATGCAGCCAAGGTCAGCGATGAACTGCTGTTCCGTTTCGAGTTTCCGGAGCGCCCGGGCGCGCTGTTCAACTTCCTGCACAAGCTGGGCGGGCGCTGGAACATTTCGATGTTCCATTACCGTAACCACGGGGCGGCCGATGGTCGGGTCATGGCCGGGCTGCAAGTGCCTGCCGATGAGCGTCATCTGGTGCCTGCCGCGCTGGCCGAGATTGGCTACCCATATTGGGATGAGAGCGATAACCCGGCGTATCAGCTGTTTCTTGGCCGATAGCCGCTACGCTGACTGAACGGCTCAAGGGATTAATCAAATGGAAACGTTCACCGCGTTAAAACTGCTGCATGGCGTATCGACACTGCTGCTGTTGGTCAGCGCCATTGTGTTGCTGGTGGTGGTGATTCGACGCTGGCGGGCAGGGGATAAAGACCTGTCGGGCGGCATCGTCAGACGGCCCTGGGCTTTTGTCTGGGCGCTAATGGCCCTGTGCCTGGTGGCGTTGCCGGTGAGCGGCTGGTTTCTGGTGCATATGGCCGGCTGGCCGCTGAGTCAGCTGTGGTTGCTGGCGGGCAGCAGTTTGTACCTGGTGGGCGGCTTGAGCTGGTTGTGGTTGCTGGTACGGCTCAATCGCCTGCGGTTGGGGCGAGTGGCCAGACATCCTGGATTTACGCTGGGGCTGGCGATTTTTTGTACGATTTGCTTTATCGCCATTGCCGGGCTGATGGGTGCCAAGCCGGTTTGACCCTGTTGCATCTGCAGGAGCGAGCTTGCTCCTGCAGTAGGTTGTGGGGGTGGGGGGGGGATCAGTCGCGCAGCGTCATCACTGGCCAGCCGCGTTTTTCGGCTTCGGCCCGCAGGTTCGGATCAGGATCAACCGCCACCGGGTGGGTCACTTGCTCCAGCAGCGGCAAGTCGTTCATTGAGTCGCTATAGAACCAGCTGTCATCCAGGCTGTAGCCATTTTCTTCGATCCAGCGGTTCAGGCGTGTCACCTTGCCTTCACGAAAGCACGGCACGTCTGTGCTGCGCCCGGTATAGCGGCCATCGACGATTTCGCACTCGGTGGCAATCAGGTGTTCCACGCCGAGCTTTTGGGCGATCGGTGCCGTTACCACGCGGTTGGTGGCCGTGATAATGACCAGCGTGTCGCCTGCTGCACGGTGTTTTTCCAGCAGGGCTTGTGCCTTGGGCAACATCAACGGCTCGATGCAATCGCGCATGAATTCGCGGTGCCATTGATCCAGTTGAGCCATGTCATGCCGGCCAAAGATTTCCATGCTGAAATTAAGGTAGGCGGCGTTGTCGAGTTTGCCGGCCAGGTAATCCTGATAAAAGGCATCGTTGCGCGCCTTGTAAGCGTCGCCGTCGAGAATGCCCCGCTGGCACAAGTAATCGCCCCAAGCGTGATCGCTGTCACCGCCCAGAAGGGTGTTGTCCAGGTCGAATAAAGCCAGTCGCATTGAAATTACCCGCTGAAGTGTCTGTTAAAAGGCCACAAGAATACGGTCTTTTCATAAGAGTGCACATAAGGCGGGAAGGCGCGTTGCTGCTTTCACAACCTTTGTGGAACAATGCGGTGACATGCGTTTGCGAGGTTGTTGCCGTGATCGACCCCGATGGTTTCCGCCCTAATGTCGGGATTATTCTGACAAATGATGCTGGTCAGGTACTTTGGGCTCGCCGAATCAATCAAGACGCGTGGCAGTTTCCCCAGGGTGGTATCAACCCTGATGAGACGCCGGAAGACGCCTTGTACCGTGAGTTGAACGAAGAAGTTGGCCTTGAGCGCGAAGATGTGGAAATACTCGCCTGCACGCGAGGCTGGTTGCGTTATCGTTTGCCGCAACGTCTGGTCCGTACCCATAGCCAACCGCTGTGTATCGGTCAGAAGCAAAAGTGGTTTTTGCTGCGCCTGGTCTCCAACGAGAAACGGGTGCGGATGGATTTGACCGGTAAACCGGAGTTCGATGGCTGGCGTTGGGTCAGTTATTGGTATCCGTTGGGCCAGGTGGTGACATTCAAGCGCGAGGTTTACCGTCGCGCTCTCAAAGAGCTTGCCCCGCGCCTTTTAACGCGCGCCTGACACGGAGTTCGACCCCGAGCCATGCTCAATACGCTGCGCAAGATCGTCCAGGAAGTTAACTCCGCCAAGGATCTCAAGGCGGCGTTGGGGATTATTGTGCTGCGCGTCAAAGAGGCCATGGGCAGTCAGGTCTGCTCGGTCTATTTGCTCGATCCAGAGACCAATCGTTTTGTCCTGATGGCGACCGAGGGCCTGAACAAGCGCTCGATCGGCAAGGTCAGCATGGCGCCCAACGAAGGCCTGGTGGGTCTGGTGGGCACCCGTGAAGAACCTCTGAACCTCGAAAACGCCGCCGATCACCCTCGTTATCGTTACTTTGCAGAAACCGGTGAAGAGCGGTATGCCTCTTTCCTCGGCGCGCCGATCATCCACCACCGCCGAGTGGTGGGGGTTCTGGTCATCCAGCAAAAAGAACGTCGTCAGTTCGATGAGGGTGAAGAAGCCTTCCTCGTGACCATGAGCGCGCAGCTGGCGGGGGTTATTGCCCATGCCGAAGCCACGGGCTCGATCCGCGGCCTGGGACGTCAGGGCAAGGGCATTCAGGAAGCCAAGTTCGTCGGTGTACCGGGTTCGCCCGGTGCGGCGGTCGGTACGGCGGTGGTCATGTTGCCCCCGGCCGATCTGGACGTGGTTCCGGACAAGAGCATTACCGATATCCCGGCTGAAATTGCGCTGTTCAAAACCGCCCTCGAAGGTGTGCGCAACGATATGCGCGCGGTGTCGAAAAAACTCGCCACCCAGTTGCGGCCCGAAGAACAGGCGCTGTTCGACGTGTATCTGATGATGCTCGACGATGCGTCGCTGGGCAGCGAAGTCAAAAATGTGATCAAGACCGGCCAGTGGGCCCAGGGCGCGTTGCGCCAGGTGGTGTCTGATCACGTCAACCGTTTCGAATTGATGGACGACGACTACCTGCGCGAGCGGGCGTCGGATGTGCGTGACCTCGGGCGGCGTCTGCTGGCCTATTTGCAACATGACCGCCAGCAAACCATGGTCTACCCCGACCACACCATCCTGGTCAGCGAAGAGCTGACCGCGACCATGCTCGGTGAAGTACCCGAAGGCAAGCTTGCGGGCCTGGTGTCGGTACTGGGTTCGGGCAACTCCCACGTGGCGATTCTGGCCCGGGCCATGGGGATTCCGACGGTAATGGGTCTGGTTGACCTGCCGTACTCCAGGGTCGACGGCATCCAGATGATCGTCGACGGCTACCATGGCGAGGTCTACACCAACCCCAGCGATGTGCTGCGCAAGCAATATGCCGAGGTTGTCGAAGAAGAACGCCAGCTGTCACAAGGCCTGGATGCCTTGCGTGAGCTGCCGTGCATCACACCTGACGGGCATCGCATGCCATTGTGGGTCAACACCGGCCTGCTGGCAGATGTGGCCCGTGCACAGCAGCGTGGCGCCGAAGGCGTAGGTCTGTACCGCACCGAAGTGCCGTTCATGATCAATCAGCGCTTTCCGAGCGAAAAGGAGCAGCTGGCGATTTATCGCGAGCAACTCGCAGCCTTCCATCCGCAACCGGTGACCATGCGCAGCCTGGACATTGGCGGCGACAAGTCACTGTCGTACTTCCCCATCAAAGAAGACAACCCGTTCCTTGGCTGGCGCGGGATACGCGTCACCCTCGACCACCCCGAAATCTTTCTGGTGCAGGCCCGGGCCATGCTCAAGGCCAGCGAAGGCCTGAACAACCTGCGTATTTTGCTGCCGATGATTTCCGGCACCCACGAACTTGAAGAGGCCCTGCACCTGCTGCACCGTGCCTGGGGTGAAGTGCGCGACGAAGGCACTGATGTACCGATGCCGCCAATCGGGGTAATGATCGAAATTCCGGCAGCGGTGTACCAGACCAAGGAGCTGGCGCGCCAGGTGGACTTCCTGTCGGTGGGCTCCAACGACCTGACCCAATACCTGCTGGCCGTGGACCGTAACAACCCGCGGGTAGCCGATCTGTATGACTACTTGCACCCGGCGGTGCTGCAGGCCCTGCAATCAGTGGTGCGCGATGCACATGCCGAAGGCAAGCCGGTCAGTATTTGCGGTGAGATGGCGGGTGATCCGGCGGCGGCAATCTTGCTGATGGCCATGGGTTTTGACAGTTTGTCGATGAACGCCACCAACTTGCCGAAAGTGAAGTGGATGTTGCGTCAGGTCAGCCTGAGCCGCGCGAAGGAACTGCTGGCCGAAGTGATGACCATCGACAACCCGCAGGTGATTCGCAGCACCGTGCAACTGGCCCTGAAAAACATGGGCCTGACCCGCATGATGAATCCGGCGGCGATCAAGCCGTATTGATCGTCCCTCTGCAGGACTGTAGGCGCGAGCTGTTAAAAGCTCGCTCCTACAGTGGAATCCGAGTCATCCCTGGATTCTTACCTCTCCCAGGCGCCCACCCAACGGGCCAAAGCTGTGTTCAACCATCAGTCTCGAGCCGTCTGCGTTGACAATCAGCGCGGTGCTGGCGCGGGTGCCGTAGCTGGGGCTGGAAATGAATACGCTCGACAGCAAGCTTTCCGTGGCCAGGCCCACACCGGTATCAGGCAAATCACTGAAGGGCGCTGTCTGGCGATCACTGAGCAGTGCAAGCAGGGCCTGGGGTTGAGGGTCATTGAGAACCTCGGCCAGAGCCGCCCTGGCTTTCAGCAACTTGGGCCATGGCGTATCCAGCCCGGCATTCGACAAGCCATATATTCCTGCGTCGAGCAGCTGTGGTGCGACATCCTGGGAGTTGTAGTGCCAGAGCTGATCGGCAGTGCCCAGTAACAGATTGAACCCGGCATATTCCACAGAACGGCGGCCAACATCGGCGAAATACTCGCCAATTGACTGGTTGCCACTCAGAAAGTCAGATACCAGCTCCCCCCGCGAACGCCGTGAAGGCGGCTTGTGCGGCTCACGAATATTGGTCAGCGCCGCAAAGCGCCCGTTGGCGCCAATGCCCAGCCAGGTGCCCCCGGCCTCCAGATCACGGCCGGCATACACTTGAGGCGTATCGACCCACTGCGCCAGGGGCTTTGCCGGGCGTGCATAGAATTCATCACGGTTGGCCGCCACGACCAGAGGCTGGGCGTGGCCGGGGCGCCAGGCGAACACAATCAGACACATGGGCAGTCCTTAATGTTTTTTTAATCACTGTACTTATAGATTGCCTGAGCCTGTCACGCCATTCACTAGAGCCCAAGGCCTCCCTTCCGTTACCATGCCGATCAAATTTGTATGCGGCGCTGTTGTCCTGTGCCGGTTTGAGTTTCCTGATCTAACAAGGAGTCGCAATGCTGCCTTACCCGCAGATTGACCCGGTGGCACTGGCCATTGGTCCGCTGAAAATCCATTGGTACGGCTTGATGTACCTGATCGGCATTGGCGCTGCCTGGCTGATCCTGTCGCGACGTCTCAACCGCTTCGACCCGACCTGGACCAAGGAGAAACTCTCTGATCTGGTGTTCTGGGTGGCCATGGGCGTCATTGTCGGCGGCCGTTTGGGGTACGTGCTGTTCTACGACCTGAGCGCCTACATTGCCAACCCGCTGCTGATTCTGGAGGTCTGGAAAGGCGGCATGGCGTTCCACGGTGGACTGATCGGCGTGATGCTGGCCGTCTGGTGGTTCGGCAAACGCAACGGCAAGTCGTTTTTCCAGATCATGGACTTCATTGCGCCTGTGGTACCGATTGGCCTGGGCGCAGGACGTATCGGTAACTTCATCAATGCCGAGTTGTGGGGCAAGGCCAGCGATGTGCCGTGGGCAATGATCTTTCCTACCGATCCCCAGCAACTGGCGCGCCATCCGTCGCAGCTTTATCAATTTGCGCTGGAAGGTGTGGCACTGTTCCTGATCCTTTGGCTGTACTCGCGTAAACCACGGCCTACGATGGCAGTTTCCGGGATGTTCGCCCTGTTCTACGGCATCTTCCGCTTTATCGTCGAGTTCGTCCGCGTGCCGGATGCCCAGCTGGGCTATCTGGCGTTCGGCTGGGTGACGATGGGGCAAATTCTCTGCATCCCGATGATCCTCGGCGGTCTGCTCCTGATCTGGTGGGCATACCAGCGCGATCCAGCGGCTCATAAAGCTGCGTAATGAATTCGAATCGCAGGGCGTACAGCGCCCTGCATTCAAACGGTAGGAAAACCATGAAGCAATATCTCGACCTCGTCGCCAACGTCATCAAAAATGGCACCTTGCAAGCCAACCGCACCGGGGTGAAGACCATCAGTCTGCCCGGCGCCATGTTGCGCTATGACCTCAAGGAAGGCTTTCCGGCCATCACCACTCGCCGTATGGCGTTCAAATCCGCGATTGGCGAGATGTGCGGTTTTCTGCGCCCGGTGAACAGTGCTGCAGATTTCCGCGCCCTGGGTTGCAAGGTGTGGGACCAGAATGCCAACGAAAACGCCCAGTGGCTGGCCAACCCGTTCCGTCAGGGTGAAGACGACCTGGGTGAAATCTACGGTGTGCAATGGCGCAAATGGCCGGCATACAAGCAAATCGCCAGCAGCAACCAGGCGGCTATCGAGCTGTGCCTGAGCCAGGGTTACCGGCAGATTGCCGAGGGCGAAGAAGACGGCCAGGCCTACGTGGTGCTGTACAAGGCCATCGATCAGTTGCGCCAATGTGTCGACACCATCATCAACGACCCGGGCAGCCGGCGAATTCTGTTCCACGGCTGGAACTGCGCCCAGCTCGACGAAATGGCCCTGCCGCCGTGCCATCTGCTGTATCAGTTCCACCCGAATGTCGAGACCAGGGAAATTTCCCTGACGCTCTACATCCGCTCCAATGATCTGGGCCTGGGCACGCCGTTCAACCTGACCGAAGGCGCCGCACTGCTGAGCCTGATCGGTCGCCTGACCGGTTACACGCCACGCTGGTTCACCTACTTCATCGGTGATGCCCACGTGTATGAAAACCACCTGGACATGCTCAACGAACAGCTGACCCGCGAGCCGTTCCCGATGCCCAAACTGGTGATTTCGGACCGTGTACCGGAATTTGCCAAGACCGGCGTGTACCAGCCGGAGTGGCTGGGCCTGATCGAGCCGGGTGACTTCAGCCTCGAAGGCTACCAGCACCATGCGCCCATGACTGCGCCGATGGCGGTGTAAACCCCTGTTTCCTGTAGGAGCGAGCTTGTCTCGCGAACCTTAAAAGGCTCGCGATCCTTAAAAGGCTCGCGAGACAAGCTCGCTCCTACAGGTTTTGCTGTTATTGCTGTTATTGCTGTTATCAATGCCCGTGGCTTCTGCCCACATGACTCGGCTCGCCTTCCGGGGCGCTGACTGAGCCGCTCACCTCCAGCTGCTGCAAAATCCCGCAATGTTCGCCGTTCGGCCCTTCACCACAGCGTTGGCGCAGGTCAAAAAGCTGTGTCTGCAAGGCCAGCAAGCTGTCGATCCGGGCCTTGACGTGGTGGATGTGCTCGTCGATCAGCGCATTCACGCTTTCACACTGATCCTGCGGACTGTCCCGCAGGTTCAGCAGGCTGCGAATCTCCTCCAGGGTCATGTCCAGGCTGCGGCAATTACGAATAAACGTCAGTCGCTCTACATGGGCCTGGGTATACAGGCGGTAGTTGCCCTCACTGCGTGCCGGCTCCGGCAGCAGCCCTTCGCGCTCGTAATAACGGATGGTTTCGACCTGACAGTCGGTCAATTTCGCCAGTTCACCAATTTTCATCAGGTTATCTCCGAAAGGGTGCTTGACCCTATAGTGGCTACAGGGTCTTTACTTGGCAACAGGCACCTTTTCGGACGCAACCTGATGAGCGATTCCATTCACACCCACCACAAGCCCCATGCTGATCACGATCACGATCACGATCACGATCACGATCACGATCACGATCACGATCACGATCACGATCACGATCACGATCACGATCACGGCAAGAAAGATCAACATGCCGGCCATGGGCACGGCTGCTGTACTGCGGCCGAAGCTCCGAGCGTGATCAAGCTCAGCGCTGCCCCTACGGCGGGCGCCCGCTTGAGCAGCTTCCGTATCGAAGCCATGGACTGCCCCACAGAGCAAACCCTGATCCAGAACAAACTGGGCAAGCTGGAGGGTGTGCAGCAACTGGAATTCAACCTGATCAATCGGGTGCTGGGTGTGACCCATGACCTGCCGTCCACCGAGCCGATCATTGCGGCCATCAAGTCCCTGGGCATGCAGGCCGACCCGCTGGAATCGGATACGGATGCCGGCCTCGTCACCCCGCCGGCCAAGAAACACTGGTGGCCGCTGGCTGTGGCCGGTGTTGGCGCACTGGCGGCCGAAGTGCTGCACTTTACCGATGCCGCTCCTACCTGGGTGATTGCCCTGGTGGCGTTAGTGTCGATCCTCAGCGGCGGCCTGACCACCTACAAGAAGGGCTGGATCGCCCTGAAGAACCTCAACCTGAACATCAACGCGCTGATGAGCATTGCCGTGACCGGCGCGGTGCTGATCGGCCAATGGCCAGAAGCGGCCATGGTGATGTTCCTGTTTACCGTGGCCGAACTGATCGAAGCCAAATCCCTGGACCGGGCGCGCAACGCCATCGGCGGCCTGATGCAAATGGCGCCGGACAAGGCCACCGTGCAACAGGCTGATGGATCGTGGCGGGAACTTGAGGTCAAAGACGTCGAACTGGGCGCTATCGTGCGGGTTCGCCCCGGCGAGCGCATCGGTCTGGACGGTGAAGTGGTTTCGGGCAGTTCGACCATAGATCAGGCGCCGATCACCGGTGAAAGCCTGCCGATCGAGAAGACTGTCGGCGATAAAATTTTTGCCGGCACCATCAACCAGGCCGGCTCGCTGGAATACCGGGTCACTGCTGCGGCCAGCAATTCGACCCTGGCGCGAATCATTCACGCCGTGGAGCAAGCCCAGGGTGCCCGGGCTCCGACCCAGCGCTTTGTCGACAGCTTCGCGAAAATCTACACCCCGGTGGTGTTCATCTTCGCGTTGGCGGTGGCCGTGATTCCACCCCTGTTTATGGGGGGCGTATGGTTTGACTGGATCTATCGCGCCCTGGTGTTGCTGGTGGTGGCGTGCCCTTGTGCACTGGTGATCTCGACTCCCGTGACCATCGTCAGCGGTCTGGCGGCAGCGGCGCGCAAAGGTATTCTGGTCAAGGGCGGTGTGTACCTCGAAAGCGGTCACAAGCTGGATTTCCTGGCACTGGATAAAACCGGCACCATCACCCACGGCAAGCCGGTGCAAACCGATTACCTGCCACTCGACCCGCTGATGACCGAGAGCGCCGTGTTGCTGGCAGCGAGTCTGGCCAGCCGCTCCGATCACCCGGTGTCTCTGGCGGTGGCCAACGCCGCGGTGGATAAAAACCTGGCGCTACGGCCTGTGGATAACTTCACTGCCCTGGCCGGACGCGGCGTACGCGGTGAAATCGACGGCAAGCTCTACCACCTGGGCAACCATCGTCTGGTTGAAGAGTTGAACCTGTGCTCCCCGGCCCTGGAAGAAAAACTCTTTGCCCTGGAAGAGCAGGGTAAAACCGTGATTTTGCTTTGCGACAGTTCAGGTCCGCTGGCGTTGTTCGCCGTGGCCGATACGGTCAAGGAATCCAGCCGCGAAGCGATCCGCGAGTTGCATGAACTGGGGATCAAAACCCTGATGCTGACCGGCGACAACCCGCATACCGCCAGTGCCATTGCGGCCCAGGTGGGTATCGATCAGGCCC
The DNA here is from genome assembly GCF_022496645.1 of Pseudomonas sp. TMW22089. Lineage (NCBI taxonomy): Bacteria > Pseudomonadati > Pseudomonadota > Gammaproteobacteria > Pseudomonadales > Pseudomonadaceae > Pseudomonas > Pseudomonas sp. TMW22089. The sequence goes on from NZ_SCFG01000003.1 coordinate 44,504, forward strand.
GGGGCAACTTGTTGCCCGACGACAAGCTCAAGGCGATTGAGGCGCTGTACGCCCAGGGGCATCACGTGGGCATGGTCGGCGACGGGATTAACGACGCCCCGGCACTGGCCCGTGCCGAAATTGGTTTTGCCATGGCGGCTGCAGGCACCGATACCGCGATAGAAACCGCCGATGTCGCCCTGATGGACGACGATCTACGCAAAATACCGGCATTCATTCGTCTGTCACGTCAGACCTCCAGCATCCTCAAGCAAAACATTGCTCTGGCACTGGTCATCAAAGGGATCTTTCTTGCGGTAACCTTCCTGGGTCTGGCCACCATGTGGATGGCCGTGTTTGCCGACATGGGCGTGAGCCTGTTGGTGGTGTTCAACGGTTTGCGCCTGTTGCGCAAATAGATCATGAGAGGCCGCAGTGCTGAGTGCCGAGCTGAAAGCGTTTTACCGGGTGGCCCAATTGGGCAGCATTACTCAGGCAGCGAAAAAGCTCGGGCTCAGTCAGCCGACCGTGACCACACAGATTCGCCAGCTTGAAAGCCAGTACGCGGTGGAGTTGTTCTACCGCGGCGGACGGCGCCTGACCCTCAGCGATGACGGCGTGCGTTTGCTGCCGATGGTCAAGGCGCTGATTCAGCAAGAGGGCGATATCGAGTTTTTTCTACGCAACAGTGGTCAGGGCACTGGCACCTTGCGCATCGCGGCCACTGCGCCGTACTACATCCTCGATTTGGTGAAAAACTTTCGCGAGCGACTGCCGCAAATTGCCGTGTCGGTGGACATCGGCAATTCCCAGCAAGTGCTCGAAGCCCTGGACGAGTACCGGGTTGATATCGCCGCTTCGTCGCAACTGGTGGAGGATCCACGGCTGATTCGCCGGACTCTGGGCACCGACCCGCTGGTGCTGGCGGTGCATCGCAATCACCCGCTGGCCAAGTTCGAACACGTGCCGCTCAGCGCGCTGGCCGGGCATTGTCTGCTGATGCGCGAACAGGGTTCGACCACCCGCAAACTCACGGAGCAGCTGCTGGACGGCGCCGGTGTGGGCTTTGGTCCGCTGCTGGAAATCGGCAGTCGGGAGTCGATTCGCGAGGCGGTGTTGCGCAACATCGGGATCAGCATCATTGCCCGTCAGGAAGTGCCCCACGATCCGCAATTGCGGGTGCTGACCCTCGAGGGTGCGCCGCAGATCGCGGAATACCTGTACTGCCTCAAAGAGCGCAAATCGGCGCGGCTGCCGGCAGCCTTTTTGGGCCTGGCGCAGGAAATGGCCCCGGCCTGAGCACATACAAAAAAAACCGTAGGAGCGAGCTTGCCTCGCGATCGAATCACCTCGTTTTGACTGGTTAACCGAGTTACCTGTATCGCGAGGCAAGCTCGCACCTGCGGGAATCTATGGGGCTCTGTATCCAAAATCCACCAATACCCCTATCGGCTGATTTTGCGTTCTTGCCACATTCTGTACGCATTGCGTCTCTAGGATGACCCCCATCTGCTTGATGAGGTGCATCCATGAACAGCTCGAACGCAACCGCTTTTACCCAACCGGGCGTACCGATGAAGGTGCGCAATGTGAGCAAACGCTTTGGCGCTTTCAATGCGCTGGATGATGTGTCGCTGGAGGTCGCCGCTGGCGAACTGGTGTGCCTGCTCGGGCCTTCGGGCTGCGGCAAGACCACCCTGCTGCGCTGCATCGCCGGGCTCGAACGCCAGGACAACGGTGTGCTGTATCTGGGTGATCGCGATGTATCTGACCTCGCACCTCAAGCTCGTGATTACGGGATTCTGTTTCAGTCCTACGCGCTGTTCCCCAACCTGACAGTCGAAGCCAACATCGCCTACGGCCTGGCCGGTAGCAATCGCGACGTGGTGCGCAAGCGGGTGGCAGCCATGCTCGAGCTGGTGGGCCTGACCGGCAGCGAAAAGAAATTCCCCGGCCAGCTCTCCGGCGGCCAGCAGCAGCGGGTAGCCCTGGCCCGAGCCCTGGCGCCGTCACCTTCGCTGTTGTTGCTCGACGAGCCCATGTCGGCCCTCGACGCCCGGGTGCGTGAGCATCTGTGTACCGAACTGCGCCAACTGCAGCGCAGCCTGGGCATTACCACGTTGATGGTGACCCACAACCAGGACGAAGCGATGTTGATGGCCGACCGCATTGCCGTGATGAACAACGGCAAGGTCGAGCAATACGCTACGCCGCAGGAAATCTACGACAGGCCGGCGACGCCCTTTGTGGCCGAGTTCGTCGGGCAAGGCAACTGGTTGCCCTTTGAGCGCAACAGCGCCACCCACGCCCAGGTCGGCGGCATGAACATGCGTCTGGCGGACGACGCCGGGCGTGCTGCATCGGGCCGCCTGTTCTGCCGCCCCGAAACCATCAGCGTGAACCCGCTGCTGCACCAGGAGAACCTGTTCCCGGCGCGGGTGCGCGAGATCACCTTTCTTGGCAATCGCTGCCGCATGAGCTTTGAGCTCAATCATTTGCCAGGCCATGCACTCACTGCCGAAGTCGGCACCCAGGATCTGCCGCGCCTTGGCGCTCCGGACATCTTTGTCGCCCTGCCGCCCAACAGCTTGCAGGTGTTTGCCTGAGATGGCCGCTGAAATGGCCCTGCCAGTGCCCGGCAAAGTGATAGCCAAAACCTCCAGCGCTGAACTCGGCGACAGGATTTTCGTGGTCGGCGGCAAGCTGCTGCTCTTGCTGCTGCTGGGTGTGGCGGTATTGATGCCATTGCTGGCGATCTTCTGGCGCGGCTTCAGCGCCGAGGATGGCCAGGGTGGTGGCTGGGTGGCAGCGCGGGAGCTGGTTACCAGCGATAATTTTCACTGGCTGGTGGGTAATAGCCTCAAGGTATCCCTGAGTGTGGCGGCGATTGTCGTCCCGCTGGCCTACCTCTTTGCCTACGCGCTGCAACGCACCATGATCCCCGGCAAGCGCATCTGGCGCGGTCTTTCGCTGCTGCCGCTGATGGCGCCGTCGATGTTACCGGGCATTGCCCTGGTGTACCTGTTTGGTAATCAGGGCATGTTGCGCGGGCTGATTTCGGACAATATCTATGGCTTCTGGGGCATCGTGCTGGGCGAGGCGATTTACACCTTCCCCCACGCCCTGATGATTCTGCTGTCCGCGCTGTCCCTGGCTGATGCGCGTTTGTTCGACGCCGCAGCGAGTATGGGGGCGGGGCCCTTCAAAGCCTTTCGCAGCATCACCTGGCCGGGCACCCGCCAGGCGGTGTTCGCCGCCTTCTGTCTGGTGTTCACCCTGACCATCACCGACTTTGGCGTACCGGTGGTGGTGGGGGGCGATTACCAGGTGCTGGCGCTGGAAGCCTACAAGGCTGTGGTCGGACAGCAACAATTCGGCCGCGGTGCCTTGATCGGCATGGTGCTGCTGTTGCCCGCGCTGTTCAGCTTCGCCGTGGATGCCTGGCTGCGCCGTCAGCATGGCGACTCGATGAGCGGTCGGGCCCAGGTCTTCAAGCCGCTGCCCTCTAAAGTCCGCGACCGCTGCTACCTGGCCATTGTGCTGCTGATTTGCGCCACCCTGGTGCTGGTGTTCGGCATGGCGGTGTACTCGTCACTGGTCAAGTTCTGGCCGTACAACCTGTCGCTGTCGCTCAATCACTACCAGTTCAACGATACGGCAGGCGGGGGCTGGCTGGCCTACCGCAACAGCGTGACCATGGCGTTGTGCGCGGCACTGATCGGTAGCGTGCTGATTTTCACCGGCGCCTACCTGATGGAAAAGAGCAAAGGCCAGAAAGGCCTGAACCTGGCGCTGCGCATGCTCAGTTTCGTACCCATGGCGGTACCGGGGCTGGTCCTGGGTCTGGGCTACGTGTTCTTTTTCAACCTGCCGGGCAACCCGCTGCATGTGCTCTACGGAACCATGACGCTGCTGGTGGTGTGCACCATTGCTCACTATTTGACCACCGCACAAATGACCGCGACCACCGCGCTGCGGCAACTGGACAGTGAGTTTGAAGCGGCCGCGCTGTCACTGAAGGCGCCGCTGTATCGCCACTACTGGCGCGTCACCGTTCCCATCTGTCTGCCCGCGTTGCTCGACATCGTGCGCTACCTGTTCGTCTCGGCCATGACCACGGTGTCGGCGGCGATCTTTCTCTACAGCCCCGACACCATCCTCGCGGCGGTGGCGGTGCTGAACATGGACGACGCCGGCAATGTTGGCGGCGCGGCGGCCATGTCGACCCTGATTCTGTTCACCTCGGCGGGCGTGTCCCTGCTGCTGGCCTGGGCTTCACGCGGCTTGTTACGCCGCTCCCAGGCCTGGCGCCAGGGCGTACCTGCGCAATGATCCGCGCCCATCAAAGCCTGCCCTCTACAACCAAAAGGAACCGCACCATGTTCAAGCCGCTTGCCCTTGCCGCTGCTGTCCTCACTGCTTTTAGCTTCAACGCCTTTGCTGCCAAAACCGAGCTGACCGTGTACACGGCCCTCGAAGCCGAGCAGCTGAAAACCTACAAGCAGGCTTTTGAGAAGGCCAACCCGGACGTTGAGATCAAGTGGGTGCGCGACTCCACCGGCATCATCACCGCCAAGCTGCTGGCGGAAAAAGCCCGCCCGCAAGCCGATGCGGTATGGGGGCTGGCCGCCTCCAGCCTGGCGATACTTGATCAGCAGGGCATGCTGCAAAGCTATGCACCCCAAGACCTGGCCAAGATCGGCGCCAACTATCGCGATCCAGCCAATCCACCGGCATGGGTGGGGATGGACGTGTGGGCCGCGACCATTTGCTTCAACACCATCGAGGCACAAAAACAGGGTCTGAGCAAACCGGTGAGCTGGCAGGACCTGACCAAACCGGAATACAAGGGCAAGATCGTGATGCCCAACCCGGCGTCCTCGGGCACGGGTTTTCTGGACGTAAGTGCCTGGCTGCAAACCTTCGGCGAGAAACAGGGCTGGCAGTTCATGGATGACCTGCACCAGAACATCGGCCAGTACGTTCACTCCGGCTCCAAGCCATGCAAACTGGCGGCTTCTGGCGAGTTCCCGATCGGTATTTCGTTCGAATACCCGGCGGTGCAACTCAAGCGCCAGGGTGCTCCGCTGGATATCGTGTTGCCCAAGGAAGGCCTGGGCTGGGAAATCGAAGCCACCGCGGTGATCAAGGGCACGCCCCATGAAGAGGCGGCGAAAAAGCTGGCCGACTTCTCTGCCAGCCCGGCAGCGATGGAGCTTTATAAAGAGAACTTCGCCGTACTCGCGCAACCCGGCATCGCCAAGCCGCAGACCGAACTGCCAGCGGACTACGAACAGCGCCTGATCAAGAACGACTTCGCCTGGGCCTCGCAGAATCGTGACAGCATCCTGGCCGAATGGCGCAAGCGCTATGACGGCAAGTCCGAGAAAGTGGCGCAGTAACTTCTCAGCAAATAAAACCCGTAGGAGCGAGCTTGCCTCGCGAGCTTTTAATCGCGGTCATGAAGAAATCGCGAGCAATCGAGCGTCGACCGGCTGCTCCTACAGAAGCCCGCTCCATCAGGACATGCTTATGACTCAAACAATCCTTATCGTCGGCGCCGGTATTCTGGGGCTGTCCCACGCCTATGCGGCGGCCAGGCGCGGGCTCAAGGTTCAGGTCTTCGAGCGCACCAGCACCCCGCTGGGGGCCTCGGTGCGCAATTTCGGCATGGCGCTGGTGACGGGCCAGCCGCCGGGCGTGATGCTGGATCTGGCCCGCGCCAGCCGTGAAATCTGGACCGGCTGGGCGCAGCATGCGGGCTTTGATCTCAAGCAAAACGGTTCGTACCTGTTCGCCCGTACCGAGGCCGAAGAGCATCTTCTGCACACCTTCTGCCAGGGCCGTGGCCCTGAATTCGGCTACCGCGCCGAGCTCCTGCGGGGCGCCGATATGCAGCGCCTCTACGATGGCCAGTTCAGCCATCATCGCGCCGCACTGCACGGGCTGGATGACCTGCAGCTGTACTCACGCGAAGCAATCCCGGCGTTGATCCAGTACCTGCAACGGGAGCTGGGGGTCGAGTTTCACTTCTCGACCCTGGTCCGCGAGGTCGAACCAGGCTTGGTCCATACCACTGCCGGCAGCTTTAAAGGCGCCCAGGTGATTGTGTGTTCGGGGCATGACTACCTGACCCTGCTGGCTGAACCGCTGGCCCGCCTCGAGCCGCAGATCTGCCGCCTGCAAATGCTGCGTGTACGACCAAAAATTGATTTGCAGCTGCAACATGCGCTGATGACCGGCCTCAGTTGCGTGCATTACGGCGCCTTTGCCGACTTGCCGGAAGCGGCAGCGGTACAGGCCCAGATTCTGCGCGACAGCCCGCATCTGGACCGGCACGGGATTCATCTGCTGGTCAGCCCGACACCTTACGGTGAATTGATCATCGGTGATTCCCACGATTACGGTGGCGATCCATCACCGTTCAACGGCGAACAGGTGGACAACTGGATGCTGCAACTGTGCGAGCAAACCCTTGGCTGTGAAGTGCAGGTGGTTGAGCGCTGGCAGGGGGTCTATGGTGCCCGGGGGGCCAAACCGTTCACCTGGCTGGAGGTAGCCCCCGGCTTGAATGCCGCCCTGATGCAAACCGGAGTGGGCATGAGCGTGGGCCCGGCCATGGCCGAAGGCAATATTGCCCGGCTGCTGGAGGAGGTGTGATGAGCGAGGCGCAGCAAGTGGTGGAAGAGGTGTTTGGCCTGTACCGCCAGTACGGCGCTGATGATTACATTGGCGAGCCGGTGTCGCAGATCGAACACATGTCCCAGGCCGCACAGCTGGCGTTGGCTGAAGGCTGTGACGATGAAGTGGTGCTTGCTGCGTTCTTTCACGATATCGGGCACTTGTGTGGCAAAGATGCGAAGAACATGGGCGGTTATGGGGTGGTCAGTCATGAACGGGTCGGGGCTGATTACTTGCGCCGCGCAGGCTTCAGCGAGCGGATGGCGAAGCTGGTGGAGTACCACGTGCAGGCCAAGCGCTACCTGACCCTGCGTCAACCGGGCTATTACCAGCTGTTGAGTGAAGCCAGCATTCGTACCCTGGGCTACCAGGGCGGGGTGATGAGCGAGTCAGAAGCCGATGCCTTCGAGCAAGACCCGCTGTGCCAGCTCAGCTTGCGGATGCGGGTCTGGGACGAACAGGCCAAGCAGATGCAGGTGCCGGTCATCGACCTGCAAATTCTCAAGGACAAGGCAGTGCGGCTGTTGGCCAGCTGACCTTTTGACCTTTTGACCTTTTGACCTTTTGCCCATGACCTGTAGGAGCGAGCTTGCCTCGCGAGCTTTTAATCTGCGGTCATGAAGAGCTCGCGAGCAATCGAGCGTCGACCGGCTGCTCCTACAGAGGGCAGGGTTCAGATCTGTTGGGCCAGCAGCCCGATCTGCTCCTGGCGCTCGCTCTGGCTCAGTTTCGGGTGCGGGTTGAGCGATGACCACTGAGGGTGCGCACGGGCTTTGTTCAGCTCTTGCGGCAGTTTGCCTTCACGCCAGGTCTTGTCCTGCGGGGTGGCAACCTTGATGCTGTCCACCGCCGCATGCCCACGGGCATTCAATGCATGCAGCAGTTGGCGCTGGCGCAGAGCCAGCAACCGCAGCACGCTGTCGTCCACGGTCAGTTCGCGCTGGCCCTTGAATTTACCCAGCAAGCGGCTGCCATAGCTGCGCGCGGTCTGCAGGGCGCCGCCAGCTATGGCTCCGGCCAGCGCTGCCGCACCCAGCGTCAGGCCGCCGACCATCAAGTCCACTCCCGCCCCGGCTGCAGCGCCGGCGGCAATCCCGCTGCCCACGCGAACCCCCAGTTGCTTGAGCGTTTCGGGGTTGAACAGGTCATCGCCCCAGCGGCCGTCCAGCAACGGCAAATCACTGGCCGCAGCATCGCTGGCGCGAAAGCCGTAGAGTTTGAGCAAGGCTTCAACGCAGCGCTGTTCCCGCTGCCGGATTGCCTGGCGCAGTTCGTTGATGGCCTGTTGCTCGGCGGCTTTCTCGCTGACCACACTGCGTCGACAGGCGGCGCAGTCGATCAGCAATTCGGCAATCAGGCGCAGGGCGCTGTGTTTGCGTGCCTCGCGCTGTGCCTGCTGGTCGGTAATCAGGCGTTGCAAGGCCTCGCGTGAATGTTCCAGCAGCAGCGCCAGGCTTTCGTACAGTCGACGCTCGCCGTCTTCGGGCGGGGCCACGCTGTCAAACCGCACCAGTGCATGCAGACCAAGGCGGGCCAGGGCTTCGCGCCATTCGGGTTCGCGATGCTGGGGGCTGCTGACAAAATTCAGCACCGGCAGCAGCGGCTTGCCGCAACTGGCCAGCACACTGAGTTCGTCGCGGTATTTGGCCAGCACCGGCTCGCGGGCGTCGATCACATACAGACCGGCGTCCGAGGCCAGCAGCTGGCGCAGGACTTTGGCTTCCTGCTCAAAACGCTGGCGCGCCTCGCTGCCTTCCAGAAACCGTGCCACCCGTGCCGGGCCATCGAGGCGTTCGCCGGGACGGTCGAGGCGCTCCAGGTAGTCGAGCAGGGCGATGGCGTCTTCCAGGCCGGGAGTGTCGTACAGCTCCAGCAGCGGTTCGCCGTCCACCGACAGCCGCGCGCCTTCGACATGGCGGGTGGTGCTGGGCCGATGGGACACCTCGCCAAAGCCGACATCCCGGGTCAGGGTGCGCAGCAACGAGGTTTTGCCGACATTGGTATGGCCGACCACGGCCAGGGTCAGTGGCTTAGTCATGGCCTGTCTCCAGCCAGTTCAGGGGGGCGCTGGTGGCGAACGGCAGCTCCAGTTGTTGCAATGCGTTATGCCAGTCGCTCAGGCGGTCAGCGTCCAGCGCCTGGCCTGACGGTGCCTGCAGCAGCCAGATGCGGGTCTGGGCGGCACTGCGTGCCAGTTCGCCAATCAGCGCCAGGCTGCCGCGATCCGGGGACCGGCGCGGGTCGCAGGCAATGGCCAGGCGGGCCGGCGGGAAGCGGGTCATTTGCTCCAGCAGCCTTTGCCGGGATTCGCGGCTGTCGAGGATGCCGGCGTCCTTGACCGTGGCGGGCAGTTTGGGCGGCCAGGGGTGTTGATCGTCCAGTTCGATGGCCACAATCAGCGCGCCATCGGTTTGCAAGTCGGTATGCCCGGCCTGCACGTTGTGCAGTTGTTCGGGGGCCAGATCGTTGACGCCGAGGCGTTCGCTGCTGGGCATCAGGCGCTCGCGCAGCTGGTTGTAACCCGGCAGGTTGAGGTCCAGTTGCAGGGCGTTGCGCCCGTGGTTCCAGCGCCACAGGCAGAACGTCGCCAGCAGCAGACGCGGTATTACCCCGTAGAACAGCACGATGCCCACCAGCCAGACCGCCCAGGCCTGACGCAGCAATTCGCTGTTGTAGCGGGTGTCAGTGCTGACGCGGATCATCTCATCCGTCGGTACACCGAACCCCAGCCAGCCCGGCAGTGCGCCGAGGCTGCGGGTCACCGCCACAAACACATCCGGGCTCAGAATGGTGGTCTCCCAGATGAAGCCATACCGGCGGGTGGCCATGAGCAACAGCATCATCAGCAGTGCGCTGAGCATTGCCAGCAGCCACAGGCCATTGACCAGCGAGCCGAGTGCCCAGCGATTGAGCCTGTGGCGTTGCAGCAACAGCAGTAGCGCCGGCGCCAGTTGCGCGGCCTTGGCGTCGCGGGCGAATTTTTCGCTCAGCCACAACCAGAGGCGGCCCAGACTGGCGCCGTGTTCGCCGGCAAACAGCAGGCCCAGCGCCCAGCTCAGCAGCAGAATCAGATTGAGCCCGAGCAGGCTGCCCAGTGCCCAGAACACATTGACCGGGTTTTGTCCGTCGCCCAGGGCGGCAAAGGCCAGCCCGGCGCCACTGATCACGGCCAGTACGGCCAGCACCAGTAACGCCAGCCGGGCACCTTGCAGCCAATGCTGCATGGCGCTGAGTAAACCATCGCGTTCGGCCAGCCACAGGGCCCGGTTTTGCAGGCGTGTGGATAAATCACCGCCGCCCGTGCGGGCGCGGCGACTGGCTTCAAGATCATCCAGCGGGCCAGCGTGTTCTTCGCGCAGGCGCACGGTTTCGGTCAGCCAGAGGCGGTGCAGGGGGGAAAGTTGAGTCACGCGACATTCCATTCAAGTGAGCCAAGAGCATACCCGCTGTTACGTCGGACCGGGTACTGCTGGCGCGGGCGGCTCTGGTATCCTCGCGCCCATGAAAAAATCACTCCCCCTCAGCCTGATCGCGGCACTTGGTGAAAACCGCGTGATCGGCGTCGACAACAGCATGCCGTGGCATTTGCCGGCGGATTTCAAATATTTCAAGGCCACCACCTTGGGCAAGCCGATCATCATGGGGCGCAAGACCTGGGATTCCCTGGGCCGCCCGTTGCCGGGCCGCTTGAACCTGGTGGTCAGTCGTCAGACCGGTCTGCAGCTCGAAGGTGCCGAAGTTTTTGCATCACTGGAGGCCGCGGTTGAGCGCGCTGAAGAGTGGGCCAAAGAGCAGGGCGTGGGCGTGGGCGAGTTGATGTTGATCGGTGGCGCGCAGCTGTACAGCCAGGGCCTGGCAGATGCCGACCGCTTGTACCTGACGCGGGTGGGGCTGAGCCCGGAAGGCGATGCGTGGTTTCCCGAGTTTGATCAGGCGCAGTGGAAGCTGGTATCGAACGAGCCGCACCCGCCGGTGGATGACAAACCGGCGTTCAGCTTTGAGGTGTGGGAAAAAATCTGAGGGGTTGCACCTGCCCTGCAGGAGCGAGCTCCTGCAGGGCGATGCGGTGTTCAGGCGTGGGCCAGGTCACCGTGATCGTCTTCAGCCAGGATGGCCTTGTCGGTCTTGTGCAGGATCTGGCTGGTCACCGTACCGGCTACCATCGAACCGCTGACGTTGAGTGCCGTACGGCCCATGTCGATCAAGGGTTCGACCGAAATCAGCAACGCCACCAGCGACACCGGCAAGCCCATGGCCGGAAGCACGATCAGGGCGGCGAAGGTAGCACCGCCCCCTACGCCTGCCACGCCGACCGAACTCAAGGTCACAATCGCTACCAGCGACGCGATCCACACCGGGTCCAGCGGGTTGATGCCCACTGTCGGCGCAACCATTACCGCCAGCATGGCCGGGTACAGACCGGCGCAGCCGTTTTGACCGATGGTGGCGCCAAACGAGGCGGCAAAGCTGGCGATCGAGGACGGAATCCCCAGGCGACGGGTTTGTGCTTCGATACTCAGCGGGATGCTGGCCGCGCTCGAACGGCTGGTGAAGGCAAAGGTCAGAACCGGCCATACCTTGCGGAAGAAGCGCAGCGGGTTAACCCCGGATACCGACACGATTACGCCGTGGATGACAAACATCAGCGCCAGGCCGATGTAGGACACCACCACAAAACTGCCTAGCTTGATGATGTCTTGCAGGTTGGATGTGGCGACCACTTTGGTCATCAGGGCCAGCACACCGTAAGGGGTCAGCTTCATCACCAGGCGCACCAGGCGCATTACCCAGGCTTGCAGGGTGTCGATGGCGCTGAGGATTTTCCCGCCTTTTTCCGGCTCGTCCTTGAACAGTTGCAGCGCTGCAATCCCCAGGAACGCAGCGAAAATCACCACGCTGATGATGGACGTAGGCTTGGCCCGGGCCAGGTCGGCAAACGGGTTCTGCGGGATGAACGACAGCAGCAGTTGCGGCACATTGAGGTCCGAAACCTTGCCCGCATAATCGCTCTGGATCACGTGCAGGCGGCTCATTTCAGCCGCGCCTGCCACCAGGCCGTCGGCCGTCAGGCCGAACAGGTTGGTCAGGCCGATCCCGACCAGGGCTGCGATCATGGTGGTGAACAGCAGAGTGCCAATAGTCAGAAAGCTGATCTTGCCCAGGGAAGAGGCATTATGCAGTCGCGCCACGGCGCTCAGGATCGAAGCGAACACCAGCGGGATCACGATCATTTGCAGCAATTGCACGTAGCCGCTGCCGACCAGATCGAACCAGCCGATGGAGGTCTTCAGGGTCGTGCTGTCGGCACCGTAGACCAGGTGCAGGCCCAGGCCGAACAGCACGCCGATAACCAGCGCCAACAAGACTTTTTTCGCCAGGCTCCACGCGGTATGGCGGGTCAGCGACAAGCCGAACAGCAACGCGAGGAACACCAGCAGATTGAGGATCAGCGGGAAATTCATGAAAGCTCCGAGGGACGACTTGTACCAGTCTTGAGTTGTAGCGATTTCGAACCGGAAATCCTAACAGGTTGATATATCTGCAAATATACCGTTGTGGAATGAGTACCTAGGTTTTGGGAATAAGGCGGTGGCGCTATTAGAACGTCAACGGTCGCGCTCACGTTAAAACTGTCACGCAGGTTTGTTAGCGTCGATGCCTTTAAATAGGAGCATAGCTGATGAACCTGAGTCTAAAGTTGATCGCTGCAACCCTGTGTCTGGGCCTTGCCGGCCAGGCCCTGGCCACTGATTTGAAGCACTGGCCGGCTGATCAGGCCAAACAGCTGGACGCGATGATCGCCGCAAACGCGAACAAGGGTAACTTTGCAGTTTTTGACATGGACAACACCAGCTATCGCAACGATCTGGAAGAAGCGCTGCTGCCCTATATGGAAAACCGCGGCCTGATCACCCGTGACAGCCTTGACCCGTCACTCAAGCTGATCCCTTTCAAAGACACGGCCGAGCACAAGGAGAGCCTGTTCAGCTATTACTACCGATTGTGCGAAGTTGACGACATGGTCTGCTACCCCTGGGTGGCGCAGGTGTTTTCCGGGTTCACCCTGCAGCAACTCAAGGGCTACGTTGACGAGTTGATGGCCTCGGGCAAACCGGTGCCGGTGACTTACTTCGAAGGTGACGCGCTCAAGACTTCAGAGGTACAGCCGCCCAAGGTGTTTACCGGCCAGGTCGAGCTGTTCAACAAGCTGATGGAGAATGGCATCGAGGTGTACGTGATGACGGCCGCCTCGGAAGAACTGGTGCGCATGGTCGCGGCAGACCCCAAGTACGGGTACAACGTCAAACCGCAGAACGTGATTGGCGTGAGCACCTTGCTCAAAGACCGCAAGACCGGCGAGCTGACCACGGCCCGTAAACAGATCAGCGCGGGTACCTACAACGAAAAGGCCAACCTCGGACTGGAACTCACGCCTTATCTCTGGACCCCGGCTACCTGGATGGCGGGCAAGCAGGCGGCGATCCTGACCTACATCGACCAATGGAAAAAACCGGTGCTGGTGGGCGGCGACACCCCGACCAGTGACGGCTACATGCTGTTCCACGGGGTGGACGTGGCCAAAGGCGGGATTCATCTGTGGATCAACCGCAAGGACAAATACATGACCCAGCTGGAAGGCATGATGGCCCAAAACGCGGCGGCCCAGGCCAGGGAAGGGTTGCCGGTGACTGCGGACAAGAACTGGGTGATCGTCAAACCGGATCAGATCCAGTAACAGGCTTGCACAACCCTCGCTCGGGTCGCGGTGCTGCTATCGCCGGCAAGCCGGCTCCCACAGTGGATTCATGCTGAACATAAAAGCAGGGACTCTGCCCTCCCTGTGGGAGCTGGCTTGCCAGCGATTGAGGCGATCGGGTCGAGGTGCTGCTATCGCCGGCAAGCCGGCTCCCACAGTGGATGTGTCCTGAACATAAAAGCAGGGACTCTGCCCTCCCTGTGGGAGCTGGCTTGCCAGCGATTCGGGCGATCGGGTCGCGGTGCTGCTATCGCCGGCAAGCCGGCTCCCACAGTGGATTTGTTCTGAATATAAAAGCAGGGACTCTGCCTACCCTGTGGGAGCTGGCTTGCCAGCGATTCAGGCGATCGGGTCGCGGTGCTGCTATCGCCGGCAAGCCGGCTCCCACAGTGGATTTAGGCTGAACATAAAAGCAGGGACTCTGCCTACCCTGTGGGAGCTGGCTTGCCAGCGATTGAGGCGATCGGGTCGAGGTACTGCTATCGCCGGCAAGCCGGCTCCCACAAATGGATTTGTATCGGGCATAAAAAATCCCGGCACATGGCCGGGATTTTTGTTTGACGCGTCGGCTTATGGCACCAGCTTGTCCAGCAGGGCCTTATCACGTACCGCGCCTTTGTCGGCACTGGTGGCCAGCAAGGCGTAGGCCTTGAGGGCGGTGGTGACTTTGCGCGGACGCACTTCCACCGGCTTCCAGCCTTTGTGGTCCTGGGCGACGCGGCGAGCGGCCATTTCTTCGTCGCTGATCAACAGGTTGATCGAGCGGTTCGGAATGTCGATCAGCACTTTGTCGCCGTCCTGTACCAGACCAATCGCGCCACCGGCAGCCGCTTCCGGCGAAGCGTGACCGATGGACAGGCCCGAAGTACCCCCCGAGAAGCGGCCATCGGTGAGCAGGGCGCAGGCTTTGCCCAGGCCTTTGGATTTCAGGTAGGACGTCGGGTAGAGCATCTCTTGCATGCCCGGGCCGCCTTTCGGACCTTCGTAACGAATGATCACGATGTCACCGGCTTTGACTTCGTCAGCCAGGATGCCGCGCACGGCGCTGTCCTGGCTTTCGAAGATTTTGGCGTTGCCTTCGAACACGTGGATCGATTCGTCGACGCCTGCGGTTTTGACTACGCAGCCATCCAGCGCAATGTTGCCGTACAGCACGGCCAGGCCGCCTTCTTGCGAGTAGGCGTGCTCAACACTGCGGATGCAGCCGTTTTCACGGTCGTCATCCAGGGTTTCCCAGCGGGTCGACTGGCTGAACGCGGTTTGCGTCGGGATACCGGCCGGGCCGGCCTTGAAGAAGGTGTGAACAGCTTCATCGTCGGTCTGGGTGATGTCCCATTTGGCGATACCTTCGGCCATGGTCTTGCTGTGCACGGTCGGCAGATCGGTGTGCAGCAGGCCGCCGCGGGCCAGCGAACCGAGAATGGAGAAAATGCCGCCTGCGCGGTGCACGTCTTCCATGTGGTACTTCTGGATGTTCGGTGCCACCTTGCACAGCTGCGGTACGTGGCGCGAAAGACGGTCGATGTCTTTAAGGTCGAAGTCGATTTCGGCCTCTTGGGCTGCTGCCAGCAAGTGCAGGATGGTGTTGGTCGAACCGCCCATGGCGATGTCCAGCGTCATGGCGTTTTCAAATGCCTTGAAGTTGGCAATGTTGCGCGGCAGTACCGCTTCGTCGTTTTCGACGTAGTACTGACGGCACAGGTCGACGATGGTGCGGCCTGCCTGCAGGAACAGTTGCTCGCGATCGCTGTGGGTCGCCAGCGCCGTGCCGTTGCCCGGCAGCGCCAGGCCCAGGGCTTCGGTCAGGCAGTTCATCGAGTTGGCGGTGAACATGCCGGAGCACGAACCGCAGGTAGGGCAGGCGCTGCGCTCGTACTCGGCAACCTTCTCGTCAGAAGCGCTGGAGTCGGCGGCGATGACCATGGCGTCTACCAGGTCGAGACCGTGGCTGGCGAGCTTGGTTTTGCCCGCTTCCATCGGCCCGCCGGAGACGAAAATCACCGGGATGTTGAGGCGCAAAGAAGCCATCAGCATGCCAGGGGTGATTTTGTCGCAGTTGGAAATGCACACGATGGCGTCGGCGCAGTGAGCGTTGACCATGTACTCGACGGAGTCGGCGATGATCTCGCGGCTCGGCAGCGAATACAGCATGCCGTCATGGCCCATGGCGATGCCGTCATCCACGGCAATGGTGTTGAATTCCTTGGCAACGCCGCCGGCGCGCTCGATCTCGCGGGCTACCAGTTGCCCCATGTCCTTGAGGTGGACGTGGCCGGGTACGAACTGGGTAAAGGAGTTGGCAATGGCGATGATCGGCTTCTTGAAGTCGGCATCTTTCATCCCCGTGGCGCGCCACAAAGCGCGGGCACCGGCCATGTTGCGGCCGTGGGTGGAGGTTTTCGAACGATAGTCAGGCATGGAACAACTCCGGGCGGCTAATCAGGTAACAAACAGGGAAGTGAGCTTCTAATGACTGGCGGACTACACAGAAAATGACCACGTGTCAGCAAGCTGCCGTTAACGCTGCGGGATCGCCGCGCGTCAGGGCCTGAGCTCATAAACCCGCCGGGGATGATTGGCGATGAATCCGTCGATTCTACACGGCTGGCGGCGGGAGGGAATGGGGTAGAGGGTTGGCTGCCTGCGTGAGGAGTCATTGCATTTGGCGGGCCGGTAGGCGTTGGCAGTGTTCAGGCTATAGAGTGCAGGCATGATTTTTCGATAAGGACATTCGTATGCTGACCCTCAACCGATCCGTGCGAACCTGCCTGGCCATTGGCCTGGCGCAAGGGCTGCTGCTGTGGCTGGCGAGCGCCCTGACCGAGGCGGGGCTCCAGTTTGCCCTGGCCACTGCGGTATTGGTCGGTGGTATCAACCTGGTGCTGCTGGGGCCGGACGTGCGTCAACGCGGTACGGCCTGGCTGGTGCTCGGGCTGACGCTGGTGATGAGCGCCATCAGCGCCTGGGTGTACTGGGAGGGCGGCGACAGTTTGCGCAGCAGCAGCTGGCTGACCGGCACCTGGGTCTGCTTTGCCGTGGTGATTACTTATATAGTGACGGCTTTCATCCTCAGCTGGCCGAGCCGCGAAGGGCGCTTCCCGCGCTACGAAGACCTGTTCCGCCACGCCTGGGACACAGTGTTTATCGTGTTGCTGGGCTTGCTGTTGAACGGCGTGTTCTGGGCGCTGCTGCTGTTGTGGGGCAGCCTGTTCAAGATGCTCGGGATTGTGGCGCTCAATCAGTTGTTTTCCACCACCGGGTTTATCTGCATCAGTTCGATGATGGTGTTTGCCCTGGGCCTGCAGATGGGCCGCGACAACGATCGTGTCATCGGTCTGTTACGCGGCATTTTGCTGACCTTGTGCCGCTTTCTGCTGCCCCTGAGTTCGCTGATTGCCATTGTCTTCACCCTGGCCCTGCTATTTACCGGGCTGCAGCCCATTTGGGCCACCGGCTATTCGACGCCGATCATGCTGTGTCTGGTGGCGGCCAATCTGTTTCTGCTCAATGGCGTGTTCCAGGTCGGCGAG
The DNA here is from genome assembly GCF_022496645.1 of Pseudomonas sp. TMW22089. NCBI lineage: Bacteria > Pseudomonadati > Pseudomonadota > Gammaproteobacteria > Pseudomonadales > Pseudomonadaceae > Pseudomonas > Pseudomonas sp. TMW22089. The sequence goes on from NZ_SCFG01000003.1 coordinate 61,451, forward strand.
CAGAGCAGCGGTTATCCGCGATGGCTGTTGCGCATGGTTGACCTGTGCCTGCTGTGCTTGCCGGTACTGGTGCTGCTGGCGGGGTATTCGAGCTGGCTGCGAATCGAACAATATGGCCTGACCCCCAGCCGCATTCTGGCGATGTTGCTGGTGGCGGTGATGCTGGTTCATACCCTTGCCGCGGCCTGGGCGGTGGTGGTGCCTCAGCGTCAGTGGTTGTGGAGCCTGCGCATCAGCAACCCGCTGATTGCGTTGCTCAGCGTGGTACTGCTGTTGGCGATTCATACCCCGTGGTTCAGTCCGTTGCAGATCAGCGCCAGCAATCAGGTAAAGCGCTTGCTGGAGGCTAAAAGTCCGGTAGAGAGCTTTGATGCCGACACTTTGCTCTATCGCTTGGGGCCACCGGGCAAGCAGGCGTTCGAGGCATTGCTGGAGCAAGTCGAGCAGGGCCGGGTGTTGGCAGAACCCGCGCGCGAAGTTTTGTTGAAACGGCTCAAGGATGCCCAGGCCGGTAAAGGTGCGCGGGACTCCGATGGGCGGCTTCTGGAGTGGATCGGGCCTGTCGTGGAAGGCAGCGAGCAGTTCAACGACCCCGGCATTGGCGGGCAGCAGTGCCTGTACCCGGGATGTGCCATGTGGGCGGTCGATCTGGATCAGGACGGGCAGGACGAAGTGCTGCAGTTACCCAAATACAGCTGGTCTGATCCGCTGTACTTCTTCAAGCGTGATGCGCAGGGCAAATGGCAGCGTGCAGGCACCTATACAGGTATCGAAAACCCGCTGGAGATGATTGAACAGATTCGCGAAGGGAAGGTGAAAGTGGTGAAGCCGCGTTATCAATCGCTGCAGGCCGGGGATGAACAACTGAGCCCGCAACCGGAGATACCGCCGCAGCCTTAACTAGGACACCCCTGTGGGAGCCGGACTTCCGACGAGGCAGGCGACTCGGTTTGCAGGATGTTGAGTCATCGCCGGCAAGCCGGCTCCCACGAGATATGCTCAGGGCATTTCCACTGTGGGAGCTGGCTTGCCAGCGATTCAGGCGTCTTAGCTGTTAGGCAGCAAACGGCAGGTGATGCTCTTGATGTAGCGCGTTTCTGCAATCGCCGGGTGCACCGGGTGATCCGGGCCCTGGCCGCCGCGTTCCAGCAACTGGATGTTGCGGTCCAGGTGGCGGGCGCTGGTCAGCAGGATGTTCTGCAGGTCGTCTTCCGGCAGGTGCATCGAGCACGATGCGCTGACCAGAATCCCGTCCTTGCTGAGCAGGCGCATGGCTTGCTCGTTAAGGCGGCGGTAAGCACCTTCGCCGTTCTTCAGGTCCTTTTTGCGTTTGATGAAGGCCGGAGGATCGGCCACGATCACGTCGAAACGCTCTTCGTTGGCCTTGAGCTCTTTCAGGGCTTCAAATACGTCGCCTTCCATGCAGGTGACTTTCTCGGCAAAACCGTTCAACGCAGCGTTGCGCTCAACACCGTCCAGGGCGAACGAGGAGGCGTCGACACAGGTCACTTCGCTGGCGCCGAAAGCGGCAGCCTGAATACCCCAGCCACCGATGTAGCTGAACAGGTCCAGAACCTTTTTGCCTTTAACATACGGGGCCAGGCGGGCGCGGTTCATGCGGTGGTCGTAGAACCAGCCGGTTTTCTGGCCGGCCATGACCGGCGCTTCGAACTTCACGCCGTTCTCTTCCAGTGCAACCCACTCCGGAACCAGACCGAAGACGGTTTCGACATAACGCTCAAGGCCTTCAGCGTCACGGGCAGCCGAGTCGTTCTTGAACAGGATGCCGCTTGGCTTGATGACTTGTACCAGTGCTGCGATTACGTCGTCTTTGTGCTGTTCCATGGTGGCCGAGGCCAGCTGAACCACCAGAATGTCGCCGAAACGGTCTACGACCAGGCCTGGCAGCAAGTCGGAATCGCCGAAAACCAGGCGGTAGTAAGGCTTGTCGAACAGGCGCTCGCGCAAGGACAAAGCCATGTTCAGGCGGTGTACCAGCAGCGATTTGTCCAGCGGCAATTTGATGTCGCGCGACAGCAGGCGAGCGCAGATCAGGTTGTTCGGGCTCATGGCAACGATGCCCAGCGGCTTGCCGCCGGCTGTTTCGAGCACGGCCTGGTCGCCGGCCTTGAAGCCGTGCAGCGGGGTGTTGGCTACATCAATTTCGTTGCTGTAGACCCACAAGTGGCCGGCGCGCAGGCGTCGATCGGCATTGGCTTTAAGGCGCAGGCTTGGCAGGGACATGACGTCGCTCCGGGTATTGAAAAGGGCGCGATTATAGCCTTAGACGCACCCTGCAAGCTCAGCTGATTCGCGGTATTGCGTCGGATTACGTGCGCAAATGGCCAGAAATTTCCGCTAGACTCGCCGTCCAATTCAGAGTGCGTCGTTATGCCCCCAGAGCTTTCATCCGAACAGATCAGCCTTGCCCTGCAAGGCATCAGCGTGCCGCCCCAACCGCAAATCATGGTGGATTTGCAGATGGAGCAATACATGCCGGACCCGGATCTGGAAGTGATAGCCGGCCTGATCGCCCAGGACCCGGGGCTGTCCGGGGCACTGCTGAAAATCGTCAACTCGCCGTATTACGGCCTGAGCAACAAGATTGCCTCGATCCGCCGTGCAGTCACGGTGCTCGGCAGCCGGACCGTGATCAACCTGATCAACGCACAGTCGATCAAGGGCGAGATGACAGACGACACCATCGTGACCCTTAACCGGTTTTGGGACACGGCCCAGGACGTGGCAATGACCAGCCTGACCCTGGCCAAGCGCACGGGCACCCAGGCGCTGGATGAAGCCTATGCCCTGGGGCTGTTTCACGATTGTGGCATCCCGTTGATGCTCAAGCGCTTCCCGGATTACATGCGGGTACTGGAACAGGGCTATGCCAGTGCCGGGACTGGCAGCCGTGTGGTTGACACTGAAAACCGGCATTTCAATACCAACCATGCGGTGGTCGGCTACTACACGGCAAAATCCTGGCGTCTGCCTGCGCATCTGACAGAGGCGATTGCCAATCACCACAATGCCCTGGCGATTTTCAGCGACGACTCTTCGCGCAACAGCCAGCTTAAAAACCTGCTGGCGATCCTCAAGATGGCCGAACATATCTGTGCCTCGCACACAGTGCTGGGCAACCAGCGTGAAGACCATGAATGGAACAGCATCCGGCACCTGGTGCTGGACTACATTGGTCTGTCCGACTACGACTTTGACAACCTTAAAGAAAGCATTCGCGAATTGGGTGCCCACTAGTCTCGCAGGAGCCTCCCGTGCCTGAATTACCTGAAGTCGAAACCACCCGCCGGGGCATTGCCCCGCACCTTGAAGGTCAGCGGGTCAGCCGGGTGATTGTGCGCGAGCGCCGTTTGCGCTGGCCGATCCCGGAAGACCTGGATGTGCGTCTGTCGGGGCAGAAGATCGTGCTGGTGGAGCGGCGCGCCAAGTATCTGCTGATTAACGCCGAAGTCGGGACGCTGATCAGCCATTTGGGCATGTCGGGCAACCTGCGCCTGGTAGAGGCCGGGCTGCCGGCGGCCAGGCACGAGCATGTGGACATCGAGCTGGAGTCGGGCCTGGCATTGCGCTACACCGACCCGCGACGTTTCGGTGCGATGCTCTGGAGCCTCGACCCGCTGAACCATGAATTGCTGCTGCGCCTCGGGCCGGAGCCACTGACCGATCTGTTTGACGGTGACCGGCTGTTTCAGCTGTCGCGCAAGCGCTCGATGGCCGTCAAGCCGTTCATCATGGATAACGCAGTGGTGGTGGGCGTGGGCAATATCTACGCGACTGAAGCGCTGTTTGCTGCCGGCATTGATCCGCGTCGCGAAGCCAAAAGCATCTCCCGGGCGCGCTATTTGAAGCTGGCGATCGAGATCAAGCGGATTCTGGCCGCGGCGATTGAGCGTGGAGGCACCACCTTGCGCGACTTTATCGGGGGCGACGGACAACCTGGCTACTTCCAGCAAGAGCTGTTTGTTTACGGGCGTGGCTACCAGCCCTGCAAGGTCTGTGGCACCGAGTTGCGCGAGGTCAAGCTGGGCCAGCGCGCCAGCGTGTTCTGCCCGCGCTGCCAGAGCTGACAGGAACACAGCAGGCGCTGGCCGGCTGTCATCGCGGGAGCTGGCTGACCAGAGATTCAGGCACTGTGGCTTTTCAGGTTCGGCGCATTAAAGCAATGGCCGACAAGGTCAGGCCTTGCCGGTGATTGCCTTGTATTTGGCCATCAGCTGTTCTTCGGTTTCCGGGTGGGCTTCATCCAGCGGGATGCAGTCAACCGGGCAGACCTGCTGGCATTGCGGCTCATCGTAGTGGCCCACGCACTGGGTACACAGGTTCGGGTCGATCACATAGATCTCTTCGCCCTGGGAAATGGCAGCGTTCGGACACTCGGGTTCGCAGACGTCGCAGTTAATGCAATCGTCGGTGATGATCAGGGACATGGGTACTCCTGCCGGGGCGCTCGGCCCGGGCAACTGAAATCGAATGCGGCAATTGTGCCGCATTGGCGCCCGCAGTGCACGCGGGCGCCGCTTCAGCGGTCACTTCTTGCGAAAGCGCTCGGTGAGGGCATCGGCCACGGCCGGGTGCACGAATTTGTTGATATCGCCACCTAATGCCGCGATTTCCCGGACCAATGTCGACGAAATGAACGAATAACGCTCTGACGGCGTGAGGAACAGACTTTCGACGTCGGGGGCCAGTTGGCGATTCATGTTCGCCAGCTGGAACTCGTATTCGAAGTCCGACACGGCACGCAGGCCACGCAGAAAGACATTGGCGTTCTGTTCTTTGGCAAAGTGCGCGAGCAGCGTCGAGAAGCCGACTACCTCCACATTGGGCAGGTGCTTGGTGACTTCACGTGCCAGCTCCACACGCTGTTCCAGAGGGAATAGCGGGTTTTTTTTGGTGCTGGCAGCGACAGCAATGATCACGTGATCGAACAGGCGCGAGGCGCGTTCGACCAGATCGCCGTGGCCCTTGGTAATAGGGTCAAATGTACCTGGGTACAACACTCGGTTCATCGCGTCGTCCTGGCGGGAATCCGTTGGGGAGTCGGATGGTATCGCAGCATTCCCGGTCGGCCAAGTCGCCATTCGCAGAAGAAAGCACTATAGACGTGGCCAATTAACTACTTTTTCACGGATTTTTCAGGCGCGCGGCCAGCTCTGTTGCCAGTTTCGCCGTGAGCCCGTACACCGACAATTGCGGGTTGGCCCCAATGCTGGTGGGGAATAAAGAGCCATCGTGGACCGATACATTACCCAATTGATGATGGCGCCCAAGGCTGTCGGTAACCGCCAGTTGCGGGTTTTCGCCCATTGCACAGCCACCCATGACATGGGCACTGGCAAGGCGGGTGCGATACAACTCAAGGCTCAAACTGTCGATTCGGTCACGTGTCTGGCCAAGGCTGGTCATGTATTGCGCATCACTGTGCAGCGGCATGACGGCGCTGGCGCCTGCCGCGAACTGGATCTCGGCCATGCTGTGGAGGGCACGCTTGAGACCGTCCCAGACGTAGGGCGTGAGGCTGTAATCGAGCACCGGACTGCCATCAGCACGCAACTCGACACTGCCGCCGGGGCTGTCGGGATGAAAACCGTCGCGCATCAACGCCAGCATCATATGGGTATTGGGCAGTTGCGCCATGTGCCCGGCGCTGGTCTGGCCAAAGCTGGCAAAAATTGTGGCTGCCAGGGCCGGATGCAGCGGCGGCACCTCGAGTTTGTAGCCCATGGGCCCGCTGGTGCCGTCTTTCCACTGAAAATGATCGGAGTAAATCGATTGCGGGGCGCCGTAAAACGGATTGATGGCCGCAGGAAACTGCGCCGCAGAAAAGTTGACCAGGTGCAGAAACGTCCGTTTACCGAGTCGTCCGTGGGGGTCGGGTGCCTCGGAACGCAGCAGCAGGCCGGGGGTGTTGATGCCGCCGCCGGACAGCACATAGTGCCGGGCCTTGACCATGATTGTGCGGCCGGTGGGCGCCACGCAGCGGCTGTCCATGGCCTGGCACTCCAGCCCGGTAACCTGGTCGCCGCTGATCAGCAGCCGCCGGGCGCGGGTCAGATACAGCAATTCGCCGCCCTGTTCGAGGGTGGCGGGGATGGTGGTCACCAGCATCGATTGTTTGGCATTGGTCGGGCAGCCCATGCCGCAGTAGCCCAGGTTCCAGCAGCCGCGCACATTGCGCGGGATCACATGCCAGCTGTAGCCGAGCTTTTCGCAACCGGTGCGGATCACCTCGTTATTGGCGTTGGGCGGGATCAGCCAGGGCGCGACGCCAAGCCGCTGTTCCATCTGCTCGAACCATGGTGCCATCTGCGCCTCACTGTGGCCGGCGACCGCGTGTTCCCGGGCCCAGTGCTCCAGGGTGGGGGCGGGGGTGCGAAAGCTTGAAGTCCAGTTGACCAGGGTCGTACCGCCCACGGCCCGGCCCTGGAGGATGCTGATGGCGCCGTCTTTGCTCATGCGCCCGACGCCTTCCTGATAAAGACTGGAGTAGGCCTCGTCTTCCAGCAGCCTGAAATCACTGCTGGTCCTGAGCGGGCCCTCCTCGATCAGCAAGACCCTGTAACCGGCGGCACTAAGAATCTCGGCCGTGGTGCCGCCGCCTGCACCGCTACCCACAATCACCACATCGGCTTCGAGCGTCAGGTCGCTGTCGAGTTGCGAGCCATCCCGGGTTTTCCAGCCTCGGGCCATGCCTTCGCGGAACGGATCAGGTACGGGCATAAAGGACTTCCATGGTGGCAATGGGGTTTGTAGGAGCGAGCTTGCTCGCGAGCTCTTCGTCGCCGCGTTTAACAGCTCGCGAGCAAGCTCGCTCCTACGGGTTGTACGGGGTCAGTCAGATCTTCGGCGGGCCCGGATACCCGCACCCGGCCCAGGATTCGGGGCGTTCGTACCAGCTCATCATCACCAGTTGCACCAGCGAGCCGTGGCCCATGCGCAGCAGGTTCAGGCTGCTGTTTTGCCAGCGTTGCAAAAAATCCTGAATCTGTTCGGGGTTGGCGCTCTCCCAGCCACCCCAGACCCCGGTCAACGGGCCCCGTGTTACCGGCATGGCCAGCACATCGAACAGTTGCCGAGTCAGCTTGAGCAGTTCGGGGGACAAGTGAGCAAGGTTGTGGTCCAGCTGATGCAAGGTGGCATCTGCCGCACCGGGAACAGCCGGGGCGCCCACGCTACCCGCAAGCATCACCGGGATCAGTGCCCGCAAAAAAGTCAGATCACTGCTGCGCAACAAGGCGAAGCCGCTGGCGCTACTGCCGGGCGAGCAGCCACTCAGACTGGCGCCGAGCCCGGCGCAGGTCAAAAATGCACTGGCCCACAGGCCGACTTTCAGTACGCCCCGACGCGATAGCAGAACCTCTTCAACCCTCAATTCAGGCATGGGCCACCTTCGACTAGCGGATAAACAGCTTCTGGATCAGGCGTACCAGTTGGCGGCCATAAGGCGGGTAAATCATCAGCGAGCTGTTGAGGCGCTGTTTAACCAGCACCCCCTTGGCTTTGCTGAAGGTCACAAAGCCTTCATGACCGTGGTAATGGCCCATGCCGGAATGCCCTGCACCGCCAAACGGCAGGTCGTCGATGGCCACATGCAGCAGGGTGTCATTGATGCACACGCCGCCAGAGTGGGTGTGCAGGATGACCCGCTGCTGCTCGGGCTTGTTGTAGCCGAAGTAGTAAAGCGCCAGCGGGCGCGGTCTGGCATTGATGTAATCCAGCGCTTGCTGCAGGTCGCCGTAGGCCACGACGGGCAGTAGCGGGCCGAAGATTTCGTCCTGCATCACCTGCATCTCGTCGTTTACATCCAGCAGCAGGGCGTGGGGCATGCGCCGCCCCTGGCCTTGCTCGTACAGCGGTATCAGGCGTGCACCCTTCAGAGTGGCATCGGTTTGCAGGCGATCAAGGCGCGCCAGTTGGCGTTCATTGATGATTGCGGTGTAGTCCGGGTTGTCGATCAGGGTCGGATAAAAACTGTGCACGGCCTGGCGGTAGGCCTCAACAAAGTCATCGACCCGGTCTCGCGGCACCAGCACGTAATCCGGAGCGATGCAGGTCTGCCCGGCGTTGAGGGTTTTGCCCCAGGCGATACGTTGGGCAGCATCCTTGAGCGGTACATCGGCCGATACGATGGCTGGCGACTTGCCGCCCAGCTCCAGGGTTACCGGGGTCAGGTTGTCGGCAGCTGCCCGCATGACCTGCTTGCCTACGTGGGTCGAGCCGGTGAACAGCAAGTGATCAAATGCCAGACCGGAGAATGCCACCGCCACATCGGCTTCACCCAGTACTACGGCAACCATGTCTTCGGGGAAGATGCGCCCCAGCAAGTCCTTGAGCCAGTGCCCTGTGGCCGGGGTGAACTCGCTGAGTTTGAGCATTACCCGGTTACCCGCCGCCAATGCCCCGATCAAAGGGCCCATGGCCAGGTACAGCGGGTAGTTCCACGGCACGATAATGCCGATTACGCCCAGGGGCTGATACACCACTTTGGCGCTGGCCGGCTGGAACATCACCCCTACGCTGCGGGACGAGGGCTGCATCCAGCGCTTCAAATGCTTAAGGGTGTAATCAATGCTGTGCAGGCTGGGCATCAGCTCGGCAAACAGGGTTTCGTCAGGGCTGCGGTGGCTGAAGTCCTGGCTGATGGCGTCGATCAGCACTTCGCGCTCATCACTCAGTAACTTGCGCAAACTTTTCAACCATTGCTGGCGCTGGGCGAGTGGCGGATAGGGGTGAGCCGCATAAGCCAGACGTTGGGTGTCGAGCAGGGAATGGAGATCGCTCAGCACGGCTGAGGCGTCTTGGCGGGGGGCGCTGTCGACAGACATGGTTTGCTCCGGGCGGAAGGCTTGCGGGTTATTTTTATTTGAGAGCAATCATGCTTTTAGAGCCTATGCTCTAAGCTGTCAATGAGGGGCGCTTATCCGTGAGGTTTAACGATGACGGGTAAGGTCGTAAGATGTCTTTCGTTTTTCATTAAAGCCCAAGAAGCCCATGGCCCCACGAATAAAAACCAGCCAGCGCATCGTCAATAGCAGTCTGGAGCTGTTCAATCAGCTGGGCGAGCGCAGTGTGAGCACCAACCACATTGCCGCGCACATGGAAATTTCACCGGGCAATCTGTATTACCACTTCCCTAACAAGCAGGCGATCATCTCGGTATTGTTCAGCGAGTATGAGGCGTTGGTGTTGAGGTTTCTGCGCCCGCCCGAAGGGCGTATGGCCAGTGTTGAAGACAAGCGTCAGTACTTGCAGCAGTTGCTGGATGCCATGTGGCGCTATCGCTTTTTGTACCGTGATATCGAGCACTTGCTGCACAGCGACACTGAGCTTGCCGCCCGTTACCGGGTCTTTTCCCAGAACTGTCTGCGTCAGGCGCAAGCGATTTACCGCGGTTTTGTCGATGCCGGGCTTATGTGCATGACCCCCCTGCAAATCGAGTCGCTGACCCTTAACGCGTGGATCATTCTCACCTCATGGGTCAGTTTTCTGTGTACTACCCGGGAGAACAACGATCAGCTCAGTGAGCAGGCCATCAAGCGCGGGGTGTATCAACTGCTGGTCCTGGAATCGGGCTTTGTCACCGCTCAGGGCCGGGCAGACTTCGATGAACTGATCAAGGATTACTACGTCCCGCTGGAGCACGCGCTGCACGTTCAATAAATGCATTTCACCCCCTCACAGGAGTTCCCTATGCCCGTCGCGCAACTGATCAGCCCCCAAGCCCTGAGCGAACGCCAGGAACTGCCCGGTCTGGTTATTCTGGATTGCCGTTTCGCCCTTGAAGACCCCGACTATGGTCGTTGCAGCTATGCCGAAGGGCATATAGCCGGTGCGCAATTTGCTGACCTTGAACGTGATTTGAGCGGCCCCGTGATCAAAGGTGTAACGGGCCGTCACCCGTTGCCCGAGCCACAGGTGTTGCTTGAGCGACTGCGCGCATGGGGCATCAATGACGACAGCGATGTGGTGCTGTATGACGACGGTCCGGGGGTCTATGCCGCCCGGGCATGGTGGTTGCTGACCTGGCTGGGCAAGCGCGATGGCGTGTTTATCCTCGATGGCGGCCTCAAGGCCTGGCATGGTGCAGGTTTCCCGCTGAGTCTGGATGCTGTGGTCAAGCCCCGTGGCAACCTGGAAGGCAAGCTCGACAAGCGTTTGCTGGTCGATGCCGAGCACTTGCACAAGCGCCTGGGCGATCCGGACCTGACCTTGATCGACGCCCGTGCCCGACCACGTTTTCGCGGCGAAGTTGAACCTATCGACCCTGTTGCCGGGCATATTCCGGGTGCGCAATGTGCAGCGTTCAGCGAGAACCTCGACAGCAGCGGGCGTTTTTTACCTGCCGATCAACTCAAAAAGCGTTTCGCCGAGCAGCTCGGCGGTCGTTCTGCGCAAGAGCTGGTGGCCTACTGCGGATCCGGCGTGACGGCGTGCCATAACCTGTTTGCACTGGGGTTGGCCGGTTATCCGCTGGGTAAGCTCTATGCGGGGTCGTGGAGCGAATGGATCAACGATCCTGAGCGGGGCATTGCTACCGGCGATTGATGCCCGCGCTGTAACCTGGTCGCTGCCCAGGCGCGAAGGCTGCGACTACGGGTGTTTATGGGCACTGGCTGCGCGATAGGCGCCGGGGCCCACACCGTAGACTTTCTTGAATTGCCGGCTCAGATGGCTTTGATCGGCAAAACCCAATTGCGTAGCCACTTGCAGCGGCAAACAACCCTTTTTCAGCAAGGCTCTGGCGTGGGCAATACGTTGCTGCATCAGCCAGGTGTGCGGTGGCATGCCCGTCGCGCGTTGAAACACCCGGGCCAAATGGAACGCCGACAGATTGACCGCCGCTGCCAGCTGTTCCAGGGAGGGCGGTTCGGCGAGACGGGCCTGCAGCAGCTCCTTGGCCTGACGTACGGCGCGATGTTCAATGCCCGGCTTGGCCGGCATTGGCAGGCGGGCATGGCGATTGAGCAGCGCCAGCATCATTTGTCGCCAGACCGTTTGTTGATGCAGTGCCGACTCCGGGCCTTCGAGCAATTGGTGCAGCCGGCACAAGCCGTTGAACAGGTCGGGGTCGTGAATCAGGGTGTCATTGAAGGTCGGCAAGTGCATGCCGGGCAAGCCGAGCTCTTCCAGCAGGCCGTGAAGTTGCGCGTTGTCGGGATAGAACGCCCGGTAGCGCCAGCCGGCATCATGGCCTTTGTGCCCGTTGTGCCCGTTGTGCACTTCGTCCGGGTTGATCAGAACCAGGGTGCCGGAGCAGGCCAGATGCTCAGCCCCGCGATAACGATAGCGCTGGGCCCCGTCCATGATCATGCCGATCACAAAACCATCATGCACATGGGGTACGAAGCGGTGTTCGATATAGCGCGCGGTGAGCAACTCGACACCTGTCAGCGGTGGCGTTTGCCAGAACCGGATCGACTCACCCTGCTCGCTGCTCATTACCCGGGCCCGGGCCTGAGGCTCGCCAGCCATTGCGGGATGCGCCGTTCGAGGTAGTAGCCCGGGGTTTTAAGGGAGCCTTCGATAAATCCGACATGGCCCCCCCTGGCATGCAGCTCAAGTGTGGTGCACCCGGACAGTTCGCTGGCCTCGGGGATGCTGTGTTTGAACACGAACGGGTCGTCCACGGCGTGGATAATCAGGGTCGGAGTGTCGATGGCGGCCAAAAAGTACCGGCTGGAGGCGCGACGGTAGTAGTCATCGACATTCAGGTAACCGTTGAGTGGTGCGGTGACCCGGTCATCGAACTCCCAAAAGGTGCGCATTTTGCGCAGCGATTTCAGGGAGCCCAGGTTGTCCAGCGTGGCCAGCGGCTCATGCCGGGCATCGTGGCGAAACTGCCGCTGCTTGTTCGTGACATAGACCAGCATTTCACGCATGAAATGCGCCTGGTAGACCTTGGAGAAACCCTGGCCAATCCGGTCGGCGCACTGGTCGAGGCGAAACGGCACCGACACCGCCACCGCACCCTGCAAGCCACTCTCGTTGCCGCTTTCACCCAGGTATTTGAGCAATACGTTGCCGCCCAGTGAATAGCCGACGGCGAACAGCGGGGCCAGCGGATGGGTGGCGCGCAAGTGTGCCACGGCTGCCGCCAGGTCTTCGCTGGCGCCGGAGTGATAACTGCGCGCCAGCAGATTGGGTTCGCCGGAGCAGCCGCGCCAGTTCAGGGCGACACTGGTCCAGCCTTGCGTGGCGAGGGCCCTTTGCTGGCCGGCGACATAGTGCGACGCCGATGAGCCGGTCAGGCCATGCAATACCAGCACTATGGGTGCATCGGTTGAAGGGGTGCCGTGCCAGTCCAGATCGAGAAAGTCACCATCTGCCAGCCACAGGCGCTCGCGGCGGTGTTCAACCACCGGCCGTTTGCGCCACAGCGGGCCCCACAGGGTTTGTAAATGGGGATTGCGCAGGCCATGGGCCGCCATGAACGATTCAGGAAGTGATACAGGGGCAGCTAAGGATGGCACTGGAATTCTCTTGCGCTAACTGATGCAGTGATTGGCTAGCTTGCCACAACAGCGGCCCGAGACAGTAGTCGTTGACGAAGTAAGAGGCGGTGAACGCGCCTGATGCACCACGGGGTTTGAATAAACCCCGTGGGCATGGCGTTGTTACTCTGCGGCGGCTGTTGGCGCTGCTTCGCGCTCCCACAGGGCGTAATTCACGCCGCCGGCCTTTTGTTCACGGTGCAGGCGCCAGTTGGCAGGCAGGCCCAGCTCCGAAGGACGGCGCTCGCTTTCGGTGTAGATCCAGGCGTTGTCAGCCAGCCAACCGTTCTGTTCCAGCAGGTCGCATGCCGGCTTGAGCAGGTCCAGGTTGAAAGGCGGATCGAGGAACACCACGTCAAACACTTCGGTCGCAGGCGTCGCCAGGTAGTTCAGGGCGTTGGTCTGCTGAACTTCGCCGGTGGTACAGCGCAGGATGCCCATGTTTTCGCGGATGTTGGAAATCGCATCGCGGTTGCTGTCCAGAGCCACGCCTTTGGCTGCGCCGCGTGACAGTGCCTCCAGGAACAGCGCGCCGCTACCGGCGAACACGTCCAGCACCTTGGCGCCGACGATGTCCGGGGTCAGCCAGTTGAACAGGGTTTCACGTACACGGTCCGGCGTCGGGCGCAGACCTTCTACGTGGGGGAAGTCCAGCTTGCGGCTGCGCCATTCCCCGCCAATGATGCGTAACTGACCAGCACCCGAGTGCGATGTGTTTTTAGGCTTTGCCATTAATGCTCCGGAACCCCAAGAGGTTGCTCTGAAGGTTTATCGGTAGGAGGTGGCAGTGGTTTTTGCGGCACAGTTGGTCCGGCGGTCACCACGACCAGTTTGTCGGCGCTCAGGTGCTTGTTCATGGCGTCCTTGACCTGCTCTTTAGTCAGGCTTTGGGACTGCTGCATGAAGGTTTCCAGATAGTCCAGAGGCATATCATAGAAGCCCATTGCGCCCAGTTGGCCGACGATTGCCGCGTTGCTGGCATTTGACAGCGGGAAGCTGCCCGCCAATTCACGCTTGGCATCGTCGAGTTCTTTTTGCGTCGGACCGTTTTTCAGGTAGTCAGCCAGAATGTCTTGCACCAGTTTGAGCGTACCTTCGCTCAATTCGGCACGGGTCTGCAGGTTGATCATGAACGGCCCGCGTGCCTGCATCGGGCTGAAGCCGGAATACACGCCGTAGGTCAGGCCGCGTTTCTCGCGTACTTCAGTCATCAGGCGCGTACCGAAGCCACCGCCACCGAGAATGCTGTTACCCAGGGCCAGTGCGGCATAGTCCGGATCGTCGCGGTCAATTCCCAGCTGGGACAGCAGCAGGTGGGTCTGCTTGGACGGAAATTCGATGTGGGTCTGGCCGGCCTTGGGTTCGCCGGGCTCTACGGTTTTGGCGACTGCAGGGCCTTTGGGCAGCGCGGCCGACACTTGAGCGGCCATGGCTTCGGCTTCTGCGCGAGACAGATCGCCAACGATCGCGATCACCGCGTTGCCGGCGGTGTAAGCCTTGTTGTGGAACGCCTTGAGCTGATCGATGGTGACTTCAGCGATGCTTTGAGCGTTGCCATCGCTGGCGTGGGCATAAGGGTGATTACCGTACAGACGCTTGAACAGTTCATCGCTGGCCAGCTTGCCCGGGTCCTGCTTCTGGTATTCAAAGCTGGCGAGCAACTGGTTTTTGATCCGCGCCAGGGAGTCGGCCGGAAAGGTTGGCTGGCCAACCACTTCGGCAAACAGGTTGAGCGCCGGTGTGCGCTTGGCCGGGTCACTCAAGCTGCGCAATGACACTACAGCCATGTCGCGATAGGCCCCGTTGCCGAAATCCGCACCCAGGCTTTCAAAGCCCTGGGCGATGGCCCCGACGTCCTTGCCTGCCACGCCCTCATTGAGCATGGCGTTGGTCAGCAGTGCCAGGCCCGGGGTGTTTTCGTCCTGGCTGCTGCCGGCGGCGAAGGTCAGGCGCAGGTCGAACATCGGCAGCTCGCGGGCTTCAACGAACAGAACTTTGGAGCCTTCGGCGGTTTTCCAGGTTTGTACATTCAATGCCCGATGGCTGGGGGCCTTGCCGTCGAGTTCGGTCAGAGACTCGAGCTTGTGCTCGGCCTTGGCCTGATCCAGTGCCTGGCTGGCCACGGAGACCGAGGGGCTGACGAAATAGTAGCCGAGTACGCCGGCCAGTATTGCAGCGCTCAGGCCGAGCAGGGCGTAGCGGGAACCTTTACGCTCACTCATGGGTTTTCTCCTCGGGCAGTACATGCGCAACGCTGAGGCGGTCGCGAGTGAAATAAGTGCGGGCGGCTTGCTGGATATCGGCCGGGGTGACCTTTTGCAGGTCTTGCAGCTCGGTATCCATCAGCTTCCACGACAGGCCCACGGTCTCCAGCTGGCCAATCGAGGTGGCCTGGCTGGTGATCGAGTCGCGCTCATAAACCAGGCCTGCGATCACCTGGGCGCGCACTCGCTCCAGTTCCTGTGGCGATGGCGGGGTTTTTTTCAGGTCATCGAGCATGCGCCACAAGCCGGCTTCGGCCTGGGCCAGAGTGACTTTTTTCTGGCTGTTGGGCATTGCCGAAAGCATGAACAGGCTGTCGCCACGGGTGAAGGCGTTGTAGTTGGACGAAGCGCCCGACACCAGCTCTTCGCCGCGCTCCAGCTGGGTTGGCATACGTGCACTGTAGCCACCGTCCAGCAGTGCCGAAATGAGGCGCAGGGCGTTGGCAGTAACCGGGTCTTTGGCGGTGGCAATGCTTGGCACGTTGAAGCCCAGGATCAGGCTTGGCAGTTGGGTCTGCACGTGGATCTTGAGCAGGCGCTCACCGGGGGTCGGCAGTTCCAGCGGGACTTTGGCGACAGGCACTTCGCGTTTGGCCACCTGGCCGAAATAGCGCTGGGCCAAGGCTTTGACTTCATCCGGTGTTACGTCTCCCACCACCACCAGGGTGGCGTTGTTCGGTGCGTACCACTCCTCATACCAGGCGCGCAGTTCGCCAACGCTCATGCGCTCCAGGTCCACCATCCAGCCGATGGTCGGCGTGTGATAACCACTGGACGGGTAGGCCATGGCGCTGAACAGTTCGAAGGCCTTGCTCATCGGCTGATCGTCGGTACGCAGGCGGCGTTCTTCTTTAATGACCTCGATCTCGCGCTTGAACTCTTCAGGCGGCAAGCGAAGGCTGGCCATGCGGTCGGCTTCGAGCTCGAAGGCAACCGCCAGGCGGTCGCGGGCCAATACCTGGTAATAGGCGGTGTAGTCATCGCTGGTGAAAGCGTTTTCCTGGGCGCCGAGGTCGCGCAGGATCAACGAGGCTTCGCCGGGGCCGACCTTGTTACTGCCTTTGAACATCATGTGTTCAAGAGCATGGGACAGGCCGGTCTTGCCCGGGGTCTCGTAACTGGAACCCACTTTGTACCAGACCTGGGACACCACCACTGGCGCGCGATGGTCTTCGCGCACGATGACCTTCAGGCCATTGTCCAGGCGAAACTCGTGGGTGGGTTGCTGGTCGGCCGCCAGGGCCGAAAGCGGGAGCAAAACTGTGCTGAGCAACAGGCCAGCAGCGCGGCGGGCTAGAGCATTCATTCGTTTTTAAACCTGTTGGGCTGCCCGCTTGGCCTTAGCGTCAGCGGGTGAGGAGGTGCTAGGATACTGATCCGTTTTACTGGCGGCCACGCCTATCAGGCCTTTGACGATCAGACGACGATTGATCGGGCAGTATAGGAGCCAGCCTGGAAGTGTGAATGTATCCCGGTAAATTTAGCTTTTTTGCCGATTTTCCCGTTCCAGTTCCGAGTTAAGACGAAGTTTCAGGGGTGTGATTTACCCTCTGATCAAGGTGCGTGCGAACGAGCTGACAAAAAAACAGTCTGTTTCACACCGAATATTATTTGCCGGGGCGCCACAGTGGCGCTTCGCTACGATGAGATAGCCGTCCTCCATGTTTGGTTCCAACGACGACAAGAAGAACCCAGCTGCGGCTGGCGAGAAAAAAGGCCTGTTCGGATGGCTGCGCAGAAAGCCGCAGGAAACCGTCGTTGAGCAGCCTGCACCCGCACCCGAAATCACCCCTGAGCCGTTGATTGAGGCCACTCCGGTGGTTGTCGAGTCAACGCCTGAAGTGGTTGTGGTTGCACAGGCGCCTGCTGTTGAATCGCCAGCCGCTGCCGAGCCATGGCCGCCGCTGCCAGTGCCCGAGGAACCCGTTGCGCTGGTCAAGGACCTGCAGGCGCCGTATATCGTGCCTTCCATTCCGGAACCGGAGATCGAGGTCGCGGTCAGCGCCCCGGTCATCGCGCCGGAGCCTGTGGTCGAAGTGCTTGAAGTGCTTGAAACCTTCGTCGAGCCTGTTGCACCAGAGCCAGAGCCAGAGCCAGAGCCAGAGCCAGAGCCAGAGCCGGTCGTAGTTGTCGAGCCGCAAGCTGTTGCTGCGCCTGTGGTCCCTGCTCCAGCAGTTGCGGCTCCGGTGGTGGTAGCTGAAGCTCCAGCTGCGCCAGCCAAGGTCGGCTTCTTTGCCCGCCTCAAGCAGGGGCTGTCGAAAACCAGCGCCAGCATCGGCGAAGGCATGGCCAGCCTGTTCCTGGGCAAAAAAATCATCGATGACGATCTGCTCGACGAGATTGAAACCCGCCTGCTCACCGCAGACGTTGGTGTTGAAGCCACCTCGGTGATTATCAAAAACCTGACTCAAAAGGTTGCGCGCAAGCAGCTGACCGACGCCGATGCACTGTACAAGTCGTTGCAGGCCGAGCTGGCTGCCATGCTCAAACCGGTAGAGCAGCCGCTGAAAATCGAAGCGAAAAACAAGCCATTCGTCATTCTGGTGGTCGGCGTCAATGGCGCGGGCAAGACCACCACCATCGGCAAGCTGGCGAAAAAGCTCCAGCTTGAAGGCAAAAAAGTCATGCTCGCCGCCGGCGATACGTTCCGTGCCGCCGCGGTCGAGCAGTTGCAGGTGTGGGGGGAGCGCAACAATATCCCGGTGATCGCCCAGCACACTGGCGCCGACTCGGCTTCGGTGATTTTTGACGCCGTGCAAGCCGCCAAGGCGCGGGGCATCGACGTGTTGATCGCCGATACTGCCGGACGCCTGCACACCAAAGACAACTTGATGGAAGAACTGAAAAAAGTTCGCCGGGTGATCGGCAAGCTCGACGAAGACGCCCCGCACGAAGTGCTGCTGGTACTGGATGCCGGCACCGGGCAGAACGCGATCAGCCAGACCAAGCAGTTCAATCAGACCGTGGCCCTTACCGGCCTGGCGCTGACCAAGCTGGATGGCACGGCCAAGGGCGGGGTGATCTTCGCCCTGGCCAAGCAGTTCAATATTCCTATTCGTTTTATCGGTGTCGGCGAAGGCATCGATGATCTACGGGACTTTGAGTCCGAACCCTTTGTCCAGGCTCTGTTTGCGGAGCGGGAGCGTCCATGATTCGTTTCGAGCAGGTCGGTAAGCGCTATCCAAATGGACACGTGGGCCTGCACGAGCTGAGCTTTCGGGTCCGTCGCGGCGAGTTCCTTTTTGTAACCGGTCATTCCGGCGCAGGTAAAAGCACCCTGCTCCGGCTGTTACTGGCTATGGAGCGCCCGACCACCGGCAAACTGCTGCTGGCGGGGCAGGATCTGGGGCAGATCAGCAACGCGCAAATTCCTTTCCTGCGCCGTCAGATCGGTGTGGTGTTCCAGAACCACCAACTGCTGTTTGATCGCACGGTGTTCAATAACGTGGCCTTGCCGCTGCAGATTCTCGGGCTGTCCAAGCCTGAAATCGCCAAGCGTGTCGACTCGGCACTTGAGCGTGTGGCGCTGTCGGACAAAACCGATCTGTATCCCGGTGACTTGTCCACGGGCCAGCAACAACGCGTCGGTATTGCCCGGGCCATCGTCCATCGTCCAGCCTTGCTGCTGGCCGACGAACCCACCGGCAACCTCGACCCGCGTCTGGCGGCGGAAATCATGGGCGTATTTGAAGACATCAACCGTTTGGGCACCAGCGTACTGATCGCCAGCCATGACCTGGCGCTGATTGCACGCATGCGCCACCGCATGCTCACCCTGCAGCGCGGGCGATTGATTGGCGACGGGGAGGCCGCGCAATGAGTGCGACACGCGGCTCCAAGGTTTCCGAACGTGTAGCACCCAAGGCCGCAGATCCGCAGCCGGCCAGGAAAAAGCATGACGATGACGATGGCCCCGGTTTCTCGATGTTGTTCCGGGCCTGGGTTGAGGCCCATCGCGCCAGTTTGCTCGACAGCCTGAAGCGTCTTGGCAAGCAGCCGATTGGCAGCTTCTTCACCTGCCTGGTGATGGCAGTCGCGCTGAGCTTGCCAATGGGGCTCTCGCTTTTGCTTAACAACGTCGAGCGTCTGGGCGGTTCGTGGCAGCGTGCGGCGCAGATTTCGCTGTACCTGCAACTGGATGCCGACAGCTCGCAAGGCGAGCAATTGAGTAATCAGATAAAAGGTATGGCTGGCGTGGCTGACGCTGAATTCATCAGCCGCGAAAAGGCCCTTGAAGAGTTCCAGCAGCAATCCGGCTTGGGGGAAGCGCTCAAAGAGCTTCCGGATAATCCGTTGCCGGGCGTGGTGCTGGTGACCCCGAATGAGGTCGATAAAGCCACCCTCGAGGCTCTGCGCGAGCGTCTTTCGGAGTTGCCGAAAGTGCAACAGGCGCAACTTGATCTAGTCTGGGTCGAGCGTCTGGCGGCCATTCTGAAATTGGGTGACCGCTTTGTGTTTGGCTTGACGGTCTTGCTGGTATCGGCTTTGCTGCTGGTTATTGGTAATACGATTCGTTTGCATATCGAGAATCGTCGTATCGAAATCGAAGTCATCAAGCTGGTCGGCGGCACTGACAGTTATGTGCGCAGGCCTTTTCTTTATATGGGTGCGCTTTATGGTTTTGGCGCCGGGGTGCTTTCCTGGGGCGTATTGGCATTCGGCTTGAACTGGCTCAACGACGCGGTAGTCGGGTTGGCCGGGTTGTATGGCAGCAGTTTTGCCCTGGCCGGTGTGCCAGTAGCCGATGGTCTGTCTCTCTTGCTTGGCGCGGTGCTGTTAGGGTATATCGGTGCATGGATTGCAGTAGCGCGTCACTTACGTGAGCTTTCGCCTAAGTAGTTTCTTTTTGCCTGTTGACCTTTTCAGCTTTTTTTGGGAACTTTTTCCTGAGTTTCCGGTCAACTTTCGCAGTGCTGAACTGCACGAGTTATGTGAGACGGAGGTTTATTCGTATGACCACTTCTTTGCAACCTGCGTATGCGTTGGTCCCTGGTGCGAACCTTGAGGCCTATGTAAACACGGTGAACAGCATTCCACTGCTGACACCGGAGCAGGAGCGTGAACTGGCCGAGAGTCTCTACTATGAGCAGGATCTTGGGGCGGCTCGGCAGATGGTGCTCGCCCACCTGCGTTTTGTTGTACACATTGCCCGTAGCTATTCGGGCTATGGCCTGGCTCAGGCTGACCTGATCCAGGAAGGCAATGTCGGCCTGATGAAGGCGGTCAAACGCTTTAACCCTGAAATGGGCGTGCGTCTGGTGTCGTTCGCCGTGCACTGGATCAAGGCAGAGATCCACGAGTTTATTCTGCGTAACTGGCGGATCGTGAAAGTTGCGACCACCAAGGCTCAGCGCAAACTGTTCTTCAACCTGCGCAGCCAGAAAAAACGTCTGGCCTGGCTGAACAATGATGAAGTTCATCGTGTGGCTGAAAGCCTCGGTGTAGAGCCTCGCGAAGTTCGCGAGATGGAAAGCCGTCTGACTGGCCATGATATGGCGTTCGACCCGGCAGCCGAAGCTGACGACGACAGTGCATTCCAGTCGCCAGCCAACTACCTGGAAGACCACCGGTACGATCCGGCACGTCAACTGGAGGATGCTGACTGGACTGATAACTCCACCAGCAACCTGCATGAAGCGCTGGAAGTGCTTGATGATCGCAGCCGCGACATTCTGTATCAGCGCTGGCTGGCTGAAGAGAAAGCTACGCTGCATGACCTGGCACAGAAGTACAACGTGTCTGCCGAGCGGATTCGTCAGCTGGAAAAAAGCGCGATGAACAAGCTCAAACTGTCGATCGCCGCCTAAACGGGCTCGACAAAAAAACGCCCCGGCTCTAACGAGTCGGGGCGTTTTTGTTTGTCCCTGCGGGAGCCGGCTTACTCGGCCCAGGGCGCCTTGCGCGAAGTGTTCAGGGTATCGAGGTAGCTGTCGCCGCCCAGCTGGCGCATTTGTCGCTGTATCCAGCTGGCGCGGCGGCTGACGTACGGGCTAGGTCGACCGGCACTCCAGTTGCGCGGATTGGGCAGTACGGCGGCCAGGTAGCTGGCTTGCTGACGGCTCAATCTGGCGGCACTCACGCCAAAGTGATGCTGGGCCGCGGCCTCTGCACCAAATACTCCCTCATCCCACTCTGCGCTGTTGAGGTACACCTCGAGGATCCGCTGCTTGGGCCAGAGCACCTCGATCAACCCGGTGAACCAGGCCTCCAGCCCTTTGCGCAGCCAGCTTCGACCCGACCATAGAAACAGGTTTTTCGAGACTTGCTGGCTCAGCGTACTGGCACCGCGTAACGTCCCGCCCCGTTCGTTATGAGCGAAAGCGGCGCGGATGGCGCTGAAGTCAAAGCCCCAGTGCTCGGCGAATTTCTGATCCTCGCCAGCAATGACCGCGACTTTAAGTTCGTCGCTGATTTCATCCCACGGTCGCCAGCTGCGTTGCAGGTCAATGGGCTCGCCGTCGAACCATGAGTCGACCTTGCGCTCGACCATCAGCGCAGTGCCGGGCGGCGGGACCCAGCGAAAGATCAGCACCAGCAATGCGCTGCCCGCTGCGAACCAGAGCAGGGCTTTGAGAAAGCGATGAACAAGAATACGCAGCATAGATGGCTTGGCCGAACCCGTTGAGCGGGCCATTATACAGACCCTGCGCCATTCCATAGTCCTGACGGGAGTTAACCATGTTGCGCGTGTTTCTGATGCTGGCCGCCTTTTTCGGCTTCACCGGTGTGGCCCTTGGCGCATTCGCGGCCCATGGCCTGAAAAGCCGCCTGAGCGAGCAATACCTGGCCATTTTTCATACAGGGGTTACCTACCAGTTGGTGCATACCCTGGCCCTGCTCGGTGTAGCCCTGCTCGCCACTCAGCTGCCGGGTCGCCTGGTGACGTGGTCCGGTGTCTTTTTCGCCCTGGGCATCGTACTGTTTTCCGGCAGTTTGTATCTGCTGACCCTGACGGGTATCAGCAAACTGGGGATCATTACGCCCATCGGTGGTCTGGCTTTTCTGGCCGGATGGTTATGCCTGGGCATTGCCGCCTGGCGCTTGAGCTAAGTCCGCAAGATGAATGGCTTGGGTCGACCTGACTGATCGGGATAGAATGCTGGCCCCTTAAAATGAAGGCAGCGTCGCGCATGCGCATTCAGTTGAACGGTGAACCTTTTGAACTGCCGGACGGCGAGACCGTCGCCAGCCTGTTGGCGCGCCAGGAACTGACCGGGCGTCGAGTGGCTGTCGAGCTTAACCTGGACATCGTCCCGCGCAGTCAGCACGCCGGGACGGTGCTCAAAGAAGGTGACCAGGTCGAAGTGGTGCATGCCATCGGTGGTGGCTAGTCCCCCCGCTTAACCCATTCCCGCGGTGCACACAATTACAGAGGATTCCCGATGAGCAATGTTCGCAGCGACAAGCCTTTTATCCTGGCTGGCCGTACTTATCAGTCGCGCCTGTTGGTGGGTACTGGCAAGTACCGCGACATGGAAGAAACCCGCCTTGCCATCGAGGCATCGGGTGCTGAAATCGTCACCGTCGCCGTGCGTCGTACCAACATCGGGCAAAACCCTGGCGAGCCGAACCTGCTCGATATCCTGCCACCGGATCGCTATACCATCCTGCCGAACACGGCCGGTTGCTATGACGCGGTAGAAGCCGTACGCACCTGCCGCCTGGCCCGTGAGCTGCTCGACGGCCACAATCTGGTCAAGCTGGAAGTACTGGCGGATCAGAAAACCCTGTTCCCCAATGTGATCGAAACCCTCAAGGCCGCAGAGATCCTGGTCAAGGAAGGTTTCGACGTGATGGTGTACACCAGCGATGACCCGATCATCGCCCGCGAGCTCGAGGCCATGGGCTGCATCGCCGTGATGCCGCTGGCCGGGCTGATTGGCACCGGTTTGGGGATCTGTAATCCCTACAACCTGCGGATCATCCTTGAAGAAGCAAAAATTCCGGTGTTGGTGGATGCGGGCGTGGGTACTGCCTCCGACGCCACCATTGCCATGGAAATGGGCTGCGAGGCGGTGCTGATGAACTCGGCCATCGCCAATGCCCAACACCCGATCATCATGGCCGAAGCCATGAAACACGCCATTGTGGCGGGCCGTCTGGCGTATCTGGCCGGACGCATGCCGAAAAAACTCTATGCCAGCGCCTCTTCGCCGCTGGATGGTCTGATCAAGTAAGAGCCACTGATGACTGAATCACTCGACACCCCAACCCCGGAAGAAGGCGAAGATCGCCAGCACCGTCGCATCAAGAGTTTTGTGATGCGCGCCGGGCGTATGACCGAAGGCCAGCAACGTGGCCTTGACCAGGGCACGCCGCTGTACGTGCTGCCGCTGGCTGATGCGCCGGTCGATTTCGACCAGGTATTCGGCCGCTCGGCGCCGCGGACCCTCGAAATCGGTTTCGGCATGGGCCACTCCTTGCTGGAAATGGCGGCTGCTTCGCCTGAGCAGGACTTTATCGGGGTTGAGGTTCACCGTCCGGGTGTCGGCGCGCTACTCAATGGCGTACTGACCCAAGGGCTGACCAACCTGCGGGTTTACGATTGCGATGCGATCGAAGTACTGACCCGTTGCGTGGCCGACAACAGCCTGGATCGCCTGCTGCTGTTCTTCCCGGACCCGTGGCACAAGAGCCGTCACCACAAGCGCCGTATCGTGCAGGCTTCCTTTGCCGAACTGGTGCGTTCCAAGCTCAAGGTCGGCGGTGTGCTGCACATGGCCACCGACTGGGAACCCTATGCCGAATACATGCTGGAAGTGATGAACGTCGCGCCGGGCTATCGCAATCTGGCCGAAGATGGCCGTTGTGTACCGCGTCCGACCGAGCGTCCGGTGACCAAGTTCGAACGCCGCGGCGAACGTCTTGGGCATGGCGTGTGGGATCTGAAGTTCGAAAAACTGTAAGCGCCAACCTTTGTGGGAGCTGGCTTGCCAGCGATGGCATCAACGCGGTCTGACTGTAAACCGCGTCGTCTGCATCGCTGCCAAGCCAGCTCCCACAATGTTTTCAGTCTTCGCATCAGCGCCGGTCAGCCACAACCCCGATCAACACCAGCACCACCAACAACACCGGCGCCAGGCTGTAGTTGTTGAACTGGCCGAGGCCGCGTTCGACCCAGGGCGTGGCGTAAATCAGAGCCGCACCGCTGCCCACCAGGCACAACAAGGCCATCAGGGGCACACGCAAGGCGCCGGCAACACTTCCCAGACGTTGTTCGACCCAACCTTTGAAGTCGGCACCGAACAGCACCAGCAAGCAGCCGATCAGGGCCAGCGAGATCTCCGAGAGGTGGCTGCGGCTCCAGCGCGATACGGTAGCAAGCAGGTCTAGTACCAAGTCCATTCGAGTTCCTTAGATCAGAAAGTGCTGCAGCAAGTCGTTGAGAAACAGCTGGCCCCGGGCAGTTGCTGCCAGGCGTGACGGTTCGACCTGCAATAGGCCGCTTTGTTCGGCAGCATCGCGTCCGCTTTTCAAGCTTTCGAGTGCCAGCCCGGTACGCTCGGGGTAGAGCGCAGCATCGACGCCATCGGTCAGGCGCAAGGCGTTCATCAGAAACTCAAACGGTAGCTCTTCGGCAGTCAGAACTTTCTCGCCCGCCTGGAAGTTTTTGCCCGGGTTCAGGTAATCCTTCGGCAGGCGGGTTTTCCAGGTGCGGATTATGCGGCCATCGGGATGGCTCAATTTGCCGTGGGCGCCAGCACCGATACCGATAAAGTCGCCAAAGCTCCAGTAGTTCAGGTTATGCCGCGCCGGGCGACCCGGCTGGGCGTAGGCCGAAACTTCGTACTGGGCATAGCCGTGTTCGGCCAGCAGTGCCTGACCGGCTTCCTGAATGTCCCACAGAGTGTCGTCCTCAGGCAGGACCGGCGGCTGGTTCCAGAACACCGTGTTGGGTTCCAGCGTCAGTTGATACCAGGACAGGTGTGTCGGCTGCAGGGCGATAGCCTGGCGCAAGTCGCTCAGGGCGTCGTCCAGCGACTGATCGGGCAAACCGTGCATCAAGTCCAGGTTGAAGTTATCAAAGCCGGCCAGGCGCGCCATACCGGCCGCACGTACGGCCTCGTCACCGTTGTGGATGCGGCCCAGTGCTTCGAGCTTCTCTTGCTGGAAGCTCTGGATACCTATCGACAGCCGGTTGATCCCCAGCTTGCGGTAAGCCACGAACTTTTCCTGCTCGAAAGTACCGGGGTTGGCTTCCAGGGTGATTTCGATATCGCTGGCGAACGCAATTCGCGCTTCGACACCCTTGAGCAGGCGCCCCAGGGACCGGGCGCTGAACAGGCTTGGTGTACCGCCGCCGAAGAAGATCGAACTCAGCTCGCGGCCATACACCGCGTGCAGGTCCTGATCGAGGTCGGCCAGCAGTGCGTCGACGTACTCGTCTTCAGGCAGCACCGGGCTGGCGGTGTGGGAGTTGAAGTCGCAATACGGGCATTTGCGCACGCACCACGGAATATGGATGTACAGCGACAGGGGCGGCAATTGCGTCAACGGCGCGCGTGGCGCCTGCTGAGTAAAGCCAGCCGCACCCAGATAGAGCGGCTGTGGAGGAGTGTCGTGGGTCATTTCAGGCCCAGACGCTGACGCAGCAGGACCATGGCACGGGCCCGATGGCTCAGCTGGTTTTTTTCGCCCGGGCTGAGGTCGGCACTGGAGCAATTGCGCTCCGGAACCCAGAACAACGGATCGTAACCGAAACCGTGCGCACCGCTGGCGGCAGGCAGGATGCGCCCGTGCCACAAGCCTTCGCAGATAATCGGCAACGGATCTTCGGCGTGCCGGACCAACGCCAGCACGCAGACAAATTGCGCGCCGCGTTCGGCTTCGGGTACGTCCTTGAGGGCCTCGAGCAGCTTGGCGTTGTTGGCCGCATCACCCTTGCCGTCGGCGTAGCGGGCCGAGTAAATACCCGGCGCGCCACCGAGAAAATCCACCGCCAGCCCGGAGTCGTCGGCCAGTGCCGGCAAACCCGAGATACGCGCGGCATTGCGCGCTTTAAGAATCGCGTTTTCAACGAACGACAAGCCGGTTTCTTCCGGCTCAACGCTGCTGAATTCTCCAATCGAGCGCAACTGCACCGACTCGCCGAGCATGGCCTGAAGTTCTTTGAGTTTGCCGGCGTTGTGGCTGGCCAGTACCAGTTGCGTGAAGTTGATCATTAGAGCGGAGCGACCTCTTGGGAGTAATCGATGGATTTGGTTTCGCCGTTGACCTTGAGCTCGATATCGAAAATGAAGGTGGCAGGCTGATTGACCGGGAATTGAGCGAAGTAGTCGATCGCCCCCTTGTCATCAATCACTTGCTTGAAGGTCAGGGGCCGGGCCTTTTTCTCGCCTTCGACGCGCACGGTACCCTTGACGGTGGTGGCGACTTTTTTACCGGCGGTGTCCAGATTGATATTCAGGCCACCCAGTTGTTTGCTGCGTTCCAGTTTGTATTTGGCTGCAATTTCAGGCGACAGGAAGTCCGACATATAGGCGTTGTAATACACCTTGGTGCCGCCGACCGTGGCCTGGCCAGCCGCCATGGCCTGCATGGCGAAGCACATTGAAAGCATTAGTAATCCAATACGACCCATCGTCTTTCTCCTTGAGCGCTGATTTAAACCGCGACCTGATGATCCTGAAGGCCGGGGCTGCTGACACGATAAATGCCAATCTCGCCCAACAGGTTAGGCCATAACTTGCTGGCCCACCCGTGGCGGTGCTGCTGATCGACAGCAAGGCGGT
Source organism: Pseudomonas sp. TMW22089 (assembly GCF_022496645.1). Lineage (NCBI taxonomy): Bacteria > Pseudomonadati > Pseudomonadota > Gammaproteobacteria > Pseudomonadales > Pseudomonadaceae > Pseudomonas > Pseudomonas sp. TMW22089. Next base: position 87,959 of record NZ_SCFG01000003.1, read on the forward strand.
TGATCACCCGGGCTTCGCGACCTCGGCACAGCTCTTCAAAGTCTTCGAAGGTGCAGAAGTGGATGTTCGGCGTGTTGTACCAGGTGTAGGGCAGAAACTCGGATACCGGCATCCGGCCCTTGCTGGCCAGGTACCAGCGGCAGCGCCAGTGGCCGAAGTTCGGAAAGGTAATGATGCACTGGCGCCCGACGCGCAGCATTTCGTCGAGAATCCGGTCGGGGTAGTGCACGGCCTGCAGCGCCTGGGTCATGACCACGATATCGAAACTGTTGCTGGCGAAGTTGCCCAGCCCCTTGTCCAGATCCTGCTCAATGACGTTGATGCCCTTGGCGACGCACTCGGCGATATTGTCCGGGTCGTTTTCCAGGCCATAGCCGGTGACTTGCTTGTTGTCGCGCAGCCAGCTCAGCAGTTCGCCATCACCACAACCAAGGTCGAGCACGCGGCTGCCGGCGGGGATCCAGTCTTGGATGATTTCCAGGTCGGCTCTCATGGCGTTCTCACAGTTCTATGCGGTTCATGTAATTACTGAAGGCTTGCAGGTAACGCGGGATCGGGATCAGGAAGGCGTCATGGCCTTGCGGAGCATCGATCTCCAGATAGCACACGTCTTTCTTCGCCGCCATCAGGGCATCCACCAGTTCCCGTGAGCGCGCGGGCGAGAAACGCCAGTCGGTGGTGAATGACATCACGCAAAAGCGCGCCTTGGCTGAGGCGAAGGTTTTGGCCAGGTCGTCATCGAAGTTGGCCGCCGGGTCGAAGTAGTCCAGCGCCTTGGTCATCAGCAAATAAGTGTTGGCGTCAAAGCGCCCGGAGAACTCTTCACCCTGATAACGCAGGTAGCTTTCAACCTGGAACTCCACGCTGTGGAAGTCGTAGTTGAGGTTTTCGTTCTTCAGGCCACGGCCAAATTTCTCGCCCATCGAGTCATCGGACAGGTAGGTGATGTGCCCGACCATGCGCGCCAGCATCAGGCCGCGCTTGGGAATTACGCCCTTTTCCTGGAACGAACCACCGTGGAACTCGGGGTCGGTGAGGATGGCCTGGCGAGCGACTTCGTTGAACGCGATGTTTTGCGCCGACAGTTTTGGCGCCGAAGCGATGGCCAGGCAATGACGCAGCCGGTCCGGGTAGCTGATGCTCCACTGCAGCGCCTGCATGCCGCCCAGGCTGCCACCGATGATGGCGGCCCACTGGTCGATGCCCAGCCGGTCAGCCAGGCGTGCCTGGCTGTGGACCCAGTCTTCAACGGTGAGTACCGGGAAATCGGCACCAAACGGGCGACCGGTTTCTGGATTGATACTGCTGGGGCCGGTAGAGCCATTGCAGCCGCCGAGGTTGTTCAGGCTGACGACGAAGAACTTGTTGGTATCGATAGGCTTGCCGGGCCCGATGCAACTGTCCCACCAGCCGGGCTTGCGCTCATCGATGCTGTGGTAGCCGGCAGCGTGATGGTGCCCGGAGAGGGCGTGACAGATCAGCACGGCATTGCTGGCCGTGGCATTGAGCTGGCCGTAGGTTTCGTAAATCAGGTCATAGGCAGGCAATGAACGGCCGCAGGCTAAAGCCAGGGGTTCGCTGAAGTGCGCCATTTGTGGCACAACCAGACCAACGGAATCGGGGGGAAAGGCGGCTGGCATCGACCCTGCTCTCTTTAAATGAGGCGTAAGTCTAATGAGCGGGGGAGTGGGCGGCAAGCAATGCTCCGGGCTGATTTCGGAGGCGCTCGAAGACTGCCTTTGCGGGAGCTGGCTTGCCAGCGATGCAGCCGACAACTTCGGCCTGGAAACCGCAATGATGCAATCGCCGGCAAGCCGGCTCCCACAGAAGAAACAGTATTCAGGCTGGCTTTGTCAGCCCCGGCAAATCCGGCAGTTTTTTCGGCGCGTGCAAGCGCACGCGTTTCTGCCGGTTGAGTTCACCGCTGATCAGGCTGACCTGACTTTTGGCTATACCGAACGCCTTGGCCAGAAAGGCCAGCAGATGGGCGTTGGCCTTGCCTTCTACCGGTGGGGCGGTGAGGCGGATCTTCAGACGTTCACCGTGCAGGCCGGCGAACTCATCGCTGCTGGCCTTGGGTTGCAGGTGGCAGTCGAGAATCAGGTCCTCGCCGTCCCAACGGAAGTAGCTCATCAGATCAGGCCGAACAACACGACCGGCATGCCGACATACATGGCCAAAGGCGGGATCAAGTAGCTCTGGATCAGCTGAATCACCATGAACGCCAGGATCGGCGAGATATCCAGCCCGCCCATGCTTGGCAGCATGCGGCGGAACGGCGCCAGGGCCGGCTCGGTGATCTGGTTCACCAGTTCGGCGCCCGGGCTGGTGCTACCAGGAGCAACCCAGGACAGGATCACGCTGATGATCAGGGCAAAGAAGAACACCTTCAAGAACAGCGCGGTCACGCCAATGATGGCCCAGGCCAGCAGCCCCAGAATGTTGAACGACATGTAGCTCAGGGTCAGCACTATGGCGAAGATCACCATTTGCACCAGAATCGCCAGCACCAGCGATGACATGTCCAGGCCAAACAGGCTCGGGATCACACGGCGCAGAGGCTTGAGCAGCGGCTGCGTGGCTTTGACCGTGAACTGGCACAGCGGGTTGTAGAAGTTGGCCCGTACCAGCTGCAGGATGAATCGCAGCAGGACGATCAGCAGGTAGAGGCTACCCAGGGTTTGAATTACGAAAATGGCAGCGCCATTAAGTCCAGACATCATGTGCTCCTTATTGACCCAGTTGTTCGGCCATTTCGGCCGAGCGGTGCGCGGCGGCACTCAATGCTTTTTCGACCGAGGCTGCAAAACCGTCGGCCTGGAATGATTTGATCGCAGCTTCGGTGGTACCGGCGGGCGAAGTTACGCGGCGGCGCAGCTCGGCGGCATCGACATCACTGGCCACGGCCATGTGCGCCGCCCCCAGCGCTGTCTGCTCGGCCAGTTGCCTGGCCACTTCGCGTGGCAGGCCGAGTTTGACCCCGGCGTCGGCCATGGCTTCGATCAGCAGGAAGAAATACGCCGGACCGCTGCCGGACACAGCAGTGACGGCATCGATCTGGGCTTCGGTGTCGACCCAGACCGCGATCCCGACGGCTGACAGCAAATCTTCAGCCTGCTGGCGCTGTTCGGCGGTAACGGCGGCAGTCGCGAACAGGCCGCTTACACCTTTACCGAGCAATGCCGGAGTATTGGGCATGCAGCGTACCAGCGGCTGGTTGCCCAGCCAGTTCTGCAGGCTGGTGCAGGTGATGCCTGCGGCAATCGAAATAAGCAACTGATGCGGTTCGAGATGCGCGCGCAGGTCCTGGCACACGGCTTTCATGACTTGCGGCTTGACCGCAATGACAATCACGTCAGCGTCCTGAACCGCCTGCGCGTTGTCGGCAAACAGTTCTATACCGTGCTCGGCCGAGACCCTGGCCCGGGTTTCGGCGCCCGGATCGCTGGCGCGGATCTGTGCGGCATCCAGACCTTTGGCCAGCAGGCCGCCGATCAGACTGGAAGCCATATTCCCGGCCCCGATAAAGGCAATACGCATGTTGCTCATAACAGATCCTTATAAAAATTGAGGTCGGTCTTATCAGGCCTGGCCGTAGTCGCGGGCACCAAACAGCGCGGTACCGATGCGTACCCAGGTGGCGCCTTGGGCAATGGCCGACTCCAGGTCGTGGCTCATGCCCATGGAAAGTGTATCGAGCCCCAGGTTCAGGCTTTGTTGCAGATCACGCACTGTTGCAAAGGCCGCGTCCTGCTCGGCCCGGTCCTCAGTGGGCTCCGGTATCGCCATCAAGCCGCGCAATTTCAGGCGCGGTAAGCCGTTGATGGCGGCTGCCAGTGCAGGCAAATCCTGCGGGGTACAGCCGGACTTGCTGGCTTCTCCACTGACGTTGACCTGGATGCAGATATTCAGTGGTTCCAGGTCTGCCGGGCGCTGTTCAGACAAGCGCTGGGCAATTTTCAGGCGGTCCACTGAGTGCACCCACGAAAAATGCTCGGCGATATCGCGGGTCTTGTTCGATTGAATGGGGCCGATGAAGTGCCAACTCAAGGGCAGGTCGGCTAATTCGACCTGTTTGGCACGGGCTTCTTGCAGGTAGTTTTCGCCAAAATCGCGAACCCCGGCGGCATAGGCTTCGCGCAGCGCTGCAGCGGGTTTGGTCTTGCTGACCGCGAGTAAGTGAATGCTCGTCACATCACGTTGCACAGCCAGTGCCGCGGCACGGATGCGTGCCTCAACTTCAGCGATGTTGTCAGCTATCGTGGACATTCGTTAAGCCCGCCGTTGTGAAAGTCTGCGGCATTCTACTGGAATTGGGAGGGGGGATGGATATCGCCGACCTGTTGGCATTGTGTGTCAGTAGTGGCGCTTCGGACTTGCACCTGTCAGCAGGTGTCGCACCCATGCTGCGGGTCGATGGTGAGATGCAGCAGTGCGGGCTGCCGGTGTTCGGGCCAGATCAGGTGCGGGGGCTTATCCACAGCCTGATGACAGACGCGCAGCGCAGCGCTTTCGAAACCGGGCATGAAGCCGATTTCTCTTGTGCACTTGCCGGGCTGGGCCGGTTCCGGGTCAACGCTTTCGAGCAACAGCGTGGCGCGGGGGCGGTGTTGCGCAGCATTGCCCAACGGGTGCCGAGCCTTGAGTCACTGGGGCCGGGCGAGGTGTTTCGTCAGCTTTGTCGCCTGCCCCACGGCCTGATATTGGTCACTGGCGCCACCGGCTCCGGTAAATCCACGACCCTGGCCGCGATGATCGACCACCTTAACCGTAGTCGTCAGCAGCACATACTCACCATTGAAGACCCGATTGAATTCATCCATCAGCCGGCCCGCTGCCTGATCAACCAGCGTGAAGTGCACCGTGACACCCACAGTTTTTCGGCAGCGTTGCGCTCGGCGCTGCGCGAAGATCCGGATGTGATCATGCTGGGCGAAATGCGCGACCTCGAGACCATCCGGCTGGCCCTGACGGCAGCTGAAACCGGACACCTGGTGCTGGCCACGCTGCATACGTCTTCGGCGGCCAGAACCATCGACCGGATGGTGGATGTGTTCCCGGCAGAAGAAAAGGCCATGGTGCGCTCCATGCTGTCCGAGTCACTGCAGGCGGTAATTTCCCAGACGCTGGTCAAGAAGGTTGGCGGGGGCAGGGTAGCGGCTCACGAAATCATGCTGGCGACACCGGCAATCAGGAACCTGATACGGGAAAACAAGGTTGCGCAGATGGTCTCGGCGATCCAGACCGGTGGGGCGGTCGGCATGCAGACGCTGGAGATGAGCCTTGGCAGGCTTAGTGAGGCGAGGGTGATCGAAACGTTGTAGGGGCTGTGGATGAAAAAAAGCTGCGATCTTCAAGATCGCAGCCTTCGTGCCTCGACAGCTCCAGCGAGCAGGTTGGCGCTCTTAGCGCTGAACAACCTGCAGACTGGCTTTCTCTTTCGGCAGTACGCGCTTGGCGACTACGTAATGGCTCTGCCAGTAAGGCTTTTTCAGGGTGTCGATGGTGACCGACTTGCCGCGACGTGGCGCGTGGATGAACCGGTCGTTGCCCAGGTAGATGGCAACGTGGTTGACCTTGCGGCTCTTGATGTTGAAGAACAGCAGGTCGCCGGGTTTCAGATCCTTGCGTTCGACCTTTTGCCCGTGGCCGCTGGCCATTTCGCTGGAGGTACGTGGCAAATCAACCGCTGCAACGTCATTAAAGGCGTATTTCACCAGCCCGCTGCAATCAAACCCTTTACTTGGGCTGCTGCCGCCCCAACGATAAGGGGTGCCCAACACGTTGACGGCGCGGCTCAATACCGTGCTGCTCTGCATGTTGGCGGCGGTCAGCGAAGCATTGGCGATTTTGCCAGGCGCTTTGCGATGAGCCTTGCTGGACGCAGGACGTGCTACGGTTTTGTTGCTGGTCTTGCTGTTAGAGGCGACATAAGCAGCACCCGCAGATGATTTTGCGGTGTAGCCAGTGAAGCCCGAAGGAAGATGTTGCTCACGATTGGTGGCGTGGGCGGCCAGTGGCATTAACAGGCAAATGGTTAGCCATGTCTTGAATAAAGGACGCATTCGGCAGGGCTCTATGGTGGTAAGCGCGAAACTTTATAACAGCTTTTTTGTCCTTTCTCAGGCCGTTTGTCGATTGGGCCTGGGGGTGAAAAAGCACAAAAGTACTGGCAAATTGTCCCATGGCAGCAGCGCAGGTCAGGTGGTACAAGGCTTTGCGCCATTTTTTGTAAGACACTTTTACCTGTTGCGTGACAGTAAAAAAGTCACAAAAAAATCCACAATATTTTTCTATCAGCACCAAAGAGGGCATTTATGAGCGGCTATCGAGACGATGTACAACGCGATACCCACAGCAAGGTGCTGGGTTATTTGCTGTGGATTTTCGGATTTCTGGGGGCGCATCGCTTCTATTACGGCAAGCCGGTGACCGGGACGATCTGGTTTTTCACCCTGGGCTTGTTGGGAATTGGCTGGCTGATCGACCTGTTCCTGATTCCGAGCATGGATCGCGAAGCCGACCTGCGTTTCACCTCGGGTGAAACCGACTACAGCGTGGCCTGGATTCTGCTGACCTTCCTGGGTGTGCTCGGTGTGCACCGCATGTACATGGGCAAATGGATCACCGGGATCATCTACCTGTTTACCGGCGGGTTCTTTCTGATCGGTATCCTTTACGACTTCTGGACCCTGAACGAACAGATTTCGATCAAGAACGCCGAACGCCGTTAAGGCACAGCGCAAAACATGCAGAAGCGGTCTTGCTCGCGATCTTTTATGTGTTCAAAAGATCGCGAGCAGCCCGCTCCTGCAGATGCTTAGCCTTCGTAGCTGATCCGGCCATCCACCAGCGTGTAACGCACGGCACTTGGCAGGCAATGGCCAAGGAACGGGCAGTTGTCGCCTTTGGAAAGCCATTTCTCACCGGCCACGGTGGAAGCTGTCGGATCGAACAGCACCAGATCCGCCGCGCAACCCACCGCCAGGCGTCCGGCCGGCAGGCGCAAGGCATCGGCCGGGCCAGCGCCCAGGCGAGCCAGCAAGGTCGGCAAGTCCAGCAAACCGTCTTCTACCAGGGTCATTGCCAGCGGCAATAACAGTTCAACGCTGCTCATGCCCGGCTCGGTGGCACCGAAGGGTGCAAGCTTGGCATCGCGTTCGTGGGGCTGGTGATGGCTGGAGATGGCTTGCACCACGCCCGACTTCACGGCTTCGCGCAGACCGTCACGGTCGGCCCGGGTCCGCAGCGGCGGTTGCACGTGGTACAGGCTGGAGAAGTCCACCAGCGCCTCATCGGTCAAAATAAGCTGATACAGCGCCACATCGGCCGTCACCCGCAAACCGCGAGCCTGGGCCTGGGCAATCAGGGCCACGCCCCGGGCGCTGGTCAACTGGCTGAAGTGGGCGCGCACGCCACTTTGCTCAACCAGCAACAGATCACGGGCCAGCGCTACGGTTTCGGCGGTTTCAGGGATGCCCGGCAAACCGCGGAAGGCGGCCATCGGACCGTCGTGGGCGATGCCGCCTTCAGCCAGATCGCGATCCTGGGAGTGGAAAATCACCGTCAGGTCGAATGTTGCCGCATATTCCAGCGCCCGGCACAGGGTGCGGGTGTTGGTGAAACTGCTGAGACCGTTGCCGAAGGCGACGCATCCGGCGTCACGCAGAGCGATCAATTCGGCCAGCTGCTCGCCTTCCAGGCCTTTGCTCAGGGCGCCAATCGGGAACACCTTGCAGTTTCCGGCTTCACGGGCGCGGTCGAGGATCAGCTCGGTGACGGCCGAGGTGTCCAGCACCGGTTTGGTCTGAGGCGGACAGCACAGGCTGGTCACGCCACCGGCAGCGGCAGCGCGGGTTTCGCTGGCGATGGTGCCTTTGCGGCTGTAGCCCGGCTCGCGCAGGGCAACGTTCAGGTCAACCAGCCCGGGAGCGGCCACCAGGCCTTTGGCTTCGATGGTTTGAGTCGGGGTAAAACCTGCCGGGGCAGCGCCAATGGCAATAATTTTGCCGGCTTCCAGATGCAGGTCGGTCACTTGATCCAGCTTGCTGCACGGATCAATCACGCGGGCGCCGAGAATGCTGAGCTTCACTGGGCGTTCTCCTGTTCGAATTGGCGCTGGGCCGTTTGCCCGCTCATGGTCATGGACAACACCGCCATGCGCACGGCGATGCCATAGGTTACCTGGTTGAGAATCACCGAATGCGGGCCGTCGGCCACTGCCGACTCAATCTCCACGCCACGGTTGATCGGGCCCGGGTGCATGACGATGCAATCGGGCTTGGCCCCCGCCAGGCGGGCCGTAGTCAGGCCGAACAGGCGGTAGAACTCGCCTTCGCTCGGCAGCAGGCCGCCGGACATGCGCTCGCGCTGCAGGCGCAGCATGATCACCACGTCGACGTCTTTCAGGCCTTCGGTCATGTCGGTGTAGACCTTGACCCCGTATTGCTCGATGCCGATCGGCAGCAGGGTTTTCGGTGCAATCACGCGGATATCCGGGCAGCCCAGGGTTTTCAGGGCAATCATGTTCGAACGCGCGACCCGCGAGTGCAGGATGTCGCCGACTATGGCCACCGACAGGTTTTCGAAGCCGCCCTTGTGGCGACGGATCGTCAGCATGTCGAGCATGCCCTGGGTCGGGTGCGCGTGCCGGCCGTCGCCGCCGTTGATGATCGCCACCTGCGGGCACACATGCTCGGCAATGAAGTGCGCGGCCCCGGAGTCGCCGTGGCGTACCACGAACATGTCGGCGGCCATGGCTTCAAGGTTGCGCAGGGTGTCGAGCAGGGTTTCGCCCTTGCTCGCGGACGAAGTCGACACATTGAGTGTGATCACGTCGGCGGACAGGCGCTGTGCGGCCATCTCAAAGGTGGTGCGGGTGCGGGTGGAGTTTTCGAAGAACACATTGCACACGGTTTTGCCGCGCAGCAACGGGACCTTCTTCACCGCCCGGGCGCCGACTTCGAGGAACGAGTCGGCGGTATCGAGTATTTCAGTCAGCAGCTCGCGGCGCAGTCCGTCGAGGGACAGAAAGTGGCGCAGCTGGCCCTGATCATTGAGCTGTAGCGGGCGCTTGGCGTCTATGGGCGTCATCGCAAAGGTCTCTTAGGCAAGGTCTTGAAGTTCGAGGGTCAATGGCGCCGGGCCGGACAGTTTTACCCGCTCGGTCGGTTTCAGGGGCAGGGTCGCACCCACCACGTCGGGCCTGATCGGCAGTTCGGCCGCGTCCAGATCCAGCAGGCTGACCAGTGTCACGCTGGCTGGACGACCATAGTCGAACAGTTCGTTAAGCGCGGCGCGAATGGTACGACCGCTCATCAGCACGTCATCGATCAGGACCAGATGCTGGCCTTCAATTTCGAATGGCAGCTCGGAAGGGCGAACCTGCGGGTGCAGCCCGTTCTGGCTGAAATCGTCGCGGTAGAAAGACACATCCAGCGTGCCCAGTGGCGAGTCGCTGTCCAGCGCGCGCAGCAGTGCCTGGGCAACCCAGATACCGCCAGTACGAATGCCAATGAAGCGCGGCTCGGTGATGCCGCGCCGGGCTAGATGGGCCTTGAGGTCGAGGGCCATCTGGGAGATCAGTTCAGCGGGAACAGGCAGGATCATGGTGGCTCCTTAAAAGGCCCGCGAGGCGAAGCCTGCAGCGGCGGGCGCAAACAATGGGGCGCGTCAGTGATACAAACGCAGGGTCAGGCTTTGGATTGAGACTTGGCCAGGAACTCGTCGATCCAGCTTTGCAGCACCAGCCTGGCGGCAATGGCATCCACAGGGTTGTCACGAAAACTGCCGCGCTGGCCGCCCTGGGCCATACGCTCGCCCTTGGCCTCAAAAGTGGTCAGGCGTTCATCGTGCTCATAAGCGGGCAAATTGAAACGGCCATTGAGCCGATTGGCAAATTTTTTGGTCCGTGCGCACAGCGGGCTTTCGCTGCCATCCATGTTCAGGGGCTTGCCGACAATCAGCACGTCGGGTTTCCACTCTTTAATGAGCTTTTCGATCTCTTCCCACTTCGGAATGCCGTTCTCGGCTTTCAGGTTGCACAGTTCACGGGCCTGGCCGGTGATCATCTGGCCAACGGCGACCCCGATGGAGCGGGTGCCGAAGTCGAAACCGAGCACAAGACGAATGTCGTGCCCGGCCATCAGGAATGGCCTGCTTGGGTGCTTAACAAATTGAGGTTCACTCCGAGGTGTTTGGCGGCGGCGTCGAGGCGCAACTCGCTAGAGGTGTCAAACAGGACGTGGGCTGAGTAGGGGCAGGTCAGCCAGGCATTGTCGGCCAGTTCGGCCTCCAGCTGGCCGGCGTCCCACCCGGCATAGCCCAGGCAAATCAGGCTGCGTCGCGGCCCGCGCCCGTCAGCAATACTGAACAGCACGTCGGCAGAGGTGCTCAGGGCCAGTCCGTCCTCCAGCTCGACGGTGGCGTCAAAGCTCATGCCGACCGGGTGCAGGACAAAACCGCGATCAACCATCACCGGGCCGCCGCCGTAGATCGGCACATGCTGGCACAAGGGTGCGCAGGCCGTATCAGGGCGCAGTTGCTCAAGAATGTCCGCCAGACTCAGATCCATTGGCCGGTTGATCACCAGGCCCATGGCACCATTGGCCGTGTGCTCGACGATGTAGGTCAAGGTGTGTGCAAAGTTCGGGTCAGCCATGTGGGGCATGGCGATCAGGAATTGATGCTTGAGGTAGGTCGGTGCGTGCTTTTTCATGAGCCTTAGTGTGGCGCTGGCAAGGTGAACTGACAAGTTTGGCGGATGAAGATTGCTGACTCTGCAGGAGTGAGCCTGGCTCAATTGCTCGACAACCTGTCGCCCTGGGCAAACTTCCAGGTGCGGATGATCTCCAGCCGGTCGATGTCTGCCAGATCGCCAGTGAATGGCGCAAAAGGCGCCGCCAGCCTTACGATTCGTTGCGCCGCCTGATCCAGCAGCGGTTGCCCGGAGGACTCAAGTACCAGCACTTCGTGCAGTGAGCCGTCGCGATTGATCGACACCAGCAGCCGCAGCTTGCCGTAGATCTTTTCGCGACGGGCCTGTTCGGGGTAGTTGAGGTTGCCGACGCGTTCGATTTTTTTGCGCCAGTCCTCTTTATACCAGGCACCCTTGTCGCGCATGGTCGAAGCGGCACTCATGCGGTAGATCTTCGGGCGCTTGGCGTACAGCTGCTGCTCGTTGGCCAGTTCGGCTTCGAGGCTGGAAATCTCGCTGGACAGCTGTGAGCTGTCGAACGTGGGAACGCTGGCCTTGGGCGCCGCTTCGGTTTTGACCTTTTGCGGTTCGCGCGGGGCCTTGTTCGGTTTCGGGGCGACGGTGGTGACTGCCGCCTTGGGCGCTGCCTTTGGCTGTTCGGGTCTGGCGGCAGGAGGCGGGGTGACCTTTTTGACCGTATTGTCCTGGAACGGAGCGACCTCTGTGGTCTTGGGCACGGCTTTCTTGTCCAGCGTACCGCTGCCTTGCTGGTTGTCCTGTGCCAGGAAGTCCGCCTTGTCCGGAGCTTTCTCGCTTTTGAACGTCGAGAGGGTGATTTCCAGGGTTTTACTGATTTTCCTGGGCTCGCTCATGCTGAAACCCACACCCAGAATCACTGCGATATGAATCAGCGCCGCGACCATCAGGGTAAAACCCAGGCGATCGGCCGCTCTCACGCCTTTATGGCTGAGTTCGGGGGGCAGGTCGCTGGGGAGTGTCATGACAGAAAGACCAACATTGCGCGTTACACAGGTCGCGCATGATAGCGCAATGTTGGTTTTTAGCTGCAAGGAGGGAAGGGGCAAGCCTCAAGCGGCAAGCTAAAAGCGATACGCCCCAAACTTGCCGCTTCGCTACATTGCGCCTTTAAACTTTCGGCTTGGCGCTTGAAGCTTGCAGCTTCGATGCAATCGCATCCATCAACAGGGCGCCGATATTGGTGCCGAAAGCATTGTCGATCTCGCGGATGCAGGTCGGGCTGGTGACGTTGATTTCGGTCAGGTGTTCACCGATCACATCCAGACCGACGAACAACAGGCCTTTCTCCCGCAGGGTCGGGCCGACCTGGGCTGCGATCCAGCGGTCCTTGTCACTCAGTGGCCGTGCTTCACCACGGCCGCCTGCGGCCAGGTTGCCACGGGTTTCGCCTGCGGCCGGAATGCGCGCCAGACAATAGGGTACGGGCTCGCCGTCGATCATCAGGATGCGCTTGTCGCCGTCCTTGATCGCCGGCAGGTAGCCTTGGGCCATGATTTGCTGAGTGCCGTTGGCGGTCAGGGTTTCGAGAATCACCGACAGGTTTGGATCACCCACCCGATGGCGGAAAATCGAAGTGCCGCCCATGCCGTCGAGCGGCTTGAGGATCACGTCACCGTGGGTGGCGGCGAATTCTCGCAAGACATCGGCGCGGCGGCTGACTACGGTCGGCGGCGTGCACTGGGTGAATTGCGTGGCGAACAGCTTTTCGTTGCAGTCACGCAGGCTCTGCGGCTTGTTGACGATCAATACGCCGTCGCGCTCGGCTTGTTCCAGCAAGTAGGTGGAGTACACGAACTCCATGTCGAAGGGCGGGTCCTTGCGCATCAGGATCACGTCCAGATCGCTCAGGGCGGTATCGGCTTCGGCGTCCAGCTCAAACCATTTTTGCGGATCGGCGAAGACCTTGAGCGGCTTCATCCGCGCCCGGGCCTTGCCTTCGCTCAGGTAGAGGTCTTGCTGCTCCATGTAGAACAGGGTCCAGCCGCGATCCTGTGCGGCCAGCAACATGGCCAGCGAGCTGTCCTTCTTGTAGGAAATGCCCGCAATGGGGTCCATGACAATCCCGACTCGAACGCTCATGGCGAATTCCTCATATAAAATTGGCGAAGATCTCACCCGTAGAAAAGTTCGCGAGCAAGCTCGCTTCTGCGGGTTAGTAAAAGGCTTTTAAAAGTGGCGCCAGAGTGGCGCTGAGCGGGGGCCCGGTCAAGGAAAAACCACCTGCCCCGGGTCACGCCGGGTCGCCCGATAGATTGCAGGTCGTGACTGTGCTAAAAAGGCTCGCACAGTACTTTCAGCCCTTGTCCATCAAGGAGTTGGGTTTTCAAGCCGCACATTTGTAACAAAACGGGTCGCCACGCGACGGTAGAGCACATATGGAAAAGCAGTCCAGCGCCTTGAAGGTGATGGTGATTGACGATTCAAAAACCATTCGCCGTACCGCCGAAACGCTGCTCAAAAACGTAGGGTGCGAGGTCATCACGGCCATCGACGGTTTTGATGCCCTGGCCAAGATTGTCGATCACCATCCGCATATCATCTTTGTCGATATCATGATGCCGCGCCTGGATGGTTATCAGACTTGCGCACTGATCAAGAACAACCGGGCGTTCAAGTCGACGCCGGTAATTATGTTGTCATCCAAGGACGGGCTGTTCGACAAGGCCAAGGGGCGGATAGTGGGTTCTGATCAATTTTTGACCAAGCCCTTCAGCAGGGACGAACTGTTGAGTGCGATCAAGGCTCATGTGCCCGGTTTCAATATTGTCCCGAACGCTCAATGATGCCCGGCCAGCCGGCCGCTTACCTTTTTTAATGGGGAACACCATGGCTCGCATTCTGATCGTCGATGACTCGCCGACTGAAATGTACAAATTGACCGGCATGCTGGAAAAGCACGGTTACGTCGTGCTCAGGGCTGAAAACGGCGCGGACGGCGTCGCCCTGGCGCGTCTGGAAAAACCCGATGCGGTCTTGATGGATATCGTGATGCCGGGCCTCAACGGGTTTCAGGCGACCCGACAGCTGACCAAAGACTCCGAAACCAGCCATATCCCGGTGATTGTCGTCACCACCAAAGACCAGGAAACCGACATGGTCTGGGCTACCCGCCAGGGTGCCAAGGACTATCTGACCAAGCCGATCGAAGAAGAAAAGCTGATTTTGACGCTCAAACAAGTACTCAAAGATAACCCTCCAAAATGACGGAGGCCCTGTGCCGGACTCTCTGACCGCCTTCGAGTTGCTGCTGGAGATAGATCAGCGCTGTCGCTCGCTGGCGGCGGGTCTGGCACCTGCACAAGTCCAGGCCGACAACTGGAGCGGTATCGGTTTCCGGATCGGCGAGCATTGTTTCGTGGCGCCGATGGGGGAAATCGCCGAAATCCTCCATGAGCCGCGTTTTACCTTGCTGCCGGGAGTAAAACCCTGGGTCAAGGGCGTGGCCAATTTGCGCGGGCAGCTGCTGCCCATCCTCGATCTGTGCGGTTTCTTCGGCGTGGAACTGTCACCTTTGCGCAAGCAGCGCCGGGTGCTGGTGCTGGAATACCAGGAGATATTTGTCGGACTGCAGGTAGATGAGGTGCTGGGCATGCAGCACTTCGCCCAGGCCGACCTCGATACCGACGTGCAGGCATTGCCCCACCCCATGTTTGCGCCCTACGTGCAGGGGCATTTTGCCGGCAGCCCGGTATGGTGGGTCTTCAGCCCCTTTGCCCTGGCCCAGGCACCGCAGTTCTGGGCGGTGGCGGTGTGAGCCGCCGCCACTTTGTACCTTCAGCAATGACACGGGACCCCGGGACCTGATCGATGACCACAGCCAATACCGCTAAACCAATGGAAGGGTCGCGCAGTCGCTCCCAGATCATCGTGCTTTTTATCGCCCTGATCGTGTTCATCATGCTGTTGTTCGCCAACTTTGCTTACCTCAATACCCAGTCCAACTACGACAAGCAGTACATCAGCCATGCGGGTGAGTTGCGGGTGCTTTCGCAGCGTATCGCCAAGAACGCCACTGAAGCGGCTGCCGGCAAGGCGGCGGCGTTCCGCTTGCTCAGCGATGCGCGCAATGATTTCAGCCAGCGCTGGGGCTTCCTGAAAAAAGGCGACCCGGCCACTGGCCTGCCCCCGGCGCCCCATGCCGTGCACAAGGAAATGCAGGCGGTGCAGCGCGACTGGGAGCAATTGCTGGATAACACCAACGCCATTCTGGCAAGTGAGCAAACCGTCCTGTCGCTGCATCAGGTCGCCGCCACCCTGGCGGAAACCGTGCCGCAGTTGCAGGTCGAGTACGAAAAGGTTGTGGAAATCCTCTTGCAGCGGGGTGCTCCTGCCAGCCAAGTGGTGCTGGCCCAGCGTCAATCCTTGTTGGCCGAGCGCATTTTGGGCGCGGTCAACACCGTGCTGGCCGGTGATGAGAATGCCGCGCAGGCCGCAGGTGCCTTTGGCCGCGATGCCAACCGTTTCGGGCAAGTGCTCAACGGCATGCTGGAAGGGAGTGAGGGGCTGAGAATTACTCAGGTCGAAGACAAGGACGCACGTACCCGCTTGCTGGAAATCTCGGAGCTGTTCCAGTTTGTATCCGGTTCGGTGGACGAGATTCTCGAAACCTCCCCCCAGCTGTTCCACGTGCGCGAAGCGGCGAACAATATCTTCAGCTTGTCGCAGACCTTGCTCGACGAGGCGTCGAACCTGGCCAACGGCTTTGAAAACCTGGCCAGCGGACGCTCGCTGGACATCATCGGCGGCTATGTATTGGGCCTGCTGGCGCTGGCGTCGATCATCCTGATCGGGATGGTGATGGTGCGCGAAACCAATCGCCAGCTGCGGGAAACCGCTGAAAAGAACGAGCGCAATCAAAACGCGATCATGCGCCTGCTTGATGAAATCGAAGACCTGGCCGACGGCGACCTGACCGTGACGGCCTCGGTCACGGAAGACTTCACGGGCGCCATTGCCGACTCCATCAATTATTCCATCGACCAATTGCGCGGACTGGTGGCGACCATCAACCTGACTGCGGGTCAGGTGGCGGCGGCGGTGCAGGAAACCCAGGCCACGGCCATGCAACTGGCAGAAGCCTCGGAACATCAGGCGCAGCAGATTGCAGAGGCATCGGGGGCGATCCAGCAAATGGCCCACTCCATCGATCAGGTTTCGGCCAACGCCTCAGAGTCCTCGGCGGTGGCGGAGCGCTCTGTCGCCATTGCCAACAAAGGCAATGAAGTGGTGCACAACACCATTCACGGCATGGACAACATTCGTGAGCAAATTCAGGACACCGCCAAGCGGATTAAACGCTTGGGCGAGTCTTCCCAGGAGATCGGCGACATTGTCAGTCTGATTGATGACATTGCCGATCAGACCAATATCCTGGCCCTGAACGCGGCCATCCAGGCTTCGATGGCCGGTGATGCCGGACGCGGGTTTGCCGTGGTGGCTGACGAAGTCCAGCGCCTGGCAGAGCGCTCTTCGGCGGCCACGCGGCAAATCGAAACCCTGGTCCGGGCCATTCAGGCCGACACCAATGAAGCGGTTATTTCCATGGAGCAGACCACCACCGAAGTGGTGCGCGGTGCTCGCCTGGCACACGATGCCGGTGTGGCCCTGGAAGAAATCGAAGGTGTATCGCAAAACCTTGCCGATCTGATTCAAAGCATTTCCAACGCCGCGCAACAGCAGACCACCTCGGCGGCGCAGATTTCCCTGACGATGAACGTGATTCAGCAAATCACCAACCAGACCTCATCCGGTTCCACTGCCACCGCCGACAGCATCGGCAACCTGGCCAAAATGGCCAGCCAGTTGCGGCGTTCAGTGTCCGGGTTCACCTTGCCCGCCACGCAAAAACCACGTGAGCCACAGTAATGGTTGACCGGCACGACTACGTAGCCCTCGAATGGGTCAAAGGCGATATTGCCGACACCTTGAAACAGGCACGCGTGGCGCTGGGAGAGGACGGGCAGCCGCCCACTGCCCAGATGCTGGAACAGTGCCTGGACTGTATTCATCAGGTGCATGGCAGCCTGTTGATGGTGGAGTTCTACGGCGCCGCCTTGCTGGCCGAAGAGATGGAGAAACTGGTGATTGCCCTGCAGCAGGGCCGTGTCAGCCAGCTCGACGAAGCCTTGCGCCTGTTGCAGCAAGCGTTCAGGCAGTTGCCCTTGTATCTGGACCGTGTGCACAGTGCCCGGCGTGACTGGCCGCTGGTGGTGCTGCCGCTGCTCAATGATTTGCGCACCGCCCGAGGTGAAGCACTGCTCTCGGAAACCAGCCTGTTCAGCCCGCCCTTGCAGCACTTGCCCGAGCTGGACCAGGCCGCATTGGCCCGCTTGCTACCGCCACAATGGCCGCATCAACTGCGGGCCCTGCGCCACACCTTGCAATCCGCGCTGCAGGGTTTGCAGCGTGAAGAAGAGGTGCAGGCCAGTCTGGAGCTGATGGCGGGGGTGTTCGCCCGCCTCGAAAGCATGTGCCACGGCGCGCCGCTCAATGCACTGTGGAAAATCTCCGCGGCGCTGGTGGATGGCATGCTCCGCGGGCGGGTGGCCAACAGCCCGGCGTTGCGCAGCCTGTTCAATGAATCGGACAAAGAACTCAAGCGCCTGCTGGAACAAGGCATAGACGGCATCAACCAGCCTGCGCCCGAAGAACTGCTGACCAGTTTGCTGTTTTACATCGCCAAAGCCGAACAGCCGACCACCAAAATGCTCGCGCTGAAAACCCGCTATGAGCTGGACGAAGCCATGCCCGACGCGGCCATGGTGGATGAAGAGCGTGCGCGGCTGGCGGGGCCCGATCGCGATGCCATGCGCTCAGTGGTGGCGGCATTGTGCGAAGAGTTGGTGCGGGTCAAGGAGCGTCTGGACCTGTTTGTGCGCAGCGACCGCTCCCACGTGTCGGAGCTGAGCAGCCTGATGGCGCCTTTGCGGCAGATCGCCGATACCCTGGCCGTGCTGGGTTTTGGTCAGCCGCGTAAAGTCATCATCGACCAGTTGGCCGTGGTCCAGAGCCTGGCCCAGGGGCAGCGTGAGCCCACCGATGCGGTGTTAATGGATGTCGCTGCGGCCTTGCTCTATGTCGAGGCCACGTTGGCCGGCATGGTCGGCAATGCTGAACCGTCGCAGCGCGAAGAGAGCCGTCTGCCCACCACCGATCTGATGCAGATCCATCAACTGGTGATCAAAGAGGCGCGCATCGGCCTCGAAGAAGTCAAAGACCTGATCAGCGACTACCTGGCGGCAGACTTTGATCGCCAGCATCTGCAACCACTGCCCGAACTGCTGACGCAAATCCGTGGCGCCCTGGCGATGATCCCGCTGACCCGTGCCGCCAGCCTGCTCGAGGCCTGCAACCAATACTTGGGCGAACAGCTACTGCTGCCAGCCAGACCGCCGTCTGCGCAGCAGCTTGAACAACTGGCGAATGTGCTGATCAGCATCGAATATTACCTGGAGCGCCTCTCCCAGGACCCCGGGGCCAGCGGCGAACAGGTGCTGGATCGGGCCGAGCATAGCCTCAATGAACTGGGTTATGCCCCGGCAGAGCGCCAGGTGCCAGTGCTCAATGACCGCCTCAGTCCGGCCGAAGTGCTGGCCATGCAGATCTCTCAGACCCTGGAAGGGCCCCTGGTGGCGCAGAGCCTGGCCGATGTTCTGGCCAGCCCGGTGTCAGCGCTCAACCCGCCGGCACAACATATTCCCGGCAGCTTGCTACCGCCCCCGGTAGACGAGGCAGCAGTCGATGAAGAACTGCTGGAAGTCTTTCTTGAAGAGACCGACGAGGTTCTGGTCGCCCTGCATGACTATTTGCCCCAGTGGATAGCCAACCCGGCCGACAGTGCTGCACTGGCCGAACTGCGGCGGGCCTTTCACACGCTTAAAGGCAGCGGGCGCATGGTCCGGGCGCTGGTGCTGGGTGAGCTGGCCTGGGCTGTCGAGAATCTACTCAACCGGGTGATTGAGCGCAGCGTGGCGCCAGGGCCGCAGATCTATCAGTTGCTGGAAGAGGTACTGGTGATTATCCCGGAGCTGGTGCAGGAGTTTGCCGAGCTTAGCCAGCGTCAGCGCGAAGATGTCGACCGATTGGCCGCACGGGCCCACAGCCTGTCAAAAAGTAAGCCGTTGCCGTTGCTGATCGAGCAGGACAGCAGCGGTACTGATCCGCAACTGCTGGATATCTTCCGACAGGAAGCACAAACCCACCTCGGCAGCCTTGACCATTTTCTCGATCAGGCCAGCCAGCAATTACCGTTGCCTGCCAGCGACGACCTGCAACGCGCCATGCATACCCTCAAGGGCAGCGCCCACATGGCCGGTATGTTGCCGATGGCGGAGCTGGCCACGGCCCTGGATCATCTGGTTCGCGAGTACAAGGGGCACCAAATCAGCCTGGACCGGGATGAAATCGAACTGCTGCTGGAGGCTGACAGCTTGCTGCATCGCGGCCTCAAGCAACTGGATGTCGACCCGCAGGCTGAAATCCATGGTGCCCGGCCCCTGATCAAGCGTATCGAGCAATTGATCGCCAGTCGTGTGGATGAATTGATCAATGCTCCCGGGGGCAGTCTGGAACCCAAGCGCGATCCTCAGCGCATCGCCGAGTTTCTGGCCGAAAGCATGGACAGCCTGTTTGACGCCGAAGACCTGCTATTGCACTGGCGCGAGAACCCGCACGAGCGTCAGGGGCTGGATGGGTTGCTCGAGCATCTGACCGGCCTGGCCGAGTCCGCGCATCTGCTGGACTTGCAGCCTTTCGACGCGCTGTGCGAAGCCTTGCTTGATCTGTATGGCGCCGTTGAAGAAAGCAGCTTGGCGGTCAGTGAGCGTTTTTTCACCGAGGCCAATAACGCCCATGAAGCACTGATCAACATGCTCGACCAGCTGGCGGCGGGGCAAGAAATCACCCCGCAGCCGGTGCTGATCCAGACCCTGCACGACCTGTTGCATGAAGGTCTGGCACCTGAAGCCACGGGCCTGATCCGTCGGGAGGGCACCAAAACCCTGGAGATTACCGAGTTGGGCGCCGCCACGGCGCAGCTGGGTGCCAGCCAGGGGCCGGCGAGCAGCATTCAGTCCGACGCGGCCCAAGGCAATGGCGACCCTGAGTTGCAGGACATCTTTCTGGATGAGGCTTTCGACATTCTCGAAAGCTCGGGTGCGGCCTTGGTGCGTTGGCAAGCCGACCCGCAGAACCATATGGAAGTCGAAAACCTGCTGCGGGACTTGCACACCCTTAAAGGGGGCGCGCGCATGGTTGAAGTTGCGGCCATCGGCGACTTTGCCCACGAGCTGGAAACCCTGTTCGAAGATATTTCCGTGGGTTTTCTGGCGCCCGGTGCGGACCTGTTCATGTTATTGCAGCGCTGTCATGACCAGCTGGCGCAAATGCTTGATGCCTTGCGCAGTGGTCAGCCGTTGCCCTCGCCACAGGTGCTGATCGAGCGCATCCGGCAGATCGAGCGCAGCACCCGGCAACCTGGCCCGAGTGCTGTGCCGAGCAAACCGGAGCCGGCTGGCGCGGTGGTGCCGGAAGGCGAGCGTACCGGGCTGGACACGGTCAAGGTGCCGGCCGAACTGCTGGAGGACTTGCTCAACCTGGCGGGGGAAAGTTCGATCATCCGCGGGCGTGTGGAGCAGCAAGTCAACGATGCCCAGGTCGCCCTCAACGAAATGCAGACCACCCTGGAGCGGATGCACGATCAGTTGCGCCGGCTCGACAGCGAAACCCAGGGGCGCCAGCATAATCGTCAGCACACCGAGGGTGACGGGGTGGCCTACGATGAGTTTGATCCGCTGGAAATGGATCGCCATTCGCTGCTGCAGCAATTGTCCCGGGCACTGTTCGAGTCGGCATCTGACTTGCTCGACCTCAAGGCCACCCTGGCCGCGCGCAATCGGGATGCCCAGGGCCTGCTGCAAAAGCAGGCGCGGGTGAACACTCAGTTGCAGGAAGGCCTGATGGGCACGCGCATGGTGCCGTTCGAGCGGGTGTTGCCGCGCCTTAAACGGATTGTCCGGCAAGTGGCCAGCGAGCTGGGCAAGCAGGTGGACTTCAGTGTCATCAATGGCGAAGCCGAGATCGACCGCAATGTGCTGGAGCGGATGGTGGCCCCCCTCGAACACATGCTGCGCAATGCCGTCGACCACGGCCTGGAGCCGGCGCACGTGCGCCGGGCCAGCGGTAAACCCGAGCAGGGGCTGATTACCCTTGAGCTGTCCCATGAAGGTGGCGATGTGGTGTTCGACATGCATGATGATGGCGCCGGAGTGCCCCTTGAGGCGGTGCGGCGCAAGGCCATCCTGCGCGGGCTGCTCGACCCGGCTTCCAGCATCTCGGACCGCGACGTGTTGCAGTTCATCATGCAGCCGGGCTTTTCTACGGCGGAAAAAATCACCCAGATTTCCGGGCGTGGCGTGGGCATGGACGTGGTGCACGAAGAAGTGCGCCAGCTGGGCGGTAGCATGACCATCGACTCGGTGGCCGGCCAGGGCGTGCACTTTCAAATCCGCCTGCCGTTCAGTGTCTCGCTCAATCGGGCGCTGATGGTGCAGTGCGCCGACGAGCAGTACGCCATCGCCCTCAATACTGTCGAGGGCATTGTGCGGGTCATGCCCAATGAGCTGGAGGGCTACTACCAGCTCAACCCGCCGCTGTATCACTACGGCGGCCAAACCTACGAATTGCGTTATCTGGGTGAACTGCTGCAAACCGTGGGCAAGCCCAGGCTGGCGGGCGAAAACCATTCGGTACCGGTGTTGCTGGTGCATTGCCAGGACCAGCGGGTGGCGCTGCAAGTCGATGCGCTGGCAGGGTCGCGGGAAATCGTGGTCAAAAGTCTGGGGCCGCAATTCACCGGGGTTCAGGGCTTGTCCGGTGCCACCATTCTGGGTGACGGGCGAGTGGTATTGATCCTTGATCTGCTGGCCTACATTCGCGCCCACCAGGCGCGCCTGCCTTTGTTGCAGGCGCAACAGCGGGCGGTCGGTGCCCTGGAGTTCTCCCCGGCGTTGCGCCCGGCGCTGGTGCTGGTGGTCGATGATTCGGTCACCGTGCGTAAAGTCACCAGCCGTCTGCTGGAGCGCAACGGCATGAACGTGATCACCGCCAAGGACGGGGTTGATGCCATGAGCGTGCTCGAAGAACACACCCCGGACCTGATGCTGCTGGACATTGAAATGCCGCGCATGGATGGCTTTGAAGTCGCCACCCGCGTGCGCAACAACCCTCGTCTTAAAGACCTGCCGATCATCATGATCACCTCGCGTACCGGGCAAAAGCACCAGAACCGGGCCATGGCCATCGGCGTCAACGACTACCTGGGCAAACCGTATCAAGAGTCGGTGTTGCTGGAGCGCATCGCCTACTGGAGCAAGTTCAATGCTTGATCACCGTGTGGGCAGCCTGACCGGGCTGCTGCTGCCGCTGGCGGACCGTTACCTGCTATTGCCCAACGTTGCCATAGCGGAGCTGATCGACTGGCAGCGCGGCGAACCCAGCAGCGACTCGCCGCCCTGGCATCTGCGGCAGATCACCTGGCGCGACCGTGAATTGCCGCTGATCAGTTTCGAAGCCGCGTGCGGCAGCCCGCTGGTGATTGGCGAGCGGGCACGCATCGTCATTCTCAATACGTTGGGGGGCAATCCGCAGCTCAAGTTCATCGCCATGGTGGTGCAGGGCATCCCCCGCTCCTACAAAGTCGATAGCCAATTGAGCTTTGTCGACGTGCCGCTGTGCCCGCTGGAGCGTGCGGCGGTGCAAGTGGGAGATCACGTGGCCAGGATTCCGGATCTGCTGGCGCTGGAGAGATTGGTGATGGGGGAAGAGGTTTAACTGCGCCAGCAAAGTTTCAGCAGGAGCAGCCTTGCACTTCTCGACGATCGCCGCATTGCCCTTTAAGGTCGCAGCCTTGGCCCTTATCTCGTAACAAGGTGACACGGTCGCACTATCGGATCTTGAGGGAGTTGCACATGTATCACGGTGAAAAACTCAACGCCTGGACTCATCTGGTGGGGGCGTTGCTGGCGACGGCAGGCAGTATCTGGTTGCTGGTGATGGCATCTCTGGACGGCAGCCCGCAAAAGATTGTCAGTGTGGCGATCTATGGCGTGACGCTGGTGTTGTTGTACAGCGTTTCGACTGTTTACCACAGCGTGCGCGGGCGCTCGAAAGTGATCATGCAGAAGTTCGATCACCTGTCGATTTACCTGTTGATCGCCGGCAGTTACACCCCGTTCTGTCTGGTCACGCTACATGGGCCGTGGGGCTGGTCGCTGTTCGGCATAGTCTGGGGCATGGCGGTGATCGGCATGCTGCAAGAGATCAAGCCGCGCTCCGAGGCGCGCATTCTGTCCATCGTGATTTACGCGGTAATGGGCTGGATTGTGCTGGTGGCGGTCAAACCATTGCTGGCGGCGCTGGGTACCGCCGGCTTTGTCTGGCTGGCCACGGGTGGTGTGATGTACACCGTGGGCATCATATTTTTTGCCCTTGATCACCGCCTGCGCCATGCCCACGGCATTTGGCATCTGTTTGTGATTGCCGGCAGCGTGCTGCACTTTGTGGCGATCGCGCACTACGTGATCTAGCCCTGATATCTGTAGGAGCGAGCTTTGCTGCTTTGAAAAAGCTCGCGAGCAAGCTCGCTCCTACAGGATTTGGCTCAGGTTTTTTGCGGTTTTTTGGTGTCGCTGCGGATTTGGGCGTGGCTGATCAGGGCGAAAATAAAACTTCCGCCGATGATGTTGCCGGCCAGGGTCGGGCCGGCAAAGATCAGCCAGAAATCTTTCCACGGCAACTCGCCGGCAAACACCAGGTATGAGACCTCGGCCGTACCGACCACGATGTGGGTGAAGTCACCCAGGGCCATCAGATAGGTGATGAGGATGATGATCCACATCTTGGCGCTCTCCATCGACGGGATCATCCACACCATGGTGGCAATCATCCAGCCCGAGATAATGCCTTTGGCGAACATCTGGCTGGAGTCGTTTTCCATGACCTTGCGCCCGATTTCGAGAAAGGCCTTATCGGTCTGACTGTCGAAAATCGGCAAGTGCAGCATCGTGTAGGCAACCAGCAGCGTGCCCAGCAGGTTACCCACCAGCACCACCGCCCACAGCCGGAACAGGCGTGCGAAATTATTGAGCGTGGGTTTGCTCATGATCGGCAATACGGCGGTCAGGGTGTTTTCGGTGAAGAGTTGCTGGCGGGAGAGGATGACGGCCAGAAAACCTGCGCAGTAACCGAAGCTGGCAATGACCTTGAACGCTTCGCCGTCCGGCAGGCGCGAGTTGAGCAAGCCCATGGCCATCAGCGACAGGCCCATGGTCAGTCCGGCAGCCAGTGCCGACCAGAACAGGGCGGCAATGCTGCGCTCCAGTTCCATGTCGCCCTGCAGGCGAATGATTTCATGCAGCACGGCTGCCCGTGGCGGCTGGTTTTTGGTGACGTCGTGCTCTTCTTCAGCCGACAGGTTGGGGGTTTTACCGCTTTTTTGAGTGTCCATCGGGCTCGTCACCGTAAGCGTGTGTAAAGCTACGACACGCTGGATTGCAAGCTGTTCACTCAGGGTGCTGCATGGCAGGTGGGAGCTGGCTTGCCAGCGATGCGGTCTTGATCATGCATTCGCCGGCAAGCCGGCTCCCACAAGGCCCGATGTCCGGTCAGGCCTGATCGTCATCCTGGAACTGGTCTTTGACGTATTTGATCTCGGTGCGCCCGTGGGGAGCCGGCAAGCCGTCCTCACCCAGGTTGACGAAGACCATCTTGTCGACCGTCAGGATGCTTTTACGGGTGATCTTGTTGCGCACTTCACAGGTCAGGGTGATCGAGGTACGGCCGAACTCTGTGGCGGTGATGCCCAGCTCGATGATGTCGCCCTGGCGCGAAGCGCTGACAAAGTTGATTTCGGAGATGTATTTGGTCACCACGCGCTGGTTGCCCAGTTGCACGATGGCGTAAATGGCGGCTTCTTCGTCGATCCAGCGCAGCAGGCTGCCACCGAACAGGGTGCCGTTGGGGTTGAGGTCTTCGGGTTTAACCCACTTGCGGGTGTGGAAGTTCATGGCGGCTCCAGGTTTGAGTGTGGCCCCCAGCTTCAAGTTTTAAGCGACAAGCTGCAAGTAGAAGCCGATTCGCTCTTGCTTGCAGCTTGCCACTACCCGGATAAAGACAGCTATAATCCCCCCCGCTTCAAAACGGTCATATTTACCCAGTACCGTTCCCGCCACCTGTCCGAGGGGCGCTGCAGCAGGTTCAACCTGTCAGGCTCGGATGGGGCGTTGTTTGTTCAGGGCTCCCTGTTCAGGCACTAAACGCACAACGGCGCCCATTCGCGATTAAACGAATGGAGGCTCTTGATGAGCGCTGTAAACACGCCTGCAGGTTTTACTGACTATAAAGTCGCTGATATGTCCCTGGCCCAATGGGGCCGCCGCGAAACCTTCATCGCCGAGTCCGAAATGCCGGCTTTGATGGGGCTGCGTCGCCGCTATGCAGCAGAACAACCGCTCAAGGGCGCGAAGATTCTGGGCTGCATCCACATGACCATCCAGACTGCCGTGCTGATCGAAACCCTGGTTGCCCTGGGTGCCGAAGTGCGCTGGTCGTCGTGCAACATCTTCTCGACTCAGGATCAGGCTGCTGCCGCTATCGCTGCTGCCGGTATCCCGGTATTTGCCTGGAAAGGCGAGACCGAAGAAGAGTACGAGTGGTGCCTTGAGCAAACCATCCTCAAGGATGGCGCGCCTTGGGATGCCAACATGATCCTCGACGACGGCGGCGACCTGACCGAGCTGTTGCACAAGAAATACCCGGACATGCTGAAAAAGATCCACGGCGTGACGGAAGAAACCACCACCGGCGTACACCGTCTGCTGGACATGCTGGCCAAAGGCGAGCTGATGATCCCTGCGATCAACGTCAACGACTCGGTGACCAAAAGCAAAAACGACAACAAGTACGGCTGCCGTCACAGCCTGAACGATGCCATCAAGCGCGGTACTGACCACTTGCTGTCCGGCAAGCAGGCGCTGGTGATCGGCTACGGCGACGTGGGCAAGGGTTCGGCTCAGTCCCTGCGTCAGGAAGGCATGATCGTCAAGGTTTCGGAAGTTGACCCGATCTGCGCCATGCAAGCCTGCATGGACGGTTTCGAAGTGGTTTCGCCGTTCATCAATGGCCAGAACGACGGCACTGCCGCCAGCATCGACGCTGCGCTGCTGGGCAAGATCGACCTGATCGTGACCACCACCGGTAACGTCAACGTGTGCGACAAGAACATGCTGGCTGCGCTGAAAAAACGCGCTGTAGTGTGCAACATCGGCCACTTCGACAATGAAATCGACACCGCTTTCATGCGCAAGAACTGGGCATGGGAAGAAGTGAAGCCACAGGTTCACAAGGTTCACCGTACTGGCCTGGGCGAATTCGACCCGCAGAACGACGACTACCTGATCCTGCTGGCCGAAGGTCGTCTGGTGAACCTGGGCAACGCCACCGGTCACCCGAGCCGCATCATGGACGGTTCGTTCGCCAACCAGGTTCTGGCCCAGATCTTCCTGTTCGCCCAGAAATACGCAGACCTGCCAGCCGAGCTGCAAGCCGAGCGTCTGACTGTAGAAGTGCTGCCGAAGAAACTTGACGAAGAAGTGGCCCTGGAAATGGTTCGCGGCTTTGGCGGCGTAGTTACCCAGCTGACCAAGCAACAGGCTGACTACATCGGCGTTACCGTCGAAGGCCCGTTCAAGCCGGACGCTTACCGCTACTAATAGCAGCTGCAAGCTTCAAGCCTCGAGTTGCCAGCAAAGCAGATTGCTTTGGCTTGTAGCTTGAGGCTTGGGGCCAGCTATTGAGTGTAAACAATAATAAGCAGTTGCAAATTGTAAGCCTGCAGCACAAGAGCCTGGCGCATCGCCCTCTTGGCGCTTGAAGCTTGTAGCTTGCCGCTGGAGGTTGCCTCCATGTCTCAAGACCGTCGTTACAGCTTCGAGTTCTTCCCGACCAAGACCGATGCTGGACATGAAAAACTGATGAACACGGCTCGCCAGCTGGCGACCTATAACCCGGATTTTTTCTCCTGCACCTATGGTGCCGGTGGCTCCACCCGTGACCGCACGATCAATACCGTGCTGCAACTGGAGAGCGAAGTAAAAGTACCTGCCGCCCCGCATTTGTCATGTGTGGGTGACAGCAAGGCTGACTTGCGCGGCCTGCTGACCCAGTACAAAGCTGCGGGTATCAAGCGCATTGTTGCGCTGCGTGGCGACCTGCCTTCGGGTATGGGCATGGCCAGTGGCGAGCTGCGCCATGCCAATGATCTGGTGAGCTTCATTCGTGAAGAGACCGCTGATCACTTCCATATCGAAGTGGCTGCCTATCCGGAAATGCACCCGCAAGCGCGCAACTTCGAAGACGATATCAACAACTTCGTGCGCAAGGCCCATGCCGGCGCCGATAGCGCAATCACCCAGTACTTCTTCAACGCAGACAGCTACTTCCGTTTTGTCGAGCGTGTGCGGGCGGCTGGCGTCACGATTCCAATCGTGCCGGGCATCATGCCGATCACCAACTACAGCAAGCTGGCGCGCTTCTCGGACGCCTGTGGCGCTGAAATCCCGCGCTGGATTCGCAAGCAGCTGGAAGCCTACGGCGACGACATCCAGAGCATTCAGGCATTTGGCGAACAGGTCATCAGCGAAATGTGCGAACGCCTGCTCGACGGCGGCGCCCCGGGCTTGCACTTCTACACCCTGAACCAGGCCGAGCCCAGCCTGGCGATCTGGAACAACCTCAAGCTGCCTCGCTGACACACCCCCCTGCGGGAGCGAGTGTGCTCGCTCCCGCAGGGAATGTGCCGTACAGCTCTGCAAAGCCGTTCAGCAGCATGAAATCGGCGCGCCGTGATTGCTCTGTTATACTCCGGGCTTTCCGCCAGGCTTACGCCCGGCCGCTCGTCCTTGTACAAGGCATTCAACCCGGCTACAGCGCAGCTTTCAGCCAGCGCGAGCAGTTTGAATGAGCCTTCAGGACTGGAGCAGGACCGGACGGGATTGCGTCACCTTAAACGCCATTCACGCCAGGCAAGACTATCCCTTTGGGCCAAGCCCTAACTAGAACAGGATTACTCATGTCCTTTGCTTCCCTCGGTCTCTCCGAGGCTTTAGTCCGCGCCATTGAAGCTGCGGGCTATACCGAGCCTACTCCGGTGCAACAGCGGGCCATTCCCGCCGTGTTGCAAGGTCGCGACCTGATGGTTGCGGCTCAGACAGGTACTGGCAAAACCGGCGGCTTCGCTCTTCCGATTCTGGAAAAGCTGTTTCCCAATGGCCACCCGGACAAATCCCAGCGCCACGGCCCACGCCAACCACGCGTGCTGGTCCTGACCCCTACTCGCGAACTCGCCGCCCAGGTGCATGAGAGCTTCAAGCTCTATGCCCGCGACTTGAAGTTCGTCAGTGCCTGCGTCTTTGGCGGTGTCGGTACGAACCCTCAGGTGCAAGCACTGGCCCGCGGTGTCGACGTACTGGTTGCTTGCCCGGGCCGTTTGCTCGACCTGGCCGGCCAAGGCAGCGTTGACCTGTCCCACGTTGAAATTCTGGTGCTCGACGAAGCCGACCGGATGCTCGACATGGGCTTCGTCCATGACGTGAAAAAAGTCCTCGCCCGTCTGCCGTCCAAGCGTCAGAACCTGCTGTTCTCGGCGACGTTCTCCAAGGACATCACCGATCTGGCCGGCAAGCTGCTGCGCAACCCGGAACGCATCGAAGTTACGCCGCCGAACACCACGGTCGAGCGTATCGAACAGCGCGTTTTCCGTCTGCCGGCTACCCACAAGCGTGCCTTGCTGGCGCACTTGATTACCGCAGGCGCCTGGGAACAGGTTCTGGTCTTCACCCGTACCAAGCACGGTGCCAACCGTCTGGCTGAATACCTGGACAAACACGGCCTCAGCGCTGTGGCCATCCACGGTAACAAGAGCCAGAACGCGCGGACCAAAGCCCTGGCCGATTTCAAGGCCGGTGCCGTACGCATTCTGGTAGCCACCGATATCGCCGCTCGCGGTCTGGATATCGATCAGCTGCCACACGTGGTCAACTTCGAGCTGCCAAACGTCGATGAAGATTACGTTCACCGTATCGGCCGTACTGGCCGTGCCGGTCGTTCGGGCGAGGCGATCTCGCTGGTCGCTCCGGACGAAGAAAAACTGCTGAAAAGCATTGAGCGCATGACCAAGCAGAAAATCGCCGATGGCGACCTGATGGGTTTTGACTCCAGCACAGTAGAAGCCGAAAAGCCTGAAGTACGTGAGCGTCCGGATGTGCGTAACCCGCGCAACCCGCCTCGCGGTCCACGTGGCGACGGTCCGGGTAACCCGGGCGGTGGCGGTGGTCGTAAAGACAAGGGCAAGGAAAAGAGCAAGGAAAAACCGGCAGCTGCTCGCGGCGAACGTCCTGCCCGTGAGCAAAAGCCACGGGAAGCGCAACCTGCCCGTGAACAGCGTCAGCCTGCTCCGCGTTCGGACGCCAACCGCGCGCCGGACGAGTTCCGTGATGACGACGTAGACAACTTTGGTAACCGCGCTGACTACGTCAGCCCGTACCAGAACAAGAACAACCAGAGCCGTGGTCGCCGTCCGGGCGCACCTGCTGCTGGCACCGGTGCTGCACCTGCCCGTACCGGTGGTGCTTCTCAGGGTCGCCAGAACGGCCCGCGTACCGGCAGCGGCGCCAGCACTGGCACTCCGCCAGCCAAGCGCAGCGGCCCACGCAGTGGTGCTCCGCGTGACGGTCAGGCCCGTCGCGAAAACCGTCCGGCCCGTGACGATGCCCGTCAAGAGCCAGCGGTTAAAGGCCCGCGCGAGAACCAGCCGAAGATCATGCACAAGGAGTCGAAAAGCGATCGCTTCCCGACACCTGAGCAGCTGGATCAATTGCCGAACCGCCCTCGTGGCGAGAAGCCAGCGCTGTTGACTCGCAACCGCTGAGTTAACACCGCCTGAAAAAATGCCCCCGATCGAGAGATCAGGGGCATTTTTTTATGCGCGTCTGGCGAGGGTTCTGCAGGAGCAAGCGCCTTTATTCTCCCCGCCATTGCGGGAGCCGGCTTGCCGGCGAATGCGTCAACAGGGTTTAACCTGCAGACCGAATGGGTACAGGTTTATTCCGTACACAAAAAAACGCCCCGGCTCTTGCGAGTCGGGGCGTTTTTTTTAGCCGTATGAAAGCGCGATTACTTGGCTTTCACGCCTTCCAGCGAGATGTCCAGGCTCAGAGTCTGGTCCTTGCTTGGGGATTTGATACCGAAGTCCTGCAGGTTGATGGTGGTGGTCGCGTTGAAGCCAGCGCGCTCGCCGCCCCATGGATCCTTGCCTTCACCGTTGAACGTGGCCTTGAACGTTACCGGCTTGGTCACGCCGTGCAGGGTCAGGTCGCCGGTCACGTCAGCAGTCGTGTCGCCGGTTGGCACCACTTTGGTCGACTTGAAGGTCGCTTCCGGGTACTTGCTCACGTCCAGGAAATCTTTGCTGGCGATGTGCTTGTCGCGTTCGGCGTGGTTGGAGAACAGGCTTGCGGTTTTCAGGGTAACGTCAATTTTGCTGTCTGCAGGCTTGGCTGCGTCCCACGAAAAGGTGCCGCTCCAGTCCTTGAAAGTACCGTGAATGAAGCTGAAGCCCAGGTGGCTGATTTTCCAGTCGATGAAGGCGTGCTGGCCTTCCTTGTCGATGGTGTAGTCAGCAGCCATGGCCTGGCCGGCAGTCAGCAGAGCAGTACCGAGAGCCAGTGCAGCGAGGGTCTTTTTCAACATGCGTTCTATTCCTTTTGAGTTGAGGTTGAGCATCAGGCTTTGCGTCCCAGCATACGAGTCAGGGTCGCATCACGATCGATAAAGTGGTGTTTCAAGGCGACCAGGCCATGCAAACCGGCAAAAATCACCACGGCCCACGCCAGCCACAGATGCACGACACCGGCCACATCGGCCTGATCGGGCAAGTTGGAAATCAGAGCGGGTACTTCAAACAGGCCGAAAAACGGAATACCGACGCCTTCGGCAGTGGAAATAAGGTAGCCGGCAAACATCACGGCGAACAACCCCAGATACAACAAGCCATGGCCGAGTTTGGCACCAATGCGCGTTGCCCGGCTGTAGCTTTCAAGTGCCGGCGGAGCGGGGCTGATCCAGCGCCATAGCACCCGTAGCAACATCACGGCGAATAGCGTCAGGCCAATGCTTTTATGCAGGTCCGGTGCTTCCTTGCGCCATGGGCTGTAGTAGTCGAGGCCGACCATCCACAAGCCCAGGGCAAACAATCCGAACACCGCCAGCGCAACGGACCAATGCATGAAAATACTGACCGCACCATAGCGAGAAGACGAGTTACGTAACTGCATTACCGACATCCTGTGGGAACTTGCGCCTAAGACTAATGATTTACCTATCGAATGAAAGCGCATTTATTTGCTGTAAGGCATCGATAAATGCGATCAGTAGCCTGAGAGTGAAAAGTTAAGCAAACGTTAACGATGTTTTATGTCGCTCTTGTATGCCCGTGAGCGTCTCAAAGTTCAACACCCCGGGCTTTGGTGAATAGTAATGGGTTGTTACACGCACGCGCATTGCATAGGCTTGCGCGATTGTTTGCCCGCACACGCCGGGAGCCAGCGCCAGGAGAGTGGATATGGGCCTGAATAATCAGTGGATGCAGCGTGACCTTGCCGTGTTATGGCACCCCTGCACCCAAATGAAAGATCACGAGCAGCTGCCGCTGATTCCGATCAAGCGCGGCGAAGGCGTATGGCTGGAAGACTTCGAAGGCAAGCGCTACCTGGACGCGGTGAGTTCGTGGTGGGTCAACGTGTTTGGCCATTGCAACCCGCGTATCAACCAGCGCATCAAGGATCAGGTCGACCAGCTTGAGCATGTGATTCTTGCCGGCTTCAGCCATCAGCCGGTGATTGAGCTGTCCGAGCGCCTGGTCAAGATGACACCTGAGGGCCTGACCCGCTGCTTCTATGCGGACAACGGTTCGTCCTGTATCGAAGTCTCGCTGAAGATGAGCTTTCACTACTGGCTGAACCGTGGCCAGCCGGAAAAAAAGCGTTTCGTGACCCTGACCAACAGCTACCACGGTGAAACCATGGCGGCGATGTCGGTGGGTGACGTGCCGCTGTTCACTGAAACCTACAAAGCGCTGTTGCTCGACACCATTAAAGTGCCGAGCCCCGATTGCTACCTGCGCCCCGAGGGCGTGAGCTGGGAACAACACTCGCGCACGATGTTTCTGGCCATGGAGCAGACACTCGCCGAGAACCACGACACTGTGGCTGCGGTGATTGTCGAGCCGCTGATTCAGGGCGCGGGCGGCATGCGCATGTACCATCCGGTATACCTGACGCTGCTGCGTGAAGCCTGCGACCGTTATGGCGTACACCTGATCCTCGATGAAATTGCAGTGGGTTTTGGCCGTACCGGCACCATGTTCGCCTGCGAGCAGGCCGGCATCACGCCGGACTTCCTGTGCCTGTCCAAGGCCCTTACCGGCGGCTACTTGCCGCTGGCCGTTTGCGTGACCACCGACGAGATCTACAGCGCGTTCTACGATGACTATCCGACTCTGCGCGCCTTCCTGCATTCCCACAGTTATACGGGCAACCCGCTGGCTTGCGCGGCCGCTCTGGCGACGCTGGATATCTTCGAGCAGGACAATGTGATCGAGAACAACAAAGCCCTGGCCCAGCGCATGGCCAGTGCGACGGCGCATCTGGTTGACCATCCCCATGTCTCGGAAGTGCGTCAGACGGGTATGGTGCTGGCCATTGAAATGGTCCAGGACAAAGCCAGCAAAACCGCTTACCCATGGCAGGAGCGGCGCGGTTTGAAAGTCTTCCAGCACGCACTGGAGCGCGGCGCCTTGTTGCGCCCATTGGGCAGCGTGGTGTATTTCTTGCCCCCTTACGTGATTACTCCGGAGCAGATCGACTTTCTGGCCGAAGTGGCCAGTGAAGGGATCGACATTGCGACCCGCAGTGATATCAGCGTGGCCGTGCCGTCGAACTTCCATCCCGACTTCCGTGACCCCGGCTAAGCCCTGTTTTGTAGCCGCTGGCGCAGACGGCGACATAAGTCATTTAATTTTCAGAGAACCTACATGAGATTGTCCCGCTTTTTTATCGATGCACCTTTGAGCCTCGGTGAACACGAATTGCCTGAAGCCCAGGCGCATTACATTGGCCGCGTGCTGCGCATGGCCGAGGGCGATGCCCTGCAGGTGTTCGATGGCTCGGGACATGAGTTCACCGGGCGCCTGCTGGAAGTCGGGAAAAAACGGGTGCGGGTGTTGCTCGACGAAAGCTTTGCCGGGCAAATTGAATCGCCACTGGCCATTCATCTCGGCCAGGGTTTGTCCCGTGGCGAACGCATGGACTGGGCCATTCAGAAGGCCACCGAGCTGGGGGTCAACGAAATTACCCCGATCATGAGCGAGCGCTGTGAAGTGCGGCTCAAGGACGAGCGCGCCGAGAAGCGTCTGTCGCACTGGCGCCAGGTGGCAATCAGCGCGTGCGAGCAATGCGGTCGTTCGCGGGTGCCGGTCATTCACCCGCCGGTGTTGCTCAGTGAGTGGATCAAAACCACCGAGGCTGATCTCAAGCTGGTGCTGCACCCGGTGTCCGAGCCGCTGGCCAGCCACGCCAAACCCGGGCGTCTGGCATTTCTGATCGGGCCAGAAGGCGGGCTGACCGACAACGAAATCGATCAGGCCCAGGCCTCGGGTTTCCAGCCTGCGCGCCTTGGTCCTCGGGTACTGCGTACCGAAACGGCACCGGTTGTGGCCCTGGCCGTGGCCCAACAGTTGTGGGGCGATTTCTGATTGCGCGCTGATCCCGGTTTTGGCGCGGGCAAGCCTGCGCCTGTGGCTTAAACCATCGGTGCAAAATTCATCCGGAACTGCTGGGGCGATACCCCCAGCCGGCGCATAAACACGCTACGCATATGGTGCGCATCGCGAAAACCGCATTCGTATGCCACCGTCTTGAGCGCCAGGGTGGCGTTTTCGAGCAGGGCCCGGGCAGCGTCCACCCGGGCTCCTTCCACGAACTGCGCGGGTGTGGTCCCTGTTTCCCGGGCAAATATCCGAGAGAAATTACGTGGGCTCATGGCGGCAGCCTGTGCCAGCTCGGCGATGCTCAGGTCGGTGCGCAGATTCTGCAGCACCAGGCCTTGCACTGCCGCGACCGCTGAAGCGGTATGGGGGGTTGCGGTCAGAAACGGGCTGAACTGCGACTGCCCGCCTGAGCGCTGGGTAAAGACCACCAAGCGTCTGGCCACATTCAGCGCCACCTGCGGGCCGTGATCCTGAGTCAGTACATATAACGACAGATCAATCCCCGCCGTGACCCCGGCCGAGGTGTACAAATTGTCGTCCTGCACATACAGGCGATCCACCTCCAGCACGGCGTCGGGGCACAGACGGGCGAGGGCCGCGACATCACTCCAGTGCGTGGTGACACGGCGCCCGTCCAGCAACCCGGTACGGGCGAGCATCAATGCGCCATTGCAGATCGAGCCATAGCGTCGCGACCGCCGGCATATACCGCGCAGCCAGGTGTAAAACTCCGCGCCGAAATCCTGCCCGGGCAAGGCCGGGCCTCCTGCACATAACACCAGGTCATAGCTGTCTGGTGCTGCAGAAAAATGCCGGTGGGCCTGAATCGACAGCCCGTTCGAGCACCTCAGCAGCCCTGACTCCAGCCCCAGTACGTCAAGCCGGTATTGCTTGTCGGGGGCCAGAAAGGCATTGGCTTCGGCAAACACATCCATGGGGCCGGTCACGTCCAGTGCCTGCACGCCAGGAAATACGATCAATGCTACGGTCAGGGTCATCAGAGTCGGCCGTCAGGTGGGTAAGAGATGAAATACCGTAGTCCGCTGATGTGGACAAGCGCCTGCAGGACGATGGCCGGCATTGCAACCTGATTGGCACGAATCGTCACTGTCCGCTGATTGTTGCCATTGGGGCATGCGCCCACACTAAACATCACGGCGCCAACCCGGCGCTCGCTCGAGGAGTTCGCCATGAGTCAGACCATCGCAGGCATCGTCATCCCGGACAGCGCCCTGGCCAAAGCTACCACCGAATACATCCGCGACGTCGAGTCCGATTTGCTCTACAACCACTCGCGCCGGGTATTTTTGTTTGGCGCCCTGAGCGGGCAGCGCCAGCAACTGGCCTATGACCCGGAACTGCTTTATGTGGGGGCGATGTTTCACGACCTGGGGCTGGTCGAAGGCCACCGTACTGAAGACGAGCGCTTTGAAGTGGACAGTGCCAACAATGCCAAAGCCTTTATGAAACCGTTCGGCCTGAGCGATGACGATGTGGAGCAGGTGTGGTTATCCATCGCGTTGCACACCACGCCGGGCGTCACGCAGCACCTGCGTCCGACTGTGGCGCTGGTGACGGCGGGGGTTGAAATGGATGTGCTGGGCATCGACTACGCGGCGTTCCCTGCCGCGCAGCGTGAAGCCGTAGTCCATGCTCACCCGCGGGGCAAAGGTTTCAAAGAGTGCATTCTCTGCGCCTTCGCCAACGGTTTTAAGCATCGTCCGCAAACCACCTTTGGCACGGTTAACGCCGACGTACTGGTGGACTGCGACCCGGGCTTCAAACCGCTGAACTTCGTCGAAATCATCCGCAAATCGCCCTGGGCTTCCTGATCACGGAGAAAATGGAGTGGGGGCCGGCCTTTACTCCACCGGGTCACTCACCGGCGTGGCGATGATCTGTTTCAACTCGGCGGTCATCGGGAATTCGAGATTCAGGCCGTTGGGCGGGATTGGCTGTTCAAACCAGCGCTGGTAGATGCCGGTAATTTCCCCGGACTGGTATAAATCGGCCAGGGTTTTGTTCACCACTGCCAGCAACTGCGGGTCGTCCTTGCGCACCATGCAGCTGTAGATTTCCCGCGATTGCTCGTCGCCCACCACGACCCAGTTGTGCGGGTCGCGGGCTTTGGCGCGTTCGCCGTAAAGCAGCGCGTCGTCCATATAGAACGCCGCAGCCCGGCCGGTCTCCAGCATCTTGAATGCTTCGCCGTGGTCCTTGGCGCTGATCACGTTCATGTTCATCTTGTGATCAGCGTTATAGCTTTTGATGAAACGTTCGTTGGTGGTGCCGGCGGTGGTCACCACGTTTTTGTCGCGCAAGTCATCAAAGCCTTTGATGCCACTGTCCTTGGCGGTCAGCAGCTGGCCTTTGACGTAAATGAAGCCATATGAAAACGCCACCTGCTTTTGCCGCTCGGCAGTCACCCCCGTAGACCCGCACTCCAGGTCGACGGTGCCGTTTTGTACCAGCGGGATACGGGTTTGCGAGGTCACCAGGTTGTATTTGACCTTGAGCGGCTGGTCGCCCAACTGCTGCTGAATGCGCTGGACGATCTTGTTCGCCAGCTCCACCGAATAGCCCATGGGCTTGCCGCTGTTGTCGCCCACATACGAAAACGGCACTGAGGCGTCGCGATAACCCAGGGTAATGCTTCCCGAGTCGGCAATTTTCTTCAGCGTGCCCTGTAATGGCGCTTCGCTGGCGTGCAGTGAGTGGCTGAGCAACAGACCCAGCGTACAACTGATCAAAGTGAGTTTTTTCATCTTCTTGTTCTCCGGTTGCAAACAGGTCAGTGACGAACGGCAATCACGCTGATTTCTACCAGCACCTGAGGCCGCGCCAGTTCGGCTTGCAGGGTGGTGCGTGTCGGCGCCTTGCCCGCCGAGAGCCAGGCCGACCACACGGCATTCATGGCCGCAAAGTCGTGCTCGATGTTTTGCAGGTAAATCGTGGCGTTGAGGATGTGGTCTTTGTCGCTGCCGGTCTCGGCCAGCAATGCGTCGATCTTGGCGAGAACTTCCTGAGTCTGCGCGGAAATATCTGTGCTTTGGGTGGGAACCTGTCCCGACAAAAATACCAGCGCCTCGAAGGTCGCAGCGGCGCTTAAACGGTCATTGCTGTTGAGGCGGTGAATCGTCATCGGGGATTTCCTTGTACGTTGAGTTAGATATTCAGGCGCAGAGACCCTGCATGTCGATGGCGGGTTTACGTTGTCCGATCAGGTCGCTTAACAGGCGCGCGCTGCCGCAGGCCAGGGTGAAGCCCAGGGCTCCGTGGCCGAGGTTGAGCCACAGGTTGCGATATCCGCTGGCACCGAGGACAGGCACGCCGCCAGGTGTTGCAGGACGCATGCCGGCCCATTCGATGGCGTCGTGATAGTTGCCGGCATCCGGGAAGGTGCTGGCGGCCAGTTGGCGCATTTGTGCCAGACGCTTGGGGTCCAGGGAAGTATCGAAACCGACGATGTCGACCATGGCCGCAATTCTCAACTGCTCGCCAATGCGGGCGTAGACGATTTTACGGTCGTAATCGGTGATGCTCACATTCGGCGCTTTTTGCGGGTCGCTCAGGGGCAGGGTCAGGCTGTAGCCCTTGAGCGGGTAAAGCGGCAAATTCAACCCCGGCAAGCTCAGGGCCGGGCTGGTGTGTCCTGCTGAGAGCACCAGTTGATCCACTGGCAAATGCTCATCGCCCATTTGCACGGCACTGACTGCGCCGTTGGCGTGATGGATACGGGTGACGGTTTTACCCAGCAAAAAGGTGCAACGGCCGCTGGCTTGCAAACGGGCGACCAGTTGCTGGCAGAAAGCATGGCAATCACCCACTTCCTCGTCGGGGGTATAGATGCCGCCGATAAACGCCGAGTCCTTCAGGCCTGGTTCAAGGGTTGCGCATTCGCTGGCAGACAGTGCTTGTTGAAATGGGCTGTGGGCAACTCTGGCCCGCGCCTTGTCGAAGCTTTCCGGATTGCGGAAGGTCACCAGCTTGCCGTTGCGCCGCCACTCAAAACCGCTCAATTGATCTTCTTCACGCCACTGCTGCAAGGTGGCCTGACTCAGGAGCGCCAAGCGCAGCAAGTGCGCAGCATTGCGCTGATTCACCGAGCCCCGGCAGGCGGCGATAAATGACGCCATCCAGCGCCATTGGGCCGGGTCCATGCGGGGCCGCAACTTGAGTGGCGAGTCGCCGCGCAACATCCAGCCCATCGCTTGCCAGGGCACCCCGGCATCGGCCAGCGGTGCCACATAGCGATAGGAAAGCTGGCCGCCATTGGCGAAGCTGGTCTGGCTGGCGAGCGTGGGCCGGGCTTCGATCAGGCTCACTGAAAAGCCGTCGCGCACCAGCGCATACGCGGTTGCCAGCCCGATAACGCCACCACCGATGATGCAAACCCGCTGTCCCATGTCAGTCCTTAGCCCAATGTTGTTCGGGCTCAGATTAGGGGTAGGTGACAGAGGCTGAACAATGAATAAAGATGCCTTACCCATAAACAAAGGTTATGGACTACCGCCATGCGTTTGCGACATATCGAAATCTTTCAGGCCATCCGTCAAACCGGCTCGGTGAGTGCCGCCGCGCAACTGCTGCATGTCTCGCAACCGGCGGTGAGCAAGGTGCTGCAGCACGCAGAGCTGCAACTGGGGTTCCCGCTGTTTTTGCGGGTACGCGGCAAACTGCAGCCCACCCCTGAAGCCCTGCTGCTGGAACGCGAAGTCGAGAAGGTCAGCGAGAGCCTGCAAGGGGTACAGCGACTGGCCGAAAGCCTGCGCCGTGCCCCCGGGCACCGCTTGCGCATCGGCAGTACGCCGGCATTGGCGCTGTCGCTATTGCCGCCGGTGATCAGCGAGTGGACCCGGCGCTACCCGGATATCAGTTGCGAACTGGCCAGTGCCCATAGCCGGGAGCTGGTGCAGAACCTGTTGATGCGCGAGCTGGACGTGGCCCTGACATTCAAGCTGCCTGACCATCCAGGGCTCAAGGCCCAGGCATTGGCCCACGGCGTATTGGTGGCGTTGGCGCCGCGGGGTTACTGGCCGGATGAGAGTGAGGGAGAACCGCTGGCGCTGCATGAACTGGCAGATGCGCCGTTGATCGGCCTGAGCAATGCCGACCCGTTATTCGCGCGTCTAGACAGTTATCTGAAAACCATTGAGCCGCCGCCGCGTATCAGCATTGCGGTGCAAACCTATTCTCTGGCGCGGGCGATGGTGGAGTCTGGAGCGGGGCTGGCGGTGATTGACCCGTTCACGGCGCTGGGTGCTTCGCGGGCGAGCACCCTGATTCGTCCGCTGAGTCCTGCATTGCCGATTACCTTGTATGCACTGACCCGTGCCGACGAAGCACCGGCGCATACGCTGGAGGGGTTGCTGGAACTGTTCGCCGTACGGGCCGGCGAACAGTTGCAGCGGTTGATGGGAGGAAACACATAACCTGTGGGAGCCGGCTTGCCGGCGATAGCATCGCTGGCAAGCCAGCTCCCACAGGGCCCGATCAGAGCCTGTGGTTGCCCGGCATCGACCAGTACTTTTGGTGGCTTTGGCGCTGCGGGGCCGGCGAACGGTTGCAGCGGTTGATGGGAGGAAACACATAACCTGTGGGAGCCGGCTTGCCGGCGATAGCATCGCTGGCAAGCCAGCTCCCACAAGATCCTGTCAGAGCCTGTGGTAGCCCGGCATCGACCAGCACTTTTGGTAGTGTTGGCGCTGCGGGCCGGCGAACAGTTGCAGCGGTTGATGGAAGGAAACACATAACCTGTGGGAGCCGGCTTGCCGGCGATAGCATCGCTGGCAAGCCAGCTCCCACAGGGCCCGGTCAGAGCCTGTGGTAGCCCGGCATCGACCAGCACTTTTGGTGGCTTTGGCGCTGCGGGGCCGGCGAACGGTTGCAGCGGTTGATGGAAGGAAACACATAACCTATGGGAGCCAGCTCCCACAGGGCCCGATCAGAGCCTGTGGTAGCCCGGCGTCGACCAGTACTTTTGGTAGCGTTGGCGCTGCGGGGCCGGCGAACGGTTGCAGCGGTTGATGTGAGGAAACACATAACCTGTGGGAGCCGGCTTGCCGGCGATAGCATCGCTGGCAAGCCAGCTCCCACAAGGTCCAGTCAGAGCCTGTGGTAGCCCGGCATCGACCAGTACTTTTGGTGGTGTTGGTGCTGCGGGGCCGGGGAACGGTTGCAGCGGTTGATGGAGGGAAACACATAACCTGTGGGAGCCGGCTTGCCGGCGATAGCATCGCTGGCAAGCCAGCTCCCACAAGGCCCGATCAGGGCGTGTGGGAGCCCGGCATCATTTCGGCAGTGCGTAGACCACCACTTGATCGCCCACCTGATCTTTCATGATGGAGTTGCCGCCCGCGACAAACGCCACATATTGCCGGCCCTTGTACTCATACACCGCGGGGTTGGCGACAGCAGGTGCCATGACGTTATCCGACCACAGTTCCTTGCCGTCATCCAGGGAGTAGGCGCGCACCTTGGCATCCATCGAGG
The DNA here is from genome assembly GCF_022496645.1 of Pseudomonas sp. TMW22089. Lineage (NCBI taxonomy): Bacteria > Pseudomonadati > Pseudomonadota > Gammaproteobacteria > Pseudomonadales > Pseudomonadaceae > Pseudomonas > Pseudomonas sp. TMW22089. The sequence goes on from NZ_SCFG01000003.1 coordinate 128,065, forward strand.
CACCAATGAACACCACGCCACCGGCCGTGATTGCCGGCCCGCCGATGGTAGGTGAGCCCATGCTTTCAGGCATGTACCAGCCATATTGCTGCACCGCGCCCATCGGACGACGCCATTTCACGTCACCGGTGTGCATGTCGATGGCGACGATTTCACCGAAAGGCGGCGCCCAGCACGGCATGCCGGCCCAGTTCTGCGCATTGAGCAAGGACATGCCATAGGGTGCGCCGATCTGCGGATAGAAGCCGTTTTCGTTGCCTGCTTCCTTGGGTTGTTTGTCATAGGAGGCGCGATCCCACAGCTTGATCATCTGCACGATGTGCGAGGTGTTAACCACTGCCACCTGGCTGACCGGATCGAAGGCTACGCCACCCCATTGCACGCCACCGGCGCTGTCCGGGTAGGCCAGTACGCCGTTACCTTTGGTGGAAGGTGGCGAGTACATGCCGTTGTATTCCAGGCCGTCCCACATTTTCGAACACTGGCCAAAGCCGACAATATCGGCGATTTTCCAGATTGCGGGCTTCTTGGACTGGTCCAGCAACGGAGCAGGTTTGGTCGGGAAGGGCTGCGTGGGTGAGTAGACTTCGCCATCGGCATCGCCTTTTGGCACCGGCCGCTCTTCAATCGGCCACACGTCTTCACCGGTACGACGGTCAACGGTGAACAGAAAGCCCATTTTGGTAGCTTGAACCAGCGCGGCTACAGGTTTGCCATCGACGGTGATGTCCATCAGGGTCGGGGCCGAGTTGATATCGTAGTCCCACAAATCGTGGTGAACCCACTGACGGGACCATACGACCTTGCCCGTATTGATATCCAGCGCGGTTGTTGAGGTACCCAAAGGAATCGCTTTTGGCCGGTTGCCGCCCCAGTAGTTGGGTGAAGGCGAGGAGACCGGGATGTACAGCAGGCCGAGTGCCGCGTCATAGGACATGGCGGTCCAGATATTGGCGGTACCGGTATTGCCGGCCTCATCATCGGGAATCGGTTTGAATTCCCATTCCAGTTCGCCGGTACGGGCGTTGAGCGCAAACAGCGAGCCTGGTGATTCGACTTCGTACTCCCAGTCCTTGCCGGCCCAGCCGACGATCAGCTTGTCACCGATAACGGTCGGCGGCTGCAGGACCGACAGCGGCCATTTGGCGTTGAGCTTGTTCCACTGGTTGATATCAACCACGCCGTTTTTGCCAAAGTTTTCGCATGGCTTGCCGGTGTCGGCATCCACTGCAAACAACTGGGCTGTCATATTCCCCAGGTACACGACTTTCTGACAGGCAACCCCGGGTTGCGGGTTTTTTTCCTGCCAGTAGGCTACGCCACGGGATTTCAAGGCCGGCTGGGTGAGGGCCTCCAGCGGCGACTTGGTGTCATAACTCCACTTTTCTTTACCCGTCTCAGGCTCAAGGGCAATGATCCGGTAAAAAGGCGTGCCGACGTACAGCGTGTCATTGGCAAAGATCGGGGTGGCGGACCATACAGTGGCAGGGGTTTTACCGGTCCCGTCCGACATGTCGCCGGTGAAATACTGCCAGACCTTGGTCAGTTTTCCGACGTTGTCCTTGTTGATCTGGTTCAGCGGCGAATATTTTTGCGAGCTTAACTGGCCATGGAACGAGTCCCACTCCTTGCCATTGGGCACGGGTATTCTGGCGTCTTCGGCGGAGATACTGGATGGCGCCAGCAGGGGCGTGGGCACTATGTAAGCGGTGTCAGCGTGTGCGGTTGAAATACCCGCGAGCATGCAGATGACCGGTGCCGTGAAAAGATGTTTTTTTACTTTATCCATGTCACGCGCTCCTTGTTGGCTTGCCGCAAAAAGTTTCGATGACCACCCCTGCGGCGCACACCACCAGCACCAGAGCTGTCCACCAGCCATGCAAGAGGACCGCGCCAAACAGCGTCCCGATGACCGCGAGCCAGCTAAGAACAACGAAGAAACTTCTTAGTCCCCCGAATTCATGCTTGATCAGCAACAGGCCAAGAATGAACAGAACGAATTCGCCCAGCATCGTTACCATCGCGCCGCCGGAGTCAGTCACGCCCGACAGTGGCGTAAAAAATCGCCATGCCGTAATGGCCAGGGCGATCAGTGCGGTGATAACTATGATGTAGGCGCCTGTATGGCGCCTGGGCGGTGCATAGCCAGCAGAAGTACTCATCCCTTTCTCCTTTACGTTTTATGCTCTCAGGCATTAGGAAAAAGAGTGTAGCCAAGCTGGCAGGAAACGCCGGGACGAGGTGCCCCGGCAGTTTCGCAGTCGCTACCGGGGGGGCGGTGGCAGCGAGATTGCGGGCTTCAGATCAATGCGCGGGATCCGTCTCGACCGGAGCCGGTGCATCTTTGGTCACATGCTTGACCAGTTTGCCGATGGTCAAACCCTGGAACAGGATCGACGACAGCACCACGATGTAGGTAATACTCAGGATCAGGTCGCGTTCCGGCCCCAGTGGCAAGGCCAGAGCCAGGGCTACCGAAACCCCGCCGCGCAAACCACCCCAGGTCAGGATGCGGATGGTGCCGCGGGGCACCGTACGCCAGCGGCGCAGCAGCACAATGGCCGGGGCCACGGTCAACAGGCGCGAGAGCAGGATGGCCAGGGCCAGCACGCTCGCTGCCAGCAAGTGCAACCATGAGAACGGCAGCAACAGCAATTCCATGCCGATCAGGGCAAACAGCAGCGCGTTGAGCATGTCATCGAGCAACTCCCAAAAACCGTCCATGTAGCGCCGGGTCATCTCGTTCATGGCCTTGTTGCGGCCCAGATTACCGATGATCAGACCGGCGACCACCATCGCAATGGGTGCCGAGACATGCAGCTCGCTGGCCATGGCGGAGCCGCCGATCACCAGCGCCAGGGTCAGCATCACTTCGATCTGGTATTGCTCGATGCTTTTGATCATTCGATAGACCAGATAGCCGATCAAACCGCCAAACACCACGCCGCCAATGGCTTCATGGGCAAACAGCATCGCGGTGGCGCCCAGGCTCGGGGTTTCGCCCAGTTGCACAATGCCCAGCAATACGGTGAACACCACAACGGCGGTGCCGTCATTGAACAGCGACTCACCGACAATCGTGGTTTTCAGCGGTTTGGATGCGTTGGCGGTACGCAGCACGCCAAGCACGGCGATCGGATCAGTGGGCGAAATCAGGGCGCCGAACAGCAGGCAATACAGGAAGCTGATATGCCATCCAAACAGGCCAAAGATCCAGTACGCCAGGCTGCCGATCACGGTGGTGGCAATCAGCACACCGACGGTGGCCAGCAGGCCGATGGGCCAGCGGTAGCTGCGTACGTCGTTGAAGTTTACGTGCAAGGCGCCGGCAAACAGCAGGAAGGAAAGCATCCAGTTCATCAGCAGATCGCCGAAATCGATCTGGCCGATCAACTCCTGCACGCGATCTTCGAGACCGGGATAGCCAATAAAGCTCAAGCCTTGCAACAGCAGGGAAAACATGAGGGCGGTGACCATCACACCAATGGTTGGCGGCAGGCCGATAAAACGGAAGTTCACGTATGTCAGCAGTGAGGTCAGGCAGATAAACGCAGCAACAAGTTCAAGCATCCGGGATCCTGTAGTGGCGGGAGTCAGTGGAGACCCTGATCGGGTCAGGTCTTGTTTGATGAAAAAGCAGACGGCAGCGACACATATTCGCGGCACAGTCATGAATACCGTATAAAAAAGATGCCGATCCATAAAAATAAAGGAGGTAACGGTGCTGGCAACCACGTTGGTGCTGATCGCGGCTGTGTTGCATGCGATCTGGAATACCCTGATTAAGTTCAGTGGCGAACGTTTGCTGGTGATCGCGTGCATGGACACGGTTGCGCTGCTGCTGGTTGTTGCGCTGGTGGGGTTTGTGGCATTTCCGCCCATGGACATCTGGCCGTGGATTTTGGCATCTGCCGTATTCGAACTGCTTTACCGGGTGTTGTTGATTCGCGCCTATCGGGTGGGTGATCTGGGATTAGTCTATCCGCTGATGCGCGGGCTTTCGCCACTGGTGGTGCTGGCGTTGACCCTGACGTTTGCCGGCGAAGCCCTTACCGGTCAGCAAATCATCGGTATCCTGCTGATCCCGTGCGGCATGGCCTGCCTGCTGTGGCAGGGCGGTGGCGGTGATCGGTTGCCTTGGTCGCTGCTGCCAGTGGTTGCACTGATTGGCCTGTGCATCGGCTGCTATACCTTCCTGGATGGTCAGGCCCTGCGGCGCTGGTCGCACCCGCTGGATTATCTGGTTTGGGTAACCCTGATCAGCGCCTGGCCGTTCCCGTTGCTGGCGCTGACCCGCAGGCGTACCGCGTTTACCCTGTTCTGGCGTACGCAATGGCGTTTGGGGGTGGCAGTAGGGATTTGTGTTCTGGCCAGCTATGGCCTGGTGTTGTGGGCCATGCAGCTGGGCTCGATTGCCGAGGCCGCGGCATTGCGTGAAGTCAGTGTGATTCTGGTGGTGCTGTTCGGTATGCGTTACCTCAAAGAACCTTTTGGTGGGCCGAGGCTCTTAGCCTGTGGGCTGGTGCTGATCGGCATGCTCGTGATGAAACTCTAAAAAGGAAATTCCAATGACGGTTGCCTTCTGGTGTGTACTGATTGCCCTTTGCCTGCCCTATGTCTGTACCGCCTTTGCCAAGTTCAGCGACGGCAAGTTCGGGCCGCGGCAGAACCATGATCCACGGACGTTTCTCGACGGTCTGCAAGGATTTGCCAAGCGCGCCCATAGCGCCCAGCTCAACAGCTTTGAAGTGACCCCGGCGTTTGCCGCCGCGGTGATCATTGCCGATATCGTGGGCAATGCGCAGCCCGTGACCATCGACGTGCTGGCGGTGCTGTTTGTTACCAGCCGCCTGCTGTACATCATCTGTTATCTGGCCGACTGGGCCATGATGCGTTCGGTGGTCTGGTTTATCGGCATGGGGCTGGTGGTCAGCTTCTTTTTTGTGTCGATGTAAGTTCAGGCTGAAAATGCAGGAGCGAGCTGTTCGCGATCACGGGACCATGTTGAAGCGCCCGCGAGCAAGCTCGCTCCTGCACCAGGTTACTGTGGCAACGCCGCGCCTTTAGGCCACAGCAGCCAGATATTGCCCTTTTGCTTCATGTCGCCGGCTATTTGCCCGGCCTGGGGGCCGGTGCCGACGAAGAAGTCCGCGCGAACCTCACCGGCAATTGCACCGCCGGTGTCCTGGGCCGCAACCGGCCGGACTATGGGTTGGCCGTCGGCCTGGGTGGTCGACAACCACAGCAGGCTGCCCAGCGGAATGACCTTGCGATCCACCGCCACGCTATAGCCGGCCGTGAGCGGCACGTTCAGTGAGCCGCGCGGGCCTTCGTTGCTGTCGGGGTTCTGGGTGAAAAATACATAACTCGGATTGCTGGCCAGCATTTCGTGAACGCGCTCCGGGTGCGCCATTGCCCAGGCGTGAATGGTACCCATGGTCACGTCTTCTTTTTTCAGCTCGCCTTGCTCTACCAGCCAGCGGCCAATGGGTTTGTACGGATGACCGTTCTGGTCGGCATAGCCGATGCGCAGCTGGCGACCATCGTCGAGTTGCACTCGGCCCGAGCCCTGGATCTGCAGGAACTGCAGGTCCATCGGATCAGTGAGCCACGCCAGCACCGGTGCGTTCAGACCTTTGCTGTTGATGGTTTCGGCGGTGTCGTAAGGCTTGAGTACGCGGCCTTCAAGGCGACCGCGCAGGCGCTTGCCCTTCAGTTCGGGGTAGATACTGTCCAGATTCACCACAATCAGGTCGGACGGAATGCCATAGATCGGCACATTCGCGGCCTGGGTGGGTTTCAGGCTTCCGGGGTAAACCGGTTCGTAATACCCGGTGATCAGCCCGTCACTGCTGCCTTCGGCCGAGCGCAGGCTGTACACATCGAGATGGGTCTGCAGAAAACTGCTGATTTGCTCTACGCTCGGGCTGGCTGTCAGCTTGGCGGCATCGCTGCACACGCTTCCCCAGTTAGGGTCGGCCTTGAGTCGGGTACAGGCACTGCGCCATGAGGCAAACCCGCTTTGCAGGTCGCTGCCTGTCACTTGCGGCAGGGCACTCCATTCAGCTTTGCTGTAAGTGGTGTGGGGCTCCGGTTTGGTGCTGCCCTTGTCAGCATCCTTGTCGGTGCCATTGCATCCGGCCAGTAACATGACAACGGGCAGTGCCCAGGCCAGAGGCTTGAAAAATGTACTCATCAGCAGGTTCCTTCGAGATTTGCCGAGTGACCTTCAAGGCAAACCCTATATTCAATAGGGCTATTGGTCTTTGTGTGTGACGCGAGGATACTGGCGGCCGATTCCCGTGACGTGAGCCACTATGATTGTTAAACGACTGACTGTTGTATTACTGGCCTGCCTGACGTTATCGGCGTGTGGCGGGGTTGATCCCGATTCGCCGCTGGGCCAGCGTAAAGCGATTTTCAAGCAAATGCTCAAGACCAGTGAAGACCTGGGCGGCATGTTGCGTGGCAGGATCGCCTTTGACGGACCACGCTTTGCCGAGGGAGCAGTCAAGCTCGATGCCCTGGCTTACGAGCCGTGGAAGCATTTTCCGCAGGTGAAGGAATCCGATCAAACCAGCGCCACCGACGATGTCTGGCAAAAACAGGCACGTTTTCAGGAGTTGGCTCGCCAGTTGGAAGCTGCCACAGGCGAGCTGGTTGTCGCTAGCCGGATACAACCCTATAAAGCCAGCAACCTGACCCCTGCAATGCAAAAGGTCGAAGACACCTGCAGTGCGTGTCACAAGGAATTTCGTAATCACTGAGTGAACCGCAACTGCAATCCGTCCTGCAGGAGCGAGCTGTTCGCGATCACGCAGTCACGTGATCATGTTGAAGAGCTCGCGAGCAAGCTCGCTCCTGCAGAGGGGGCTTATTTATCCAGCTGATCCAGCGCCTCTTGCAGCTCTTTGCGCGACTCGGCCAGTTTGGTTTTGCGCTTGTCGATTTTTTCCGGATCGCCTTTCTTCATGGCTTTGTCCAGGTCGGCCTGGCGCTGGCTGACTTCGTGCTTGGCTTCCAGCACCTTGTTCTCGCGTTCTTTCTTCAGGCCCGCGTCGGTGCAATGTTCAGTGACTTCGCTCAGGGCTTTTTCCAGGCCGGCAATCTGGCCGGAATTGTTGTGGGCGCGAGCTTGTTCAAGCTGCAGGCTGATGGCCTGTTTCTTGGCTGCGCAGCCCGTCAGTTCCGGCGCAGGCTCTGCGGCCATCAGCGGAGCAGCCAGCAGGCTGCAGACAGTTAACAGGGCGAGCGGGGAAAGAAGTTTCATAAAGAGCTCCATGACAAAAGATGACAATAAACACAATTTTCAAAAGTAATGCTGCGGCCTGGGGTTTCTAGTCGAAACCGGCAATACCGGCAGCGCGTAATTCTTCACTCAAAGCCTGCACGTTCGGATCGCGAAAAAAAGAACTCAACTGCACCGCGCGACTGGCTCCAATGCCTGGTTGTGCCTGCCAGGCCAAGGTGTCACGTGCCGCCAGCGCTTGCCACGACTGGCCCAACGGCGCGTCTGCAGTCGGCGGCAGGCCAATGGCCCGCAGCCAGCGTTCGAACGGTTGTAACCGGGCTGCATGCAAACTGCCGAGCAAGCGGGCGGTGCTACGCTCGCCCAAGCCATCAATGTTAGCAAGCTGCGCGGCATCCAGGGTCAACCAATCGGTCAGGTTGTTGATTCGCCCTGCCTGAAGCAATGCATTCCAGGTTCCGGGGCCGACATGTTGCATGGCCAGACCTTTTTTACCGCTCAGCCAGCTCAAACGGGCCAAAAACTGGCCCTCGCAGCCTGGTGACAGCTGCCAGCAACTGAGGCCGTGGAAATTATCGGGATCGGGTGCCTGCACTTCAACCCTTTTACTGGTACGAAATACGACACGGTCCAGTCGCGGGATGGTCATGCCTGCCAGGCTGATGGCCACGTGATCCCCGGGGCGGATGTCCAGGGCCTGCCAGCGCTTGAAGGAACCGGCACTGATGCGTTTGATGGTGCGGTCGTCGAGGCGCACCGGGATCAATTCCAGCATCGGGGTTATGCGTCCGGTGCGGCCAATCTTGAAGGTCACCTTGCGAACTTCGCCCAGGGCTTGAGCGTGCGGGTATTTCCAGGCGGCAGCCCAGTTCGGCGGTTTTGCCTGCCAGCGTTCAGCCGCAGGGCGCCGGCTCTGGCGCAGCACCAGACCGTCGCTGGCGAACGGTAGCGGGTTGTTGTACCAGTGTTCGCGCCACTGCCGGGCCTGTTCGAAACTCTCTATCGGCTGGCTCAAGGCCTGGCTGTCGGCAAAACCCAGGGTGCTCAGTCGGGCGAGCCGCCCGTCCTGGGTGTCGGGGCCTTCAGGCCAGTCCCAGACAAACAGGCCGATGCCTTGCCCTTGCCCGGCACTCAATTGATGACGCGCCATAAGGCCGGCGACCGTGCTGCGGGCATTCACGCCGCCGGATCTGGCCTGGATATGTCCGGGCAGCCGCCAGTACAGTTCGCCTTGCAGCACGATATCCACAGGTTGCAGCAATTGCTGGGGGATGGCGCTGATGGCCCGTGCCGCCCGGTTCCAGTTTTGCCCGGTTTGCCCGTCTCCCCGGCTGATCACCTGGTGCAGTTGCCCTTGTCGATACACCAGGGTGACGGCTACGCCATCGACCTTGGGCTGAACCCAGAGCTCCTGGCGCCCCTGGATCCACTGTTTGACGGCCTTCTCATCGGGCAGTTTCAGCAGGCCGGTATGGATCACGGGGTGAGGCACACTGCCGCCCGCGGTTTTTAGCGGGTTATCCACAACAGCAAATTTGAAACAGTGCTGCCAGCCTTCAAAGCGCGTGCGGGACTGGTCGTAAACCGCGTCGCTGACCTGTGAAATACCCAGGCGGTGATAGCTGTCGTCCCAGGTTTCCAGCTGTTGCTGCAGAGCCTGGTATCGAGCCCGGTCGGGGCAGGTGTCAGCCAGTGCGTTGAGTGCCAGTAGCGCGAGCCAGAACCCGCAGATAAATCGAAGTGAGGCGAGCATCATGAGCGTCCTTGCCCGGGGTGAATGCTTAAGCCTAGTGAAGGTATTTTGCGTCTCGCACCAGGAGCTTTGCCGGGTATTTCAAACGAACCGGCTCCCGCGTGCAGATAACAAAAAGCCCCGGACAGTCACCTGTCCGGGGCTTTTGGTGCAGCAGGTTCCGTTAGAACCCGGCAGCGGTGCGCAGCTCTTCAGCACGGTCGGTACGTTCCCACGTGAACGTGGTGAAGGTATCGTCACCGACAGTCTTGACCTGCGGTGTACGGCCGAAGTGGCCGTACGCAGCAGTTTCCTGGTACATCGGGTGCAGCAGGTCAAGCATGGTGGTGATGGCGTATGGACGCAGGTCGAACACCTCACGTACCAGCTTGATGATTTTGTCGTCGGAGATTTTGCCGGTGCCAAAGGTGTTCAACGAAATCGAAGTCGGTTGAGCGACGCCGATAGCGTAGGAAACCTGAATTTCGCAACGCTCGGCCAGGCCGGCTGCCACGATGTTCTTGGCCACGTAACGACCGGCATAGGCCGCCGAACGGTCAACCTTGGATGGATCCTTGCCCGAGAACGCGCCGCCGCCGTGACGGGCCATGCCGCCATAGGTGTCAACGATGATCTTGCGTCCGGTCAGGCCGCAGTCGCCCACCGGGCCACCGATGATGAACTGGCCGGTCGGGTTGATGTGGAACTGGGTGTCCTTGTGCAGCAGCTCGGCTGGCAGCACATGCTTGACGATCAGCTCCATCACGCCTTCGCGCAGATCTTTGTAGGAGACATCCGGGTTGTGCTGGGTCGACAGTACGATGGCGTCGATCGCCACAACTTTGCCGCCTTCGTAGCGGCAAGTGACCTGGGACTTGGCGTCCGGACGCAGCCACGGCAGCAGGCCGGATTTGCGGGCTTCAGCCTGACGCTGAACCAGCTGGTGGGAGAAAGTGATCGGCGCCGGCATCAGCACGTCAGTTTCGTTGCTGGCGTAGCCGAACATCAGGCCCTGGTCGCCGGCACCCTGATCTTCAGGCTTGGCACGGTCAACACCCTGGTTGATGTCGGGCGACTGCTTGCCGATGATGTTCATCACGCCGCAGGTCGCGCCGTCGAAGCCAACGTCGGAGCTGTTGTAGCCGATGTCGGTGATCACATCACGGACGAGCTGCTCCAGGTCAACCCAGGCCGAGGTGGTGACCTCGCCCGCGATGATTGCTACGCCGGTTTTCACCAGAGTTTCGCACGCCACACGGGCGAACTTGTCTTCAGCAATGATGGCGTCCAGCACCGCATCAGAAATCTGGTCGGCGATTTTGTCCGGATGCCCTTCAGACACGGACTCGGAGGTGAAAAGGGAGTATTCGCTCATCTCGACGGTTTCCTAATATTTACCGATGGTGAGTGTCGCCAGCCGGCCGCTGAAAGTGGCGGACCTGAATCTGGAAACCATTACGTAAGCCTACATAGAGGCTTTCCCCGGGAACGAGTCCCGCAGCGGTGGCCCAATGGGCCAGATCATCTTGTTCAAAACCCAGCCACAGATCACCGCAGGCTTCGCGGGCCCATGCCTGATTATGGCTGCACAACTCTGTTACCAGCAGGCTACCGCCAGGGCGCAACAAGTTGGCCAGTTGCCTGAATGCTTCGGCCGGTGCGGCGAAATGGTGCAAGACCATGTTCACAACGACACAATCGGCTTGGATCTGTGCATCCTGCAAAGCGTCAGCGAGGATCAGGCTGACGTTCTCCAGTGACTCGCGTTCACACAACTGGCGGGCCAGTTCAAGCATCGCCGGGCTGTTGTCCAGTGCCGTGACCTGGTGAAAGCGACGGGCCAGGTCAGGCAAGAAACTGCCATCTCCGGGGCCCACTTCCAGGGCCGTGGCCGCTGGGTTGAAGCTTAGTTTGTCGAGCAAGGCCAGGACGCTATCCCGGTACTGCGGCAAACCTGCGATCAAATCCTGTTGAGCGCGAAACTTTTCGGCGACCCGCGAGAAAAAGTCCTGACTGGCCGCAGCACGTTGCCCATGGACGGCACTGATACGTGCCTGTACATCGGTGGGCAGGGTCAGGTTGTCGACTTCTTCCAGCAGCGCTGCGTGCAACTTCCCGCCCGGCAGTTCGGTGTGGGGCAGGGCACGGCGATAAAAAATGGCATTGCCTTCGCGTCGGGTTGCCACCAGTTGCGCCTGTGACAGCACCTTGAGGTGGTGGCTCATGCCTGACTGGCCGGTGGCGAAAATATGGGTCAGCTCCAGCACGCCAAACGAATCATTGGCCAGCGCGCGCAACACATTCAGTCGCAGCGGATCGCCTCCGGCCTTGCACAGGGCCAAGAGCTCATCGCAATCGTCGTGGCGGATTGAAGGCGCGTGTAGGTTCATGGGGCCGCAGTCTAGTTACCCCGTTCGCGGCCCGCAAGTTCAATATCAAAACTTTTCGATATTGGGTGATGGATGGCGCGTTTGTCGGATGGGTTGTGTCTATTAACGAAACGAAATGTCCGATCCTTAACAGCTTGAACGGTTAAGCACAGGAAAAACGCCCCAAGTGACTATCTGTCATTGCCCCGAGGGCAGTGCCTGAGGGAAAATGCTCGCCTTTTTTGCGTTCCGTTTTATTTAAGTTCGTTTTTACCAAACCTAGGAGAACAGCGATGCCCAGCCGTCGTGAGCGTGCCAACGCCATTCGTGCACTCAGCATGGATGCCGTGCAAAAAGCCAACAGCGGCCATCCCGGTGCCCCTATGGGTATGGCGGATATCGCCGAAGTACTGTGGCGCGATTATCTGAAGCACAACCCGAGCAACCCTTCATTCGCTGACCGTGACCGCTTCGTGCTGTCCAACGGCCACGGTTCGATGCTGATTTACTCGTTGCTGCACCTGACCGGCTATGACCTGTCGATCGAAGACCTGAAAAACTTCCGTCAACTGCACAGCCGTACCCCGGGCCACCCGGAGCTGGGCTACACGCCGGGCGTTGAAACCACCACCGGTCCTCTGGGCCAGGGTTTCGCCAATGCCGTGGGTTTTGCTCTGGCAGAAAAAGTCATGGGCGCGCAGTTCAACCGTCCTGGCCATAACATTGTCGACCACCACACCTACGTATTCATGGGTGATGGCTGCATGATGGAAGGCATTTCCCACGAAGTTGGCTCGTTGGCCGGCACCCTGGGCCTGAGCAAACTGATCGCGTTCTACGATGACAACGGCATCTCCATCGATGGCGAAGTTGAAGGCTGGTTCACCGACGACACGCCAAAGCGTTTCGAAGCCTACAACTGGCAAGTGATCCGCAACGTTGACGGTCACGACCCGGAAGAAATCAAAACCGCGATCGAGACTGCACGCAAAAGCGACAAGCCAACGCTGATCTGCTGCAAAACCACCATCGGTTTCGGCTCGCCGAACAAACAGGGTAAAGAAGACTGCCACGGCGCTCCATTGGGCCTGGAAGAAATCGCTCTGACCCGCAAGGCGCTGAACTGGAACCACGGTCCTTTTGAAGTCCCGGCCGATATCTACGCCGAATGGGATGCCAAGAAAGCCGGTGCTGTTGCCGAGTCCGAGTGGGACAAGCGCTTCGCCGCCTACGCCGCCGAGTTCCCGGAGCTGGCTGCAGAACTGTCCCGTCGCCTGAGCGGCAAGCTGCCAGCTGACTTCGATGCCAAGGCTACTGCCTACATCAATGAAGTGGCTGCCAAAGGCGAAACCATCGCCAGCCGTAAAGCCAGCCAGAACGCCCTGAACGCTTTTGGCCCGCTGTTGCCTGAACTGCTGGGCGGCTCTGCTGACCTGGCCGGTTCCAACCTGACCCTGTGGAAAGGCTGCAAAGGTGTTTCGGCTGAAGACGCCAGCGGCAACTACATGTACTACGGCGTACGTGAGTTCGGCATGAGCGCCATCATGAACGGCATCGCCCTGCACGGCGGCCTGGTGCCTTACGGCGCTACCTTCCTGATGTTCATGGAATACGCCCGTAACGCCATCCGCATGTCGGCCCTGATGAAGCAGCGTGTGATCTATGTATTCACCCACGACTCCATCGGTCTGGGCGAAGACGGCCCGACGCACCAGCCGGTGGAGCAACTCACCAGCCTGCGTACCACGCCGAACCTGGACACCTGGCGTCCGGCCGACGCGGTGGAATCTGCCGCGGCCTGGAAATTCGCCCTGGAGCGCAACGACGGTCCGTCCGCGTTGATCTTCTCGCGTCAGAACCTTAACCATCAAACCCGTGATGCTGCACAAATCGCAGACATCAATCGTGGCGGTTACGTGCTCAAGGACTGTGCAGGCGAGCCTGAACTGATCCTGATCTCGGCCGGTTCCGAAGTGGGCCTGGCGGTTCAGGCTTACGAGAAGCTGACCGAACAGGGCCGCAAGGTGCGCGTGGTTTCGATGCCATGCACCAGCGTTTACGAAGCTCAAGACGCAGGCTACAAGCAGTCGGTTCTGCCGCTGCAGGTCAGCGCGCGGATTGCGATCGAAGCTTCCCATGCAGACTACTGGTACAAGTACGTGGGCCTGGAAGGCCGCGTTATCGGCATGACCACCTACGGCGAGTCGGCGCCTGCGCCTGCCTTGTTCGAAGAGTTCGGTTTCACCCTGGAAAACATCCTGGGTCAGGCTGAAGAGCTGCTGGAAGACTAAAAGCGCCAGATCGCGAGCAAGCTCGCGCCTGCAGGATGGTTATTCATTCTGCAGGCGCGGCCTTGCTCGCGATGGCATTAGCGTCACCCGACAATTCGAGAACCCCATGCCTCAACCGCGTCCTTACAAAGTTGCACTCAACGGCTACGGCCGGATTGGTCGTTGCGTCTTGCGTGCGTTGTTTGAGCGAGGGGCCGCTGCCGGGTTTGAAATTGTTGCACTCAATGACTTGGCCGATATGGCCAGCCTCGAATATTTGACGCGCTTCGACTCCACCCATGGCCGGTTCCCCGGCGAGATACGGATCGAAGGCGACTGCCTGCATATCAATGGCGACTGCGTGAAAGTGTTCCGCAGTGCCACCCCGGAAGGGATCGACTGGGCCGCGCTGGGCGTTGACCTGGTGCTGGAATGCTCCGGCGTCTACAACACCCGCGCCGACGCCCAGCGCTTTCTTGATGCCGGGGCTCCCCGCGTATTGTTTTCGCAACCGATGGCCAGCGACGCCGATGTCGACGCCACCATCGTGTACGGCGTCAACCAGCACACGCTGACCGGCGAAGAGCGTCTGGTGTCCAATGCATCCTGCACCACCAACTGCGGCGTGCCGCTGTTGCGCTTGCTGGATCAGGCGTTTGGTCTGGAGTACGTGTCGATCACCACCATTCACTCGGCGATGAACGATCAGCCGGTGATTGATGCCTACCACCACGAAGACTTGCGTCGTACCCGTTCGGCGTTTCAGTCAGTGATTCCGGTCTCCACCGGCCTGGCCAAAGGCATCGAACGTTTATTGCCGGAACTTGCCGGCCGAATCCAGGCCAAAGCAGTTCGGGTGCCGACGTTAAACGTGTCGTGCCTTGACATTACCCTGGTCACGGCGCGCGACACCGACGCCGTGGAAGTCAACCGCGTGCTGCGCGAGGCTGCCACCAGCGGCCCGCTCAAAGGCTTGTTGGCCTATACCGAATTGCCCCACGCCAGTTGTGATTTCAACCATGATCCGCATTCGGCGATTGTTGATGCCAGTCAGACCCGGGTTTCCGGCCCACGGCTGGTGAACCTGCTGGCCTGGTTTGACAACGAATGGGGTTTTGCCAATCGAATGATCGATGTGGCAGAGCACTATTTGCACGTTACCCACCCCAACCCCGCTCTCTAACATTAGAAACTCAGGAACTGCGACCCATGACCGTGTTGAAGATGACCGACCTCGATCTGCAAGGTAAGCGCGTACTGATCCGCGAAGACCTCAACGTCCCGGTAAAGGACGGTGTAGTCACCAGCGATGCGCGCATCCTTGCTTCGCTGCCGACCATCAAGCTGGCGTTGGAAAAAGGCGCGGCTGTCATGGTCTGCTCGCACCTGGGACGTCCGACTGAAGGCGAGTTCTCGGCTGAAAACAGCCTCAAGCCTGTCGCCGAGTACCTGAGCAAAGCCCTTGGCCGCGACGTGCCGCTGGTCAGCGACTACCTCGATGGCGTCGACGTTGAGCCCGGCAACATCGTGCTGTTCGAAAACGTGCGCTTCAACAAGGGCGAAAAGAAAAACGCCGACGAGCTGGCCAAGCAATACGCCGCCCTGTGCGACGTATTTGTAATGGATGCGTTCGGTACTGCGCACCGTGCCGAAGGTTCGACCCACGGCGTAGCCAAGTTCGCCAAGGTTGCAGCGGCAGGCCCGTTGCTGGCGGCCGAGCTGGAAGCACTGGGCAAGGCCCTGGGCGCCCCGGCCAAGCCAATGGCGGCGATCGTTGCTGGCTCCAAGGTGTCGACCAAACTTGAAGTGCTCAACAGCCTGAGCCAGATCTGCGATCTGTTGATCGTGGGTGGCGGTATCGCCAACACCTTCCTTGCCGCTGCGGGTCACCCGGTGGGCAAATCGCTGTACGAGCCGGATCTGCTGGACACTGCCCGCGCCATCGCGGCCAAGGTCAACGTGCCTTTGCCGACTGATGTGGTGGTTGCCAAGGAATTCGCTGAGTCGGCTGTAGCGACGGTCAAACTGATCGCTGACGTGGCAGCAGACGACATGATCCTGGATATCGGTCCGCAAACGGCCGCGCACTTCGCAGAACTGCTGAAGTCGTCCAAAACCATTCTGTGGAACGGCCCGGTGGGCGTCTTCGAATTCGACCAGTTCGGCGAAGGCACCAAAACGCTGGCCAAAGCGATTGCCGAAAGTTCGGCATTTTCCATCGCTGGCGGCGGCGACACCCTGGCGGCCATCGACAAGTACGGTATTGCCGATCAGATTTCTTACATCTCCACCGGCGGCGGTGCATTTCTCGAGTTCGTTGAGGGCAAGGTATTGCCTGCCGTTGAAATCCTGGAAAGCCGCGCCAAAGCCTGAACATGACTCAGGCCCTGAAAGGAAGCATCGACATGGTCAAGTTGTTACCGCTGTTAATGATTGCGGGCTTTTTGGCCGGTTGTGCCGGTTCGAGCAAGCCGACGCCCGAGGCTGCAACCCCTGAAGAGAGTGGTTGCTACCAGGCAGAATGGCAGGCGCAGAGTGTGCCGCTGGTGAATAAACGCTCAGGGCCGGAGGCGCTGGAGAAATACGAGTCGCCCCAACCTTCAAAAGAGCACGGGTGCCCGTAAAGCGGGTGAGAGATATTGTGGCAGCTGGCCTGCCAGCGATGGCATCGAGGCGGTTTGCCTGACAGACCGTATTACCTGCATCGCTGGCAAGCCAGCTCCCACATTAAATAGCGAGTAGCTATAGCTGAAGCTGTAACGTTTCAGCTAGACAGAATTCGCATTTCAGGGGCGCGCCCCCGATCTGCAATAACTTGAATAGCAGCCGCCGCTACGGCAGGCTTGCACGATTAACGACCCTCGTCCGGGAGAGACACACACAATGGCACTTATCAGCATGCGCCAGATGTTGGACCACGCCGCCGAATTCGGCTACGGCGTTCCAGCCTTCAACGTCAACAACCTTGAGCAGATGCGCGCCATTATGGAAGCCGCTGACAAGACTGACTCCCCGGTGATCGTTCAGGCTTCGGCCGGTGCGCGTAAATACGCAGGTGCACCGTTCCTGCGTCACCTGATCCTGGCGGCAATCGAAGAATTCCCGCATATCCCGGTGTGCATGCACCAGGACCACGGCACCAGCCCTGACGTCTGCCAGCGCTCGATCCAGCTGGGCTTCAGCTCGGTGATGATGGACGGCTCGCTCGGCGAAGACGGCAAAACGCCGACCGACTACGACTACAACGTGCGTGTCACTCAGCAGACTGTTGCCCTGGCCCACGCCTGCGGCGTATCGGTTGAAGGCGAGCTGGGCTGCCTGGGTTCCCTGGAAACCGGCATGGCTGGCGAAGAAGACGGCATCGGCGCAGAAGGCGTTCTGGATCACAGCCAGATGCTGACCGACCCGGAAGAAGCGGCTGACTTCGTCAAGCGCACCCAAGTGGACGCCCTGGCTATCGCCATCGGTACTTCCCACGGCGCTTACAAGTTCACCAAGCCACCTACCGGTGACGTGCTGGCCATCGACCGGATCAAAGAGATCCACAAACGTATCCCCAACACTCACCTGGTGATGCACGGTTCGTCGTCTGTGCCACAAGAGTGGCTGGCGATCATCAATGAATTCGGCGGCGACATCAAAGAAACCTACGGTGTGCCGGTAGAAGAAATCGTTGAAGGCATCAAGCACGGCGTGCGCAAGGTCAACATCGACACCGACCTGCGTCTGGCATCGACTGGCGCCATGCGTCGCCTGATGGCCACCAACCCGAGCGAGTTCGACCCGCGCAAGTTCTTCGGCGCAACCGTGACCGCCATGCGTGACGTGTGTATCGCACGTTACGAAGCCTTCGGTACTGCCGGTAATGCCTCGAAGATCAAGCCGATCTCCCTCGAAGCCATGTACCAGCGCTACCTCAAAGGTGAGCTGAACGCCAAGGTCAACTAAGACCCCGGCGTTTAAAAAAGCCCGCTGCGATTCGCAATGCGGGCTTTTTTGTGGGCGTCATCCGGGACGCTGTAATTGCTCCGGGTCGACGCCGTTGCCCTGGAGCAGTGCATCCACCAGCGAACGGGCCATTTCCACCGAGTGCACCAGCGACCACACCAAGCCGCGCTCGATGCCACTGGCCATTTCAGTGATCTCGTCCGAGACCTCTTCTGCGCTCTTGAGCATCACTGAGACATGCACCAGGGCTTCCAGTGCAGGGATGTCGGGCAACACTGCAAAGGGAGAGCGGGGGCTGATTTTCCGGGGCCGGGTAGGTTCAAGCTCATCGAGCAGGGCGGGCGCAGCGCGCAGGCGGTCGAGAATGCGCCGGGTTGCTTCATCGTATTGATGATCATCGCGCTTGATACGTTTGGGCTTGGAAGCTTTCATGGGTTTTCCACGCAGGCCATCATTCGAGCCAAGACTGAGGCGACTCAAGAAGATAGCCCCGTGACTTTCAGCGCAGCAAGTGGCACTCGAGGCGAAATTACATTCTAGGAAACGTCCTACGTGTTTCAGAGTAAGTTCTGACTTTGCGGCCCGGATGTCAGAGCTTGTTGTGGTCAATATCCAGTTTGCTGAACGCTCAGGTTCCAGGTTGCCAAATCAATCATGACTAGCCTTTAAAAATCGCCACTTACAGCGATAAAACCGCAGTGCAGGCTCTAAACCGGGACCTGGAAGGGAAGTCTTTATAAAGCCTGGCGGGTGGCCAGTTGAAGTGATGGCACTGCTTAATCCTGAATTCGCTACACTGGCGCACCTTTACGTTGTACGTTGGCGCCCCATGACTGTCCTCAAATACCTCCAGGCTTATCCCCAGACCTTGCAAGATCAGGTGCGTCACCTGATTGAGCGCGATCAGCTGGGCAGTTACCTGAGCGAGCGTTATCCACAACGTCACGCGGTGCAAAGCGACAAGGCCTTGTATGCCTATGCGCTGGAACTGAAGCAGGAACACCTGCGCAATGCGCCGTCCTTCGACAAGGTGCTGTTTGATAACAAGCTGGATCTGACCCACCGTGCGCTGGGTTTGCACACCACCATTTCGCGGGTGCAGGGCGGCAAGCTCAAGGCCAAGAAAGAGCTGCGCGTAGCTTCGTTGTTCAAGGAGGCGGCGCCAGAGTTTTTGAAAATGATCGTGGTCCATGAGCTGGCACACCTCAAGGAGTCAGATCACAACAAGGCGTTTTACAAGCTGTGTGAATACATGCAGCCGGGCTACCACCAGCTGGAATTTGACCTGCGGGTGTATCTCACGTGGCGCGACATGCAGGCTGGTCGATGACAGCCTGCAGGCGCCTGCAGAAGTAGTCGCCAAGTACAGATATCAGGAGTTCTGAATGGAAGTCAGCAAAACCAAAAGCAGCTTTTACCGGCGCCTGTATGTGGCCTGGTTGATCGACAGCCAGACCGCCAGCAGTGTTCCAGCCCTGACCGAGGTCACCGGTATGCCGCGCCGTACCGCCCAGGACACCATCGCCGCGCTGGCCGATCTGGACATCGTCTGCGAATTCGAGCAGCAGGATGGTGCCCGCAATCATGCCGGCCGCTATCAGATTCACAGCTGGGGCCCGGTCGACAAGGCCTGGATCGGCCAGCATCTGGCGCAGATCAAGCAGGTACTCGGTTATCCCTGAGGTGTTTGATTACGGCGCATGCCGATATGCGGGATGTCATCTTCAAGATAGATTTCGCCCTCGGCGCTAAACCCGTGTTGCTCATAGAACGGCTGCAAATGAGCCTGGGCTGACATGAACACGGGTTGCCCGGGCCAGTAGTCATCGATATTTTCCAGTGCTTGAGCCAGCAGCTCGTGCCCCAGCTTTTGCCCGCGGCCCGCGGGGGCAATGATCACCCGGCCAATGACCACATCACCGCCCTGGGAATCAGGATCGAGCAGCCGGGCGTATGCCACCAGCTGGTTGTTCTGCCAGCCCATCAGGTGCAGGGTATCGCCACTGAGGTCTTGTCCATCGACGTCCTGATAGGCGCATTTTTGCTCGACGACAAATACCTCCGAACGCAGCTCCAGTATGGCGTAGAGCTGCTCCTTGCCCAGATCGGTGTGGTGTTTGCAGAGCCAGTCAGTGGTCACGGTCCAGTCCTTGTGCGAGAAAACGATCAGCGGATAGTAGGCCCGAAGCCCGGTGGCGCCAAGCGCTAAGGCGCTTTGATCAAATGCGCGGCCAGGGTCCGCAATGGCCCCAGCTGACGGCAAATCAGCGCCAGCTGGGTTTGCACCAGGCGCTGGCTTTCGTCGAGCTCATCCGGCATCTGTTCCAGCTCATTGGCCAGCGCTTCTTCTTCGTCACTCTGCACCGCCACGGCCTGTTTGGTGGTCAGGCCTTGAGCGATCAGGTCGATGCTGTCAGCGATCCTGCGCCCCGCGCCTTCGATCAAGTGCTCGCGAATGTCGCTGGGCAACCGGGTATCGCGGTGCGCGCCCAGGCCCGACAAATAGCTGAGCAGGGTGTGTGAAAGCACCAAAAAGCGGAAGCCCATATCGGCATCCTTTCGGAAGTGCCCCGGCTCCATCAGCATGTTGGCCAGTGTGGTCGACAGGGCAGCATCGGCGTTGTGGGCGTTGCGCCGCGCCAGACGATACGCCAGGTCGTCACTTTTGCCCTGGGCGTACTGGTGCATGATTTGCCGCAGGTACTGACTGTTGCAACTCAAGGTATTGGCCAGCACCTGATTCAGGCGTCGGCCCTGCCAGTCAGGCAAGAACAGGAACACCGCTGCGGCAGCAATCACGCTGCCCACCAGGGTATCGAACAGTCTTGGCAGAAACAGCCCGTAACCGTCGCCCACCTGATTGAAGCAAAACAGAATCATCAGGGTGATGGCAGCAGTGCTCAAGGTGTAGCGGGTAGTGCGGTTGATAAAGAACACCACCCCGGCCACCACCGCGAACATCGATTGCACCAGCGGGTTGGGGAACAGGTCGAACAGCGCCCAGCCCACGGCCAGGCCGATGGCCGTACCTATGATCCGCTGGCTGAACTTGCGGCGTGTCGCGCCGTAACTCGGCTGGCACACAAACAGCGTGGTGAGGATGATCCAGTAACCCTGGCTGGGATGAATCCAGTGCACCATCGCAAAGCCGATGGACAACGCCAACGGCAGGCGCAGGGCGTGGCGGAAAATCAGCGAAGTGGGGGTGAGGTGCTGGCGCAAGCGCGACCACACATCCTTGAGGTTGCGCGGCGAACGATCCAGCAGGCTGCTGTCGGTGGCATCGGCAAGGCTGTCAGGGTTGCTGGCATCGCTCAGCAGGCGGTCCAGCGTACCGAGGTTGGCGGCCAGCGCCCGCAGTGAACGCAACAGCCCGCGCCAGGCCGGGTTGCTCTGGATGCGCAGATGCTCCAGGGAGGCGTGCAGATCGCCCAGGGCCTCGGCAAAGCTGTCGTCATAGACGAATGGCTGGCGCAGCTTGATCGACTCTGACAAGCGCTGGCAGGCCACGCCTTGCTGGCGCAACAGACGCTGGCAGCGGAACATCACATCGCTGTGAAAGAACGCCTCGGCCAGTGCGTTGTACGGGTAATGGGAGGAGCTGGCGCGCTCGTGGATATCCTGCGCGAGGAAGTACAACTTGAGGTAGCGGCTGAGCTTGGACCCCGGCCTGGAGTTGCCGACCCGGTGCAAAATGATTTCCTTGGCGCTGTTCAGGGCGGCCACCACCTTGCCGTTCTGGCGTGCCAGTTCCAGCCGGCCGGCCTCGACATCCAGCTTGCGCACGGGCTCGAACAGCGAGGACTTGATCTTCAGATACAGGCCCAGCTCCCAGAACAGCCGCGCCAGGCTTTGCTGCACCGGCTGGTGGGAAAACAGGGCCTGCCACAGTACCGACAGCAGCCCGTACCAGGCCGCGCCCGCCACCAGCAGCAAGGGCTCATGCCAGAAATTGAGCACTTCCCCGCCGCGCTGATCGACCCCGATCATGGTGTACACGGCCAGAATCAGCGTGGCTGAGGCAATCGCCCCGTAGCGCTCGCCCAGCGCCCCGAGCATGGTCAGGCCGAAGCTGGCCAGCGCCAGCGCGCAGACCATCAACCAGGGGTAGGGGAAAAGTAATTCGACACTGAAGGCCGAGGCACTGAAACACACCAGGGTCACCAGCAACGCGTTCAGTCGGCCTTGCCAGCTGTCATCGGTCTCGGACAGGGCGCTGGCGATAATCCCCAGGAACAGCGGGATCAGCAGTGACATCTCGTCCTGATACCAGCAAAAAGCCATGCTGCCGGTCAGGGCGATAAATACGCGAACGCTGTAACTGAACTTGTCCCGTGCCCACAAGCGGCGCAGGGACTGACTGAAGGAGGTCGATGACATGGAGGTGGCGGTGCCTGGCTCGTATTTCGCTAAATTGAGCCAGATAAGACGACAGCGCAATGACACTCTTCACATCGGACACAAAATATTTTTTGACTCAGACTCTGTAGCCGCAGCCTTCGACAGCGGCCACAGGGTGACGTCGTCAGACGAACTGCGCCGCGGCGTACCCCGAAGCCCACGCCCACTGGAAGTTGAAACCGCCCAGATGGCCGCTCACATCCAGCACTTCACCGACAAAGTACAAGCCGGGGCTCTTCAGCGACTCCATGGTCTTGGATGACACTTCACGGGTATCGACCCCGCCCAGTGTCACTTCCGCGGTGCGATAGCCCTCGGTGCCGGCCGGTACCACTTTCCAGCACGCCAGCCTGTCAGCCACTTCCGCCAGCTCGCCCGGGGTGTATTGCTTCATGGGCTTGGACACAAACCAGTGCTCGGCCAGCAGGTTGGCCATCTTCTTGGTGAAAATCTCACCGAGCAGAGTCTTCAGTTCGCTGTTCGGGCGTTCGGCCTGCTGGGTGTGCAGCCAGCTCAGCGCGTCGAGGTCGGGCAGCAGGTTGATTTCAACCGTATCGCCGGAGTTCCAGAACGACGAAATCTGCAAGATCGCCGGTCCGCTCAAACCGCGGTGGGTGAACAGGATATTTTCCCTGAAGCTCTGATCGTTGCAGCTCACCAGGCAGTCCACCGAGGTCCCGGAGAGCTCGGTGCAAATCTCTTTGAGCTGATCGGTGATGGTGAAGGGCACCAGACCTGCGCGGGTCGGCAGCAAGGTGTGACCAAACTGCCTGGCCACTTGATAGCCGAAACCGGTGGCGCCGAGGGTCGGAATCGACAGGCCGCCGGTGGCGATCACCAGCGACTGACAGTTCAACTGATCCAGGGTGGTGTTGAGGCTGTAGCCGGTTTCGGTTTTTTCGATCTGCTCCACCGAGGTGTCCAGGTGCAGGCTGACGCCGGCCTGTTGGCACTCGCTCAGGAGCATTTCGAGGATGTCGCTGGATTTGTTATCGCAAAACAGCTGGCCGAGTTTCTTCTCGTGGTAGGGCACGCCGTGCTTGCTGACCAGTTCGATGAAATCCCATTGGGTGTAACGCGCCAGCGCCGACTTGCAGAAGTGCGGGTTCTGCGACAGGAAATTGTTCGGTTCGGTGTACATGTTGGTGAAGTTGCAGCGGCCACCGCCCGACATCAGGATCTTCTTGCCCGCCTTGTTGGCGTGGTCAATCAGCATCACCTTGCGCCCACGCCCGGCAGCGCTCAGCGCGCACATCAAACCTGCGGCGCCAGCGCCAATAATCACAACGTCGGTAGAGCGCAAAGCGGTGTCCTCACAAAAATTCTCTGTTTAAAAGCACTGTGGGAGCTGACTTGCCAGCGATGCAGGCAACCCGGTCCGAGGTGCTGACTTCGCCGGCAAGCCAGCTCCCACAATGAGTGTGTCGTTTGGGTTTACAAAACCCGGACGCGCAGTACGCGGCCTTTGATTTTGCCTTCGCTCAGGCGCTGGGCCGCTTGCTTGGCAATAGTGCGGTCAACGGCCACGTAGGCCTGGAAGTCAAAGATCGCGATCTTGCCGACCTGGGCGCCGGGGATGCCCGCGTCGCCAGTCAGGGCGCCAAGGATGTCGCCCGGGCGAACCTTGTCTTTACGGCCTGCACCAATCACCAGAGTGCTCATGGCCGGCAGCAATGGCGCGCCGCCCTGGGATTTCAGGGTGTCCAGGGTTTCCCAGTTCAGCGGAGCTTTCTGCAGTTGCTCGATGGCCTGGGCGCGGTGCGCTTCGGACGGAGCAACCAGGCTGATCGCCACCCCTTTTTCGCCAGCGCGGCCGGTACGGCCGACACGGTGAATGTGGATTTCCGAATCGCGGGCCAGTTCGACGTTGAGCACCATGTCCAGTGCATCGATGTCCAGACCACGGGCGGCAACGTCTGTGGCTACCAGTACCGAAGTCGAACGGTTGGCGAACATCGCCAGTACCTGGTCACGGTCGCGCTGTTCCAGGTCGCCGTGCAGGCCGACGGCGGAAATGCCCTTGGAGGTCAGGTGATCAACGGTTTCCTGAACCTGCTGCTTGGTGAAGCAGAAAGCCACGCACGATTGCGGACGGAAATGCGCGAGCACTTTGGTCACGGCGTCCATGCGTTCTTCAGGCGAGATTTCGTAGAAACGTTGCTCGATCTGGCTGTCAGTGTGCAAGGCCTCAGCTTTTACCTGCTGCGGGTTGCGCATGAACTTGGACGACAGTTGCTTGATACCGACCGGGTAGGTGGCCGAGAACAACAGGGTCTGACGGCGTTCCGGAGTCTGGCGGATGATGTCTTCGATGGCATCGTAGAAGCCCATGTCGAGCATGCGGTCAGCTTCGTCGAGTACCAGAGTGTTGAGGCCGTCGAGCTTCAGCGAGCCTTTGCGCAAGTGCTGCTGGATGCGCCCCGGGGTGCCGACGATGATGTGCGCGCCGTGCTCCAGCGAACCGATCTGCGGGCCGAAGGACACGCCGCCACACAGGGTCAGCACCTTGATGTTGTCTTCGGCGCGAGCCAGACGGCGGATCTCTTTGGCAACCTGGTCAGCGAGTTCGCGGGTCGGGCAGATCACAAGGGCCTGGCAACCGAAGAAACGCGGGTTGATCGGGTTCAGCAGGCCGATGCCGAAGGCGGCAGTTTTGCCGCTGCCGGTCTTCGCCTGGGCGATCAGGTCCATGCCTTTGAGGATCACCGGCAAGCTCTGCGCCTGGATCGGCGTCATCTGGGCATAACCGAGGGAGTCGAGGTTAGCCAGCATGGCGGCGGACAGAGGCAGAGAGTTAAAAGCGGTGGCAATGGTGGTCACGAGACTGGCCTGCAAAACAAAATGTCGCGCAGTGTAACAGCCCTATGCCCTTAGCCTGAACATTCTGGACGAGTTGTCATCTGAACCCTGACAACTCTGTAGGAGCGAGCTGTTAAAAAGCTCGCTCCTACAGGTGTTGCGTTCTTAATGCTCCAGGTCGTGCTCCGAGTTGGCCTTGGGCTTGCGCCCGTCCTTGGGTGACAGCTGCAGGAAGATCGCGGCCGCCAGCATTGCCATGATGCCCACTGTCAGGAAGGTCAGCTGGAATGCTCCAAGTACCGTATCCACCCCCTCATCGCCGCCATCGCCGGTAAAACCGCCGAGCAGGGCCCCGGCGCACGCCACACCCAGGCTCAAGGACAGCTGCGCGACCACCGACAGCAAACTGTTGCCGCTGCTGGCGCTGGCGTCGTCGAGGTCGATCAGGGTCACAGTGTTCATGGCCGTGAATTGCAGCGAGTTGATCGCGCCCAGAACGGCCAGCATCCCCAGCAGCAGCGGGTACGGCGTGTGCTCGGTGACCAGGCCCATGCTGGCCAGCATCAGGCCCAGGGCAAAGGTATTGGTCGTGAGCACGGTGCGATAGCCCACGCGCTCGATCAGCGGCCGCGCCACCCACTTGGCCAGCATTGCGGCGGCCGCCAGTGGCAGCATGCTCATCCCGGCCTGGGACGGCGAATAGCCCAGGGCGACCTGCAGCAGCAGCGGCACCAGAAACGGCAAGGCGCCGCTGCCGAGCCGGGCAAACAGGTTGCCCAATATACCCACGGCAAAGGTCCTGGTTTTAAACAGCACCGGCGAGAACAGCGGGTTGCTGATATTGCCTGCCCGCAGCCAATAGGCCGCCAGGCACGCCAGCCCCGCGAACAGCAGCAACATCACTCGCAGGTGCGGCATGTGCAATTCGCCCAGGCCTTCCATGGCAATGGTGATAAACACCATCGCGGCGCCAAACAGCACAAAGCCCAGGGTATCGAAGCGCGTACGCTCGCTGCCGCGCAGGTCCGGGATGAAGTGCCAGACCGCCCAGCAGCCGAGCATTCCGACGGGCAGGTTGATCAGGAAAATCCAGTGCCAGCTCAGGTACTGCACCATCCAGCCGCCCATGGTCGGCCCGATCAGGGGGCCGAGCAAACCGGGGATGGTGATAAAGCCCATGATCCGCACCAGCTCCGAACGCGGATAAGCCTTGAGCACCACCAGTCGCCCGATGGGCAGCATCAAGGCACCGCCCAGGCCCTGGACGATACGTGCGCCGATCAGCTCGTTGAGCGTGCCGGACAGCGCGCACAGCAAAGAACCGAAACTGAACAGGAGGATGGCGCTGAAGAAGATCTTTTTGGTGCCGAAGCGGTCGGCGATCCAGCCTGATGCCGGGATCAGCAGTGCAACGGTAAGCATGTAGGCGACGATCACGCCTTGCATGCGCAGCGGGTTTTCTTTCAGGTCGCTGGCCATGTCGGGCAGTGCGGTATTGAGGATGGTGCCGTCGAGCGACTGCATGAAAAACGCGATGGCCACTACCCAGGGCAACCAGCGAAGGACTTCAGGACTTAGAACCGGACGTACGGGCATAGGACCTCTTTTTATGAACAGTCGAGAACCCGCTGCGGGGCCGGTTGGCCCCACTCTGTGGGAGCCGGCTTGCCGGCGATGGTCAGGAAAGCCCGGTTGCACCAATCGCCGGCAAGCCGGTTCCCACAGTGGGCAGGGGGGTTAAAGCGTCAATGTCAGTTTTTTTACCAGTGCCCCCGGCAACAGGTTTGACGCGGTCTGGCGCTGGTCATAGGTGCTGGCCGACAACAGCAGCTCGCGCTCCACGGTCAGTGCTTCAAGTTGTGAACCCAGCAGACTATAGACGCTGTCATCAAAGCGCATGGTGTTGACCGGTGCCTTGATTTCGCCGTTTTCCACCCAGAACGTGGCGAAGCGCGTCATGCCGGTCAGGCGTGCCGCCGACTGGTCGGAGTAGTTCAGGTACCACAGGTTGCTGATGTATAGCCCGGTACCCAACTGCTTGAGGATATCGGCCTGTTCCAGGCTGCCCGCTGCCATCGCCAGTGCGCTGGGCCCTTCACCCCAGGGCGCGCCGTTGACCTCGAGGCCGTACTCGGCAGCACTGCGCGAGCCCACCAGTTGCTGGTTGGCCTTGCCGTGCCTGACCAGCGACAGGTCCTGGCGCGGATAACCCTCAGCGGAAAACGCCGGGCTCAGGGACTGGCTGACCTGTTCGTCCAGCGACACCAGCGGGCTCAGCTGCGCATCGCCGGCGTAGAGTTTTTGCAGCGGGCTGTACTTGCTGGCCAGGGCCTGGGCCGAAAACCCACCCCAGCTCAACATGCTCATCACTTCTTCCAGTGCCGCCGGAGCCAGATAAGCACGGTATTCGCCGGGTGCCAGGGCATGCAACGGACGATCCAGATAGGCCAGCTGTTCGCGGGCCGATTGCATGCGCCGGGCAAAGCCCTGGCTGTCCCAGTCGGCCCCGGCGTAGCTGGCTTTGACCGCCTGGCCGTTGCTGTGGAACAGGCTCCAGTCAAAATTGAAACTGTTGGCCTGATGCCAGCCCAGTGCGCCTTCGGAGCTGGCGTAGCCATAGCTGATCGGGCCGCTGGCATAAAAGCCCACCAGATCGATGCCCTCGGCGGCGCGGCGGATTTCCTCCAGCACCCGGGCGGTGTCCGGCAACGGCTGGTCCTGCACATTGTGGCTTTGCCACGGCTCGGGGTTGAGCAGCAGCCAGGGATCAATCGGCAGCAGGGGCAGGGTGTCGCGCAATTGTTGCAGTGCTTCGGACAAGCGCTGCTGATCGACCTCCAGTTCACCGGCGAGGGTGATGCTGACGTCAGCGTGACGCCCGTTGTCGATCAGCTTCAGGCTCAGGCTCGCCTGCTGCACCAGCCCTGCCTGGCGTACCTTGCCCTTGTTGAAACGAATAAATTCCGAGGCTTCGGCGTTGTAGTCCAGGGTGAATTGCTCGGGACTGCGCAGCGCATCGCGCAGCCACTGCACCAGTGCCTTGAACTGCCCGGCCTGACTCATTGGGGTACTCATCAGGCATCGCCTCCAAACACGTCGATATTACTGAACACGCAGGCCGGGGATGCATGGCCCACCCGGATCACCTGATTGGGTTCGCCTTTGCCGCAGTTGGGGGTACCCAGCACCTTGAACGTGCTGGCGTCGCCCACGGCGCTCAGATTGCGCCAGAACTGCTCGGAGATACCGCGGTAGTTGGGGTTCTTGACCACGCCCTTGAGTTCACCGTTTTCGATCAACTGGCCCCATTCGCAGCCGAACTGGAATTTGTTGCGCGCATCGTCAATCGACCATGAGCGGTTGGTGGCCATCAGGATTCCGTTTTCGATATTGCCAATCAGTTGCGCCATCGACTGGTCGCCGGGTTCGATATTGAGGTTGGCCATACGGTCTATCGGTGGACGATTCCAGCTGCAGGCGCGGCTGTTGGCTACGCCGTCGAGACCTGCGCGAAATTGCGACAGCGCTCCGCCCAAAGGCCGCAGCAGCAAACCTTCACGGATCAGGAACTCCTTGTGCGCCGGGGTACCGTCGTCGTCAAAGTTGTAGCTGGCCAACTGCTCGGCAATGGTCGGGTCGAAGGTCACGTTGAGCAGCCTGGAGCCGTATTGCAGGTTGCCGAAGTCACCGGCCTTGACGAAGCTGGTGCCCGCGTAATTGCGCTCGTCGCCCAGAATGCGGTCAAGCTCCAGCGGGTGGCCGATGGACTCGTGAATCTGCAGAATCATCTGGTCGGGCAGCAACAGCAGGTCGCGCTGGCCCTGGGGCGTGTTGGGCGCAAGCAGCAACTGCAGGGCTTGCTCGGCGACCTGGGGCGCGGCGCCGATCAAGCCGCAGCGGCCAATCACATCCACGCCGCCTTGCTGGCCAAAGTTTTCCCGGCCCAGGCTGCGGGTCTGGCTGTCATTGCCGTCATAGGCGGTGACGCTCATGCCCGGAAACACGAAGCGCTGGGCCCGGCGCAACTCGGCGCCGGCGCTGTTGAGATAAATCTGCTCGACGTGGTTGAGTCCCAGGGACACGTCCCAGCTCACCAGTCGCGGGTCTTTGGGCACGGCTGCCGACTCGGCGCCCAGCAGCTCAAAGCACTGGCTGAGGGACGGGAATGTCTGGTCCAGATCGGGCGAGTAATAGTCGGCGCATTCCCGGGATACCGGTTCCAGGGTCAGGTCGAGCAACGCGTGGGGCGTGATCAGGCGGGCCTGGGCCTCGGCACGATCCAGGGCGGCCTGCAAACCGGCCTGTGACAGGTCGTTGGTGGCGGCATAGGCTTCAACGCCCTTGACCCGCACGGTCAGCATCGCGCCCTGGTCGTGACTGAAGGCAGGAGGTTCTGCAACGTTCTTGCGTACCGACAGGTGTTGCCCGGACTCGCGCACATAACGCAACGAAAAGAACTCGGCCCGGGTGCGCAACGCGGCAAAGCGCTGCTTGAGCTGAGGGTAGAAATCGAACATGCACAGACCTCCGAACATCGGAAAGTGTATCGAAGCTTGGGTTTGGGAACTGAAGCGAGGCACTAGAGTAGGCCTGCGTTGAGGCCGGGACAAGCGGGGAGGGATGAAACTGCAGCGGTTGCGGCAGCGGGCTTGCCCGTGATGCGCACGACCCGGTACTTCAGGCAAATCGAGGTGATGCTATAGCGGGCAAGCCCGCTCCCACAGCAGCAGGAACGGGCTCAATCGCAATCGCGGTTACTGCGCGGTACGGCTCACATCACGCAGCGGCTTGCCGCGTACCGGTGCATCGCCTGCAACGTAGTAGCTGGCTGTGCTGCGCGGCAGTGGCGCACGACCACGGATCTTGTCGGCGATTTTCTCGGCGATCATGATCGTTGGTGCGTTGAGGTTGCCGGTGGTGATCAGCGGCATGATCGACGCATCGACTACCCGCAGACCCTGCATGCCATGCACCCGGCCTTCGCCGTCCACTACGGCCATTTCGTCGGTACCCATCTTGCACGAGCAGGAAGGGTGGAACGCCGTTTCCGCGTGTTCACGGATAAAGGTGTCCAGCTCTTCGTCAGTCTGCTTGTCGATACCCGGGCTGATTTCGCGGCCACGGTAAGCGTCCAGAGCCGGTTGCTGCATGATTTCCCGGGTCAGGCGGATGCCGTCACGGAATTCCTGCCAGTCCTGCTCGGCCGCCATGTAGTTGAACAGGATGCTCGGGTACTCGCGCGGGTCCTTGGACTTGACGTTGATCCGGCCCCGGCTCGGCGAACGCATGGAGCCCATGTGTGCCTGGAAACCGTGCTCTTTCACACCGTTGCTGCCGTTGTAGTTAATCGCAACCGGCAGGAAGTGGTACTGGATGTTCGGCCATTCGAACTCTTCGCGGGTACGGATAAAACCGCCTGCTTCGAACTGGTTGCTGGCGCCGATGCCTTTGCCCAGGAACAACCACTCGGCACCGATGGCCGGCTGGTTGTACCACAGCAAGGACGGGTACAGCGAAACCGGCTGGGTGCATGCGTATTGCAGATACAGCTCCAGGTGGTCCTGCAGGTTCTGGCCGACGCCCGGCAGGTCGTGAACCACCGGGATATCGAGGCTGTTGAGCAGTTCGGCCGGGCCGACGCCGGAGCGTTGCAGCACGGTTGGCGAACCGATCGCGCCGCTGCACAGCAGCACTTCTTTACGGGCCTTGGCCAGAATGCGGGTGTCGCTGTCGCCGACCATGTAGGAAACGCCAACCGCACGCTTGCCTTCAAACTCGATCTTGTCGGTCAGGGCGTGGGTGACGATGGTCAGGGTCGAACGCTGCTTGGCGGTGTCCAGGTAACCGCGAGCGGTACTGGCACGACGACCGTTTGGCGTGACGGTACGGTCCATCGGGCCGAAACCTTCCTGCTGGTAGCCGTTCAGGTCTTCGGTACGCGGGTAGCCTGCCTGTACGCCGGCTTCAACCATGGCGTGGAACAACACGTTGTTCCCCGCTTTTGGCGTAGTCACGCTGACCGGGCCATCACCGCCGTGGTAATCGTTGGCGCCGATGTCGCGGGTTTCCGCTTTACGGAAGTACGGCAGGCAGTTCAGGTAATCCCAGTCTTCGAGGCCTGGCAGTTTTGCCCAGCCGTCGTAGTCCATCGCGTTGCCACGGATGTAGCACATGCCGTTGATCAGGGAAGAACCGCCCAGACCTTTGCCACGGCCACATTCCATGCGGCGGTTGTCCATGTGGGGTTCCGGATCGGTTTCAAAGGCCCAGTTGTAGCGACGGCCTTGCAGCGGAAACGCCAGAGCCGCGGGCATCTGGGTCCGGAAATCTAAACGGTAGTCCGGGCCGCCTGCTTCGAGCAGCAGCACGGTGACGCCTTCGTCTTCAGTCAGACGGGTCGCCAGGGTGTTACCGGCAGAGCCGGCACCAATGATGATGTAATCGAATTCTTGGGACATAAAATGCACCCTCTTTGAAGTTGGTCAGGTCATGGCGAGCGCTTTGCCCTCGATCGCCGGCAAGCCGGGCTCCCACAAGGTGCGTGGGAGCTGGCGTGCCGGCGATGGGGGCGCTGGCTTAGAACACCGAAACGTAATCGCCCAACTCAACCTGTACCGATTTGATCTGGGTGTACTGCGCCAGGGAGCTGATACCGTTTTCGCGGCCAATACCCGACTGCTTGTAGCCGCCTACCGGCATTTTTGCGTCGGACTCGCCCCAGGCATTGATCCAGCAAATGCCCGCTTCCAGCTGATGAATCACGCGGTGGGCGCGGTTCAGGTCTTTGGTCACGACACCGGCAGCCAGGCCGAACTCGGTATCGTTGGCGCGACGGATCACTTCTTCTTCGGTGTCGTAGGTGAGGATGCTCATCACCGGGCCAAAGATTTCTTCTTTGACGATGGTCATCTCATCGGTGCAGTCAGTGAACACGGTCGGTGCCACGAATGCGCCCTTGGCCAGGTCACCCTGGGTCAGACGTTCGCCGCCGCACAGGAGGCGGGCACCTTCTTCCTTGCCCTTGGCAATGTAGCCCAGCACGCTTTCCATATGAGCAAAGCTGACCAGCGGACCGAAGTTGGTGTTTTCGTCTTCCGGGTTGCCGATACGAATACGGGCAACGCGCTCCAGAATCTTGGCTTCGAACGCTGCTTTCAGTGCGGTCGGTACGAACACGCGGGTGCCGTTGGTGCACACCTGGCCCGAGCTGTAGAAGTTGGCCATCATCGCGGTGTCAGCCGCGCGATCCAGGTCGGCGTCGTCAAAAATGATCAGCGGCGACTTGCCGCCCAGTTCCATGGTCACTTCTTTGAGCGAAGAGCTGGTGGCGCTGGAGGTAACTTTCTTGCCGGTGTCGGTGCCGCCGGTGAACGAGATTTTCTCGATGCGCGGGTGCTCGGTCAGCCAGGTGCCGACTTCGCGGCCGCTGCCGGTCAGTACGTTGAACACGCCGTCCGGTACGCCGGCAGCGGTGTAGATCTCGGCCAGTTTCAAGGTGGTCAGGGAAGTGACTTCACTTGGCTTGAAGATCATCGCGTTACCGGCGGCCAGTGCCGGTGCGGATTTCCACAAAGCGATCTGGATCGGGTAGTTCCATGCGCCGATGCCGGCCACAACGCCCAGCGGCTCGCGACGGGTGTAAACGAACGAAGTGTCGCGCAGCGGGATCTGCTCGCCCTGAATGGCGGGCACCAGGCCTGCGTAGTATTCCAGTACGTCGGCACCGGTCACGATGTCCACGTAACGGGTTTCGGAGTACGACTTGCCGGTGTCCAGGGTTTCCAGGGCAGCCAGTTCATCGTTGCGCTCGCGCAGGATGTCCACGGCCCGGCGCAGGATGCGCGAACGCTCCACGGCAGTCATGGCAGCCCAGATTTTCTGGCCTTTTTCGGCGCTGACAACAGCGCGCTCAACGTCTTCTTTAGTCGCACGTTGCACTTGCGCAAGGACTTCGCCGTTAGCCGGGTTGATGGCATCGAAGGTTGCATCGCTGCTGGCGTCGGTGTAGCCGCCGTCGATGTAGAGTTTTTGCAGTTCGAAACGGGCCATAAAATCCTCGCAAGTGCATAAGTGGTTGGCGTTCATCGTGAACCTGGATGCCATCTAACTGGGGCAACTCAGATTCACGACAGTTCAGGGGTTAAGCATTGATTGAGGCCTAACTCACCTTTTTCGCCAGTTGTAGATCCATGTATTCGTAGCAGATGCGTTGTGCCTGTTCGGTGTCGAAAGCGTCTCCCGACAGGGCACCCCGCAACCATAGACCATCGATGAGAGCTGCCAGGCCCCGTGCTGCATTGCGGGCTTGGGCCTGCGGCAAAACTCGGCGGAACTGGCAGCACAGATTGGAGTACAAGCGGTGATCGTTGATCCGCTGCAATCTGTGCAAAGACGGTTGGTGCATGCTGGCGGCCCAAAAGGCCAGCCAGGTTTTCATTGCCGGGCCACTGACCTGGCTGGCGTCAAAGTTGCCTTCAACGATTACCTGCAGGTGAGCCCTGGGGCTGTCATCGCTCAGCGCCTGGCGGCGGGCGGTGACGTTGTCGATCAAGACGTTCATCAAGTACCGCATGGTGGCGGCAATCAGACCGTTCTTGTCGCGAAAGTAGTGACTGATGATGCCATTCGACACACCGGCCAAACGGGCAATCAGCGCAATGCTGGCATCGGCCATCCCGACCTGATCGACTGCCGTTAACGTGGCTTCGATCAACTGCTGGCGGCGTATGGGTTGCATCCCGACCTTTGGCATCTTGCAAATCTCCTTGGGCCTGCGAGCAGTGCAAATCGATCACTGAGCGAAGACCAGTCTATTTTGTTTTGATTGAACGTTCAATCAACAAAGAATAAGCTCTGCGACAAATCGTCGCGATTTATGCCGTTTGCCTGGGCATCAATGGCGCAAAACGACACAGCAAACATCGCTGGAACCCCGGTTTTGTGTAGGAGCGAGCTTGCTCGCGAGCCCTGTAACGCGATTAAAAAGCTCGCGAGCAAGCGCGCTCCTACAGAAACAGCAGGGTCCGGGCGGGTCCAGTTTTTTTAGCGGTGTCTTTATATCACTCGACCGTTGGTCGCTATCTAAGCGTTTGGTCGAGTGGTGCGTAGCCTCAAGTCTTTCTCTCGCGCTGCCTGGAG
Source organism: Pseudomonas sp. TMW22089 (assembly GCF_022496645.1). Classification (NCBI taxonomy): domain Bacteria; kingdom Pseudomonadati; phylum Pseudomonadota; class Gammaproteobacteria; order Pseudomonadales; family Pseudomonadaceae; genus Pseudomonas; species Pseudomonas sp. TMW22089. Next base: position 161,971 of record NZ_SCFG01000003.1, read on the forward strand.
CATCCGTGCCATGAGTTCTGCTTCTCTTATAAAGACCCCACCGCAAAAGGTGACGGTCAACGGTTGGGTGTTTTACACCTCCACTGCCTTGATATTGTTGCTGACTGCCATTTTGATCATCGCCCCCGAAGAAGCAGGCCGCGTACTGGGTGTTGCCCAGGAATGGCTGTCGCGCAGTTTCGGCTGGTACTACATGGTGGTGATCGCCGCTTACCTGATTTTCGTCGTGGGGCTGGCGTTTTCGTCCTATGGCAAGCTGAAACTGGGGACCAAGCAAGACACCCCCGACTTCAGCTACGGCGCCTGGGCCGGGATGCTGTTCTCGTCCGGCATCGGTATTTCGCTGTTGTATTTCGGCGCTTCCGAGCCCCTGGATCACTACTTCAACCCGCCTGAAGGGGTATCGGGCAGCCACGAGGCCGCGCGCCAGGCGCTGCAACTGACTTTCCTGCACTGGGGTCTGCACGGCTGGGCGATTTACGCACTGGTCGGTCTGGCCGTGGCTTACTTCGCCTATCGTCACAACCAGCCGCTGGCCCTGCGCTCGGCGTTGTATCCGTTGATGGGTGAACGCTGGGTCAAAGGCGCTGCGGGCCACGCCGTAGACGGCTTCGGCATGTTCGTGACGTTGCTTGGCCTGGTGACCAACCTGGGCATTGGCTCGATGCAAGTGTCGTCGGGGCTTGAGAACCTGTTCGGCATGGAGCACAGCAACACCAACTTGCTGATCGTGATCATCGTGATGAGCACCGTGGCCACCATCGCGGCGGTCTCGGGCGTTGAGAACGGCATTCGCCGTCTGTCCAACCTGAACATCGTGCTGTTCAGTGGCTTGCTGATTTTCGTGCTGTTGTTCGGCCCGACCCTGCACCTGCTCAACGGCTTTGTGCAAAACACCGGCGACTACCTCAACGGTATCGTCATGAAAACCTTCGACCTGTATGTCTATGAAGGCGACACCAAGAAGACCGAAGGCTGGTTGGGTCTGTGGACCCTGTTCTACTGGGCCTGGTGGATTTCCTGGGCCCCGTTCGTCGGCATGTTCATTGCGCGTATTTCCCGCGGGCGGACCGTGCGTGAACTGGTAGCGGGCGTATTGCTGATTCCGTTGGGCTTCACCCTGGCCTGGCTGTCGATCTTCGGTAACTCGGCCCTGGACCTGGTGGTTAACCAGGGGGCGGTGGAGTTGGGTAAAACGGCGCTCGAACAGCCGTCGATGGCAATTTACCAACTGCTTGAGCACTACCCTGCCTCGAAAATCGTGATCGGCGTGTCGATCTTTGTCGGCTTTGTACTGTTCCTGACCCCGGCGGATTCCGGCGCGGTAATGATGGCCAACCTGTCCTGCAAAGGCGGCGATGTGGATGAAGACGCCCCGCACTGGTTGCGCATCTTCTGGTCGGTGGTGATTACCCTGGTGACCATCGGTCTGTTGTTTGCCGGTAACTTTGCCGCCATGCAAACCATGGTGGTGCTGGCCGGCCTGCCGTTTTCGGTGGTGCTGATCCTGTTCATGTTCGGCCTGCACAAAGCGATGCGCCAGGACACCCAGATGGGACAGGAACAGGCTGAACTGGCGGCCCGTGGTCGCAGCGGCTTTTTCAGCGAGCGTTTGACCGCCCAGGACCTGCAGCCGACCCAGGCAGTGGTGCAGCGCTTTATGGACAAGCACGTGACCCCGGCACTGGAAGAAGCCGCCACGCAACTGCGTGCCCAAGGCTTTGATGTACAGACCCTGCTGGGTAAAGCCAAGCGTTGCATGGGCGTGCGGGTCGAGATGGAAGAAGGCAACCCGTTTGTCTACGAAGTCAGCCTGGACCGCTACATGGCGGCACCGGGCGAGTCTGGTCAGGATGAAGTGCGCAACCGTTACTACCGGGCTGAAGTGTATTTGCATAACGGCAGCCAGGAATACGACCTGATGGGCTTCACCCCAGAGCAAATCAGCCGTGACGTGCTCGACCAGTTTGAAAGCCATCGCCAGCTCCTTGGGCGGGTTTACAGCTAAATTAACGTCCCTCCTGCAGGAGCGGGCCTGTTCGCGAGCCGGTTTGAACAGCTCGCGAGCAAGCTCGCTCCTACAAGGTCAGTTACGGGCACCTAGCCCAGGTTTTTGCCCAGCAGCGCGTGATACAGCTCGGTATCGCCGAGTATCCCCACCACTTTCTGATTGTCGTGCAGCACCAGCTTGTTGCCGGTCTGATAACGGATTTGCAGCGCGTCGCGCATGCCGATTCCCGAGTCCACCAGGGTCGGGCCACGCCCCAGTCCTTCCACTGCCTGCCCATGGCTCCAGTGCTGCAAGTCCACGTTGCTGGCACCCTGGCGCACGCCCTTGATGGTGTTGCCTTCTGCCAGATCAATCCACGAGTCGTCCCCCGGATCTATGCACACCGAGCCGTTGATGCGTTTGCAGTTGTCCAGCGTGCGCATCAGGCTGCGCCCGCACAGTACGTTCAGGGGGTTGGTATGGGCGACGAAGGTGCGCACATAGTCGTCTGCCGGGTTGAGCACGATTTCTTCAGGCTTGCTGTACTGAATGATCTTGCCGTCTTTCATGATCGCGATGCGGCTCCCCAGTTTCAGGGCTTCGTCCAGATCGTGGCTGACAAACACAATGGTCTTGCTGAGCTTGCGCTGCAGCTCCAGCAATTCGTCCTGCAAGCCCTGGCGAATCAGCGGGTCCAGTGCCGAGAAGGGTTCATCCATCAGCAAAATATCGGCGTCCATGGCCAGTGCCCGGGCCAGGCCGACCCGCTGCTGCATGCCGCCGCTCAGTTCATCCGGCTTTTTGTTGCGCCACTGGGTCAGGCCCACCAGCTCCAGCTTTTCGTCCACCAGCGCGCGGCGTTCCTTCTCGGGCCGGCCCTGCATCTCCAGACCAAAACTGATGTTTTCGCGTACGGTCAGCCATGGCATCAGGGCGAACTTTTGAAACACCATGGCGATGCGCTGGGTGCGCATCATTTTCAGTTCGGCCGGGGTGCAGGATGCGATATCGATCTGCTTGCCTTCATGCTCCACATACAACTGGCCACGGCTCACGGTGTTAAGCCCGTTGATACAGCGCAGCAAGCTGGATTTACCCGAGCCGGACAAACCCATCAGCACGCAGATTTCGCCTTTGTCGATGTCCAGGCTGGCGCTCTCGACGCCGACAATCTGCCCGGTCTTTTTCAGGATCTGATCCCGTGACAGCCCTTGGTCCAGCAGGCCCAGGGCCTCGCGCGGATCTTTGGCAAAGATAACGTCAACCTTGTCGAAGCGGATAATGCTCATGCGTCAGCTCCTTTCTTGGCTTCCGGCTGCTTGCAGATCCGGTCGAGCATGATCGCCAGCAATACAATTGCCAGCCCGGCCTCAAAGCCCAGGGCGATGTCTGCGGTGTTCAGTGCGTTGACCACCGGTTTGCCCAGGCCGTCGGCACCCACCAGGGCAGCAATCACCACCATCGACAGCGACAGCATGATGCATTGGGTAATCCCGGCCGCGATGCTGGGCATGGCATGGGGCAGTTCGATGCGTGTGAGCAGCTGGCGGCGCGAACAGCCAAAGGCCTTGCCGGCATCGAGCAGTTCATGGGGTACATCGCGAATGCCCAGGTAGGTCAGGCGAATCGGCGCGGCAATGGCAAAGACCACGGTGGAGATCAGCCCCGGCACCACACCCAGCCCGAACAGGGTCAGGGTCGGGATCAGGTAAACGAAGGTCGGCACGGTCTGCATCAAGTCCAGCACCGGGCGCATGAAGGTGTAGAACATGGGTTTGTGCGCCGCCAGAATGCCCAGCGGCACCCCGATGATCACGCAGACAAAGGTGGCGAACAGCACCTGCGCCAGGGTTTCCATGGTCTCTTGCCAGTACCCCAGATTGAGGATCAGCAGAAACGACAGTGCCACAAACACCGTCAGCCCCCACTTGCGTTGAATAAAGTGCGCGAGCAGTGCAATCAGTCCGATAAACACAAAGGGGTTGAACCAGGTCAGCGCGAACGTCACGCCATGGATCATGGTTTCCAGCGTCAGCGCAATGGCGTCGAAGGTGCTGGCGCCGTGTTTGGTCAGCCAGTCGACGAAGCTGGCGATGTACTCGCCCAGAGGGATCTTGTGATCAATCAGCATGGTAGTGAACGTCCGCATGCAGGGGAATTGAAACGGAGCCGGGCGAGCGTGCCCCCCGGCGCCCGAGCTTACTTCGCGAGACTGGCCTTGACGGCCTCAAGGCCCGGCTTGCCGTCGATAGTGGTCACGCCCGCCAGCCAGGTGTCGAGCACTTGCGGGTTCTGTTTAAGCCAGGCTCTGGCCGCCACGTCCGGTTTGGTCTTGTCATCGAGCACCTTGCCCATCAGGGTGCTTTCCATGTCCAGGGTGAACACCAGATTCTTCAGCAACTGGCCGACGTTCGGGCATTCCTGGGTGTAGCCCTTGCGGGTGTTGGTGTAGATGGTTGCCTGACCATAATTGGGGCCGAAGAACTCATCGCCACCGGTGAGGTATTTCATCTTGAAACGGGTGTTCATCGGGTGCGGTTCCCAGCCCAGAAACACCACCTCGGTGCCACGGCGCTGGGCGCGATCGACTTGTGACAGCATTCCGGCTTCGCTCGACTCCACCACCTTGAAGCCTGCGTCCTTAAGGCCGAAGGCGTTTTTGTCGATCATGGTCTGGATCATGCGATTGCCATCGTTGCCGGGTTCGATGCCGTAGATTTTGCCGTCCAGTTCCTTCTTGAATCTGGGCAGGTCGGAGAAGTCTTTCAAACCCTTGTCATACAGCGCTTCGGGCACGGCCAGGGTGTATTTGGCGTTCTCCAGATTGGCCCGTACGGTCTCCACCGTTCCGGCATCGCGGTAAGCCTTGATGTCGTTTTCCATGGTGGGCATCCAGTTGCCCAGAAACACGTCCATGTTCTTGCCATCGGCCAGTGACTTGTAGGTGACGGGTACTGAAATCATGGTGGTTTTGGTTTTGTAACCGAGGGCCTTGAGCACCTCGCTGGTGACGGCGGTGGTGACGGTGATGTCGGTCCAGCCGACATCCGAGAAGTTAACGGTGCTGCATTGCGCCGGCTCGGCAGCCTGGACGATCACGGGCAGACTCAACAGTGCAGCCAGCAACAGCGACGGGGAATGTTTCATGGAACGACTCCTGGGTGTCTGGGTGGCGGTTTCCGAATCGAAAAGCCGCACGTATCAGTTGCGGTTGGGCGATGCCCGGCAGGGGTTTGGCCGCGCATCTGGCAATCGAGTCGAGACTGATCATGTAACAGTGAAATTCAAACGCCTACAGGGTGCGTCGCATCCAGTACAGGGAGGGTCGTATCTGGTACTTGGGAGGTCGTATATGGAAAATTCCGCTGCTGAAACTGCCTTTTCCATCTGTCTGCACCGTATAAAACGGCGAGGGCGCTGGCAGGCAAAGCCGGGTCGTAGCTGGACGTTTTAGCTGATTGAAAACCGCCCATAGTGCGGGCATTCACCCCCGAGGCTTTGTGCTCATGGCTATCAGCGTGTTTGACCTGTTCAAGATCGGCATCGGTCCCTCCAGCTCCCACACGGTCGGGCCCATGCGGGCGGCGGCGCTGTTTGTGCAGGGCTTGCGCGAACGCGGCCAGCTGCAACAGGTACGGCGTATCGAAGTGCAGCTTTATGGCTCGTTGTCTGCCACCGGGATCGGCCATGGCAGCGACAATGCAGTGATCATGGGCCTGATGGGCGAATGGCCGGACGTCATCGACCCGGCCTGCATTGGCGAACGCATCGAACAGTTGCGCGAGACCCGGACCCTGCTACTCGACGGTTATCTGCCAGTCCCGTTCGAGTGGGCGCAAGACATGCGCCTGATTGACGAAAACCTGCCGTTTCATCCCAATGCCATGACGCTGGTCGCCGCCAGTGAACAGGGCGAGCTGCATCGCGACAGCTATTACTCGGTGGGCGGCGGCTTTGTGGTGGACGCTGCGCAAGCGGCCAGCGGTGTGCTGGACATGGACCGGACCCTGTTGCCCTATGACTTCTCCAGCGCTGGCGAGTTGCTCGAACTGTGCGCCAGACATCACCTGAGCGTGGCGGCCCTGATGATGGCCAATGAACGCACATGGCGCAGTGAAGAGGAGATCCGCTGTGGCCTGATCAAGCTCTGGCGCGCCATGCAGGACTGCGTGGAGCAGGGGCTGAAGCATGAAGGCATCCTGCCCGGCGGTTTGCATGTGCGTCGCCGCGCGGCGCGCCTGCACCGCAGCTTGCAGGAATTGGGCAAACCCAATGTCATCGGCTCGACCCTCAGCGCCATGGAGTGGGTCAACCTGTTTGCACTGGCGGTCAACGAAGAAAACGCAGCGGGCGGGCGCATGGTCACGGCGCCCACCAACGGCGCGGCGGGCATCATCCCGGCGGTACTGCACTACTTCATGAAATTCAGCGACGAGGTCAGCGAAGCCCATGTGGTTGACTATTTATTAAGCGCGGCGGCGATCGGCATTCTGTGCAAAAAGAACGCCTCCATTTCCGGGGCCGAAGTGGGGTGCCAGGGCGAGGTCGGTTCAGCCTGCGCCATGGCCGCCGCCGGGCTGGCGCAAATCCTGGGTGCCACCCCCGAGCAACTGTGCAACGCGGCCGAAATCGGTCTGGAGCACAACCTGGGCCTGACCTGTGACCCGGTGGGCGGGCTGGTGCAAGTGCCCTGTATCGAGCGCAACGCCATCGCTGCAGTCAAAGCCATCAATGCGGCCCAAATGGCCTTGCGTGGCGATGGCCAGCACTTTATCTCGCTGGACCGGGTGATCCGCACCATGCGCGATACGGGTGCCGACATGCACGACAAATACAAAGAGACCTCACGCGGCGGGCTGGCCGTCAGCGCGGTGGAGTGCTGAGCACCGGATCACTGGGTCGCCCCCCCCTCCTGTAGGAGCGAGCTTGCTCGCGAGCTTTCAAGATCAAAAGCTCGCGAGCAAGCTCGCTCCTACAGGTTTGTAGTCAGGTTTTCCGCGCGCTGTTTCAGCGCACACCGATCTCTTTTGGCGCATTCGTGCGCTTGGTGACATTCCGTCACGGCTCTGTTTCTGCCGCCTTCCCACAAGTGCTACCAATGTGCTCAAAAGCGCCGGGCTGTGCGTGTCGGGTCCTTTTAAACAATGCTTGTCAGCGGTTTGGTCAATACCCGCGCAGACACATTGCGACGTCGTTTTCAGGCTTAGTTGAATGGTCATTCAAGTTTAGGCATGGCATTTGCGTTGTGATTGCAAAGCCCCGTCAAACGAGGGCAATAACAAGAGCCTGTGCCTGGGGCCATCACCCGCATTGTGTGAGGAGATATCGCGATGACGTCGTTCAACTCCGGGGTTCAACCCCAGAACCGTACGCCTCAATCCATCGGCTTTCTGCTGCTGGACAATTTCACGCTCATTTCCCTGGCTTCCGCGATAGAACCCTTGCGCATGGCCAATCAGCTGTCCGGTCGCGAGTTGTATCGCTGGAGCACCCTCACCGCAGATGGCAGTCAGGTATGGGCCAGCGACGGCCTGCAAGTAACCCCCGATGCAAGCATGTACAAGGCCCCGGCACTGGACATGGTGATTGTTTGCGGCGGTATCGGTATTCAACGCACTGTTACCCGCGAGCACGTTTCATGGTTGCAAAGCCAGGCGCGCCAGTCGCGCCGTCTGGGCGCCGTATGCACCGGTAGCTGGGCCCTGGCCTACGCCGGTCTGCTGGACGGCTTTGATTGCAGCGTGCACTGGGAATGTCTGGCCTCCATGCAGGAAGCCTTTCCGCGGGTCGCCATGAGTACCCGCCTGTTTACCCTCGACCGCAGCCGCTTTACCAGTTCGGGCGGTACCGCACCGCTGGACATGATGCTGCACCTGATCAGCCGCGATCATGGCCGTGAGCTGTCGGCGGCCATTTCGGAAATGTTTGTGTATGAACGCATTCGCAACGAACAGGACCATCAGCGGGTGCCGCTCAAGCACATGCTTGGCACCAACCAGCCCAAGCTGCAGGAAATCGTGGCATTGATGGAGGCCAATCTCGAAGAGCCCATCGACCTTGATGAGCTGGCGGTGTATGTCACCGTATCGCGACGTCAGCTGGAGCGCCTGTTTCAGAAGTATTTGCACTGCTCGCCATCGCGTTACTACCTCAAGCTGAGGCTGGTACGGGCGCGGCAGTTACTCAAGCAGACACCCATGTCGATCATTGAAGTGGCAGCGGTGTGCGGCTTTGTTTCTACCCCGCATTTCTCCAAGTGTTACCGCGAGTATTTCGGTATTCCGCCACGGGATGAGCGAGTGGGCTCCAACACCGCGCAACAGACAACCCTGATCCCGATTCCGCAGTCACTGCTGATGACGCCGCTGGCCGGCCCCATGTCTGCCTTGAATCAGGCGCGCAACGAATCGACCTTTGCCAGCGTACGACTGTAACGCCGCAAAGCCTTCTGCAGGCGCGAGCTTGCTCGCGAGCATTTCAGCGAAGAGCTCGCGAGGCAAGCTCGCTCCTACAGAGGTGGGGGCAGGCAGAGGTGGGGTCAGGCCATTTTGCTTTGCTTGAATTGCGCCAGCCCCGGCAGCAGCTGTTGATCTATGGCCTGGCGCACCGCCGGCAAAATGGTCGCGCTGCCGGTGTAGAGTTTTTCTACCAGGCCCTTGAGTGCGCGAGCATTGGTTTCATTCAGTCCACAGACCACCGTCGTACAGGCTTGCTCGGCGCTGCCAGACACCTCAAACCCCAGTGAGCGCAGTTGGCCCAGCAGGTCTTGCTCATCAATCAAATCCGCGTGCATCATTTTTTTATCCTTCTACAGAGGCGCGATCGAACTCGATTCTGGTACGGCTTGGGCAAGGGGGCAAGGGGCGGTCTGACGATATGTCCGGGATGCCTAAGCGCAGGTCGTTTTCGGCTAAGTGCCGGTGCACTGGGCTGTGCACACTGACTTTCGCGGCATCGTCGATGGTTTGGTCACCCTCTCGGCATCACACAGAGTTAGCCCCGAACCTGTCACGGCAGGTCCGGGGCTTTTTTCATGCCCTGGTGGTGCCGGGCAAACCGATCACCCTGCCCACATAAGCCGGTTTGGGCAGGTCTCCCTGGCGGGTTTCTATTGCCTGCAACAACGCCAGTGAATGTTCGCTGAACGGTGCCGAGTGCGGACCTGCAAGGTCGACATGCAGCAGCATTTGCTCATTGCCGGCCAGGGTTTGCTCTTCGCCGATCAGGTGCAGGCTGTGATAAAGATGCAGGCGCTTTTTATCATGGCCGATGATCTGGGTGCGCACTTCGACCCGGGCGCCGAGCTTCACTTCGTGCAGGTAGTTCATGTGCACTTCCAGGGTGAACAGCGAATGGCCGCTGGCTTCGCGATTCTGGCTGTCGAGTCCCAGGTGGTCCATCAGCCCATCGGTGGCATAGCTGAAAATCAGCAGGTAAAACGCGTCCCGCAAATGGCCGTTGTAATCGACCCACTCTTCAAGAACGGGGGTGCTGTAGGTGGTGAGGATGGGCATGCAGAACCTCGCTCAATCGTTGATGGCAATGCCGTGTTTGAGTTTGGTCGCGTTCACCGCTTCCATCACCGCCAGCAGGCAATCGTCACGATAGCTCTCCAGCGCGGCAATGCTGTGGCTGCCCAGTTGTTCAGTTGTACCTTCAACCACGTCGTCGATCAGTTTTTCGCTGAGTTCCGGCGCCGGCAGGTAGGTCCACGGCAGTTTCAGGGCCGGGCCGAACTGGTTCATGAAGTGCCGCATGCCCGCATCGCCACCGGCCAGGGTGTAGGTGAGGAATGTGCCCATGAACGACCAGCGCAAACCGGCGCCAAAGCGAATGGCATCGTCGATCTCGCCAGTGGTTGCCACCCCGTCATTGACCAGGTGCAGCGCCTCGCGCCACAGGGCTTCGAGCAAGCGGTCAGCGATAAAACCCGGTACTTCCTTGCGCACATGCAAGGGGCGCATGCCCAGGGATTTATAGACCTCGATCGCAGCCGCAATGGCTTGTGGTGCAGTTTTTTGTCCGCCCACCACTTCCACCAGCGGCAGCAAGTACACCGGGTTGAAAGGGTGGCCGACGATGCAGCGCTCGGGATGGGTGGATGTCTCGTAGAACTCGCTGGGCAGCAGGCCCGAGGTGCTGGAGCCGATCAGTGCATCGGGTTTGGCGGCAGCGCTGATTTTGCTGTGCAGCTCGAGTTTGAGATCGAGCCGCTCGGGTGCGCTTTCCTGAATGAAATCGGCGTCGCGTACACATTCTTCAATGGTGCTGACAAAGCGCAGGCGGTCCTGGGACGCGCCTTTGCCGAGGCCGCTTTTTTCCAGCGCCGGCCAGGCCTTGGCCACGCGCTTGCGCAGGGCGGCTTCGGCGCCGGGGGCAGGGTCCCAGGCCACCACGTCGAGGCCGTGGGCCAGTGCGCGGGCGACCCAGCCGCTGCCAATGACACCGCTGCCAAGGGCGGCGAAGGTTTTGATGTTAGTGATAAAGGTCATGGGCGATTCCTGATCAAAATTCGGTCTTAAACCTGTAGGAGCGAGCTTTTCGCTGTTTCGCTGAAGAGCTCGCGAGGCAAGCTCGCTCCTACAGGCAGGTGGGCAGGTGGGCAGGGGGAGGCGGGGTTAGTGGCGCTGGCTCAAACCCATCTTTACCCGGCCTTCAGCCGGGGTCAGCACCCTGGCGCCAAGGCGGCTGAGGATTTCTGCGGCACGCTCCACCAGCTGTCCGTTGCTCGCCAGTACCCCGCGATCCAGCCACAGGTTGTCTTCCAGCCCGACCCGGACGTTGCCGCCGAGCAAGACCGCCTGGGCAGCCATGGGCATTTGCATGCGACCAATGCCGAACCCGGCCCACACCGCATTGGCGGGCAGGTTGTCGACCATGGCTTTCATGCTGGTGGTGTCTGCCGGAGCACCCCAGGGGATGCCCAGGCACAGCTGGAACAGCGGGTCGTCGAGCAGGCCTTCCTTGATCATTTGCTTGGCGAACCACAGATGGCCGGTGTCGAAAATCTCCAGTTCGGCTTTGACCCCCAGCTCCTGAATGCGCTTGGCCCCCGCCCGCAGCTGCGCCGGGGTAGAAACGTAAATGGTGTCGCCGTCACCGAAGTTCAGGGTGCCGCAGTCCAGGGTGCAGATTTCCGGCAGCAAGGCTTCGACGTGTGCCAGACGGGTCAGCGGCCCGACCAGATCGGTATTGGGGCCAAACTCCATCGGGTTCTCGCCGGGGCCGATGTGCAAGTCACCGCCCATCCCGGCCGTGAGGTTGACAATAATGTCGATGTCGGCCTCGCGGATGCGCTCCATCAGTTCGCGGTACAGCGCCACATCACGGCTGAACTGACCGGTTTTCGGATCGCGCACATGGCAATGCACCACTGTGGCTCCGGCCTTGGCCGCTTCCACGGCGGCGTCGGCAATTTGCTTGGGCGTGATCGGTACCAGGTGGCTGCGGGCGCTGGTGTCGCCGGCACCGGTGAGTGCGCAAGTGATGATGACGTCGTGGTTCATGGGGCATTTCCTTTGGGCGTAGAGCGCCACGCCGCTGCCGTTGCAGGCGGCGGCCGAGGGGCTCGGTGTTGAATTATTTGGCGCTGAGTTTCAGGTTCCCTGCAGCGGGTTTGCCGTCCGCTGTGGTAACACCTTCGAGCCAGCGCTGCTGGTCTTGCGGGTGGTCCCTGAGCCACTGGCGGGCCGATGCCCGGGCGTCTTTGTGATCCAGCAACGGCTGCATCATGCGGCTCTCGTCATCGGCGCTGAAGGTCAGGTTGCTCAGCAAGCGGCTGACGTTCGGGCAGCGGCTGGCGTAGTCCGGCGTGGTCACTGTCCACACCGTGGCCAGGCCTTCATTCGGGCCCAGTGCGTCTTCACTGCCGGTCAGGTAGGTCATTTTCTGGTTGATGTTCATCGGGTGCGGGGTCCAGCCAAAGAACACAATCGGTTCATTGCGGTTGACCGCGCGGGTCACGGCCGAAAGCATTCCGGCCTCGCTGGATTCCACCAGCTGGAACTTGCCCAGGCCAAAGCGGTTTTGCTCGATCATGGCCTTGATCTGGGTGTTGGCACCGGAGCCCGGTTCAATCCCGTAAATCTTGCCCCCCAGTTCTTTTTCGAATCGGGCAATGTCAGCAAAGCTTTTAAGCCCCTTGTCGCTCATATAGGTCGGCACGGCGAGCATGGCCTTGGCATCTTTAAGGCTGGGCTCGGCCAGCACCGTCACCTGTCTGGCATCGACAAAGGGGGTGATGCTCTGGTTCATGATCGGGTTCCAGTAGCCCAGAAACATGTCCAGCCGGTTGTCACGTATCCCGGCGAAGATGATTTGCTGGGAGGCGCTGGTCTGTTTGGTTTTGTAGCCGAGACCGTCGAGCAGGGTTTGCGCCATGGCGCTGGTGGCGATCACATCGGTCCAGTTGACCACGCCCATGCGTACGTTCTTGCACGATGGATCTTCGCCAGCCAGCACATAGGGGCTGAGTACCAACAAGCAACAGCTGATCAGTCGTTTCATGGAGCGGGCCTCGGCAGGTTGTTATTAGGTAGCCGGTGTCTTTGTGCACCGTGACGCCAAGTTACCGAGGTCGGGTATTGCTTAACCGCACTGGAGCGACGGGCTTTTGCACTGTAGCGACCTGAGTGTGTTTCAATCCTGCGAACTGACTGCACGAGCGCCTCCATGCCCAAGGACTTCTATTTCCTGCTGCTGCCCGGCTTTTCCTCGTTGGGCTTTATTTCTGCGATTGAGCCGCTGCGGGTGGCCAACCGCTTTCGCGGCGAGCTGTACCGCTGGCACGTGCTGAGCAGCGACGGTGGCGCGGTACCGGCGAGTAACGGCATGTCGGTCAATGCCGAGGCAGGGCTGGAGGCGCTCACCGCAGGGGCGACGTTACTGGTGGTGGCCGGTTTCGAGCCACTGGCCCATGTCACGCCGGCACTGATTCACTGGCTGCGGCGTCTGGACGGCGAAGGGGTAAGCCTGGGCGGGATCGATACCGGCAGTTTTGTGCTGGCCGAGGCGGGCCTGCTCGACGGCTATCGTCTGACCCTGCACTGGGAAGCGCTGGAGGCGTTCAAGGAATCATGGCCGCGGTTACAGGTCACGCAAGAGCTGTTTGAAATCGACCGCCGACGGATTACCTGCGCGGGCGGTACGGCCTCTATCGACATGATGCTCGATCTGATTGCCCAGGCGCACGGCCCGGAACTGGCTATCGAGGTATCAGAGCAGTTCGTGCTCGGGCGTATCCGCCCGCGCAAGGATCACCAGCGCATGCAAGTTGCCACGCGTTACGGCATCCGTAACAAGAAGCTGGTGCAGGTGATTGGCGAGATGGAGCAGCACACCGAGCCGCCCCTGAGCATTTCGCAACTGGCACTGAGCATCAACGTCACCCAGCGCCAGCTGGAGCGCCTGTTCCGCCTGCACCTGAACGATACTCCGCGCAACTTCTACCTTGGCCTGCGCCTGCACAAAGCCCGGCAACTGCTGCGCCAGACCGACATGAGCGTGCTGGATATCAGCCTGGCCTGCGGTTTTGAATCACCGTCGTACTTCACCCGCAGCTATCGCGCGCGATTTGCCTGTGCGCCGCGACAGGACCGGGTCGGTTAACCCTTGAGCAGCGCCGCACACGCAGCCTTGTACGCATCATGCTGATATTTGTTCAGCGAGGCGGGCAGCTCGAAAGCGTGCTTTTTGAATTGCGCGTTGAGGGTTTGCGGTGACAGCAATTGCACCTCGCAAGCGTCCAGCAACTGGATGATGCCTTCGATTTTGAAGGTGGTCGGTCCGCCGGCGAACTCGCCTTTTTTACTGCGCTTTTTAATCGCGATGCGGGTGATGGCGTTGGTCTTTACAAAGGCTGTGACCTGCGCGGCGAAGGCTTTGACGTTGAGGGCATCGTCATCATCGTCGAGGGCGATTTTCTTGGTCGCAATGGCTAGATGTTGAAGACCGTCGGGGCCCTGGGTGGCGACGGCGAAGATCGCTTCGCTGCCTTTGATATCGATACCGCAAATAGTCATAAAAACCCTGGATTTAAATAAGGCATCTGAGCTGTGGGAGCAGGGTGGTTATTCCTGCCCGATCGATTCCAGAAACTCCGAACGATCATCGCTCATGCGGGCCATGCAGTCGTTCTGGGCAATGTTGAAGGTCTCGGTGCCGGATGTGGCAGGGAACACCACAATCGCGCAGTCGGCGTCACGCTGGTGCAACCACAGCGCCTGAGCGGTCTTGATCTTGCTGATGATGTTATTGAGCTGAGTTGCGTTTGAGCCGTACATCGAGTTCATTCGCGTCTGCAGGGCTTCGTAATTTTCGGTCAGCAACAGCTCGGCCGCATTCTTGCTGTACGCCGAACACGCCAGGGTTTGCTGGTCGTTTTCCACCGCATCGCACGGGTTGTAGTCGGCATCATCGGCTGCGTACGCACCGCTTGTGATCAACGCCAAGGCCAGGAGAATCGATTTCATTGCGGCTTCCTAATCCATAGATGGGACGGATTCTGGCTTAAGCGTGGGCCAAAGAACAGCCACGCAGCATAGGTCATTACTTTGGCGCCGAAGGCTTTGTCGCGGATTGACGCTTTCGGCAATTGCGCTGTCGCTTTTGCACCCGGCTGTTTTTAACCCCGAGCCTATGCTGGCCCCAAAGCGCCGGCAGACGATTCGGCGCCCATAAGGGGACGCCTGATGAGCCCAGCCGAGTTGCACGCAGACAGCATCGTTATCGACGGGCTGATCATTGCCAAATGGAGCCGCGAACTGTTCGAAGACATGCGTAAAGGCGGCCTCACAGCAGCCAACTGCACGGTGTCGGTGTGGGAGGGTTTTCAAGCCACGATCAATAATATCGTGGCCAGCCAGACCCTTATTCGCGAAAACAGCGACCTGGTGATCCCGGTAAAAACCACTGCGGATATTCGTCGGGCCAAGGAACAGGGCAAGACCGGTATCATTTTTGGCTTCCAGAACGCCCACGCCTTTGAAGACCAGCTGGGCTATATCGAGATCTTCAAGCAGCTCGGAGTCGGCGTGGTGCAGATGTGCTACAACACGCAAAACCTGGTGGGCACCGGCTGCTACGAGCGTGATGGCGGGCTCTCGGGCTTTGGCCGCGAAGTGGTGGCCGAAATGAACCGCGTCGGGATCATGTGCGACCTGTCCCATGTGGGTTCAAAAACCTCGGAAGAGGTGATCCTCGAATCGAAGAAACCGGTCTGCTACTCGCACTGTCTGCCGTCCGGCCTCAAAGAGCACCCGCGCAACAAATCCGACGCCGAACTTAAATTCATCGCCGACCACGGCGGTTTTGTCGGGGTGACCATGTTTGCGCCATTTCTGGCCAAGGGCATCGACTCCACCATTGACGACTATGCCCAGGCCATCGAGTACACGATGAATATCGTCGGCGAAGATGCGATCGGTATCGGCACCGACTTCACCCAGGGTCACGGTCAGGACTTCTTCGAAATGCTGACCCACGACAAGGGCTATGCCCGGCGTCTGACCAGCTTCGGCAAGATCATCAACCCGCTGGGCATCCGCACTGTGGGTGAGTTCCCCAACCTCACTGAAACCCTGCTCAAGCGCGGTCACCCTGAGCGCGTGGTGCGCAAAATCATGGGCGAAAACTGGGTCAACGTGCTCAAGGACGTCTGGGGCGAATAGCCGAACAGCTCCTCGTAGTCGCTGCCGAAGGCTGCGATGAGGACTTCTTGAAAAACGGGCTGCTTCGCAACCCTTCGCAGCCTGCGGCAGCGACTACATAGATTTGTTGAATTTCTGGAGTTTTGTTCCATGGCTAAAATCGCCCCGCAATTGCCTATCGAAGTCGACAGTGAAACCGGTGTCTGGACCTCCGACGCCCTGCCCATGCTCTATGTGCCACGGCATTTTTTCGTCAACAACCATATGGGCATCGAGGAGGTGCTGGGCGCTGACGCCTACGCCGAAATCCTCTACAAGGCCGGCTACAAATCCGCCTGGCACTGGTGCGAAAAAGAAGCCGAGTGCCACGGCCTGGAAGGGGTCGCGGTGTTCGAGCACTACATGAAGCGTCTGTCCCAGCGTGGCTGGGGCCTGTTCGAAATCCAGGACATCGACCTCGATAAAGGCACAGCCACCATCAAGCTCGAGCACTCCTGTTTCGTCTACGTGTACGGCAAGGTCGGGCGCAAGGTCGATTACATGTTCACCGGCTGGTTTGCCGGCGCCATGGATCAGATTCTGCAGGCCCGTGGCAGCCACATTCGCACCCGCGCCGAGCAGATTTATAGCGGATCGGAAGAGGGCCACGACCACGGCCTGTTTATCGTCAAGCCGTTGTAAGTCGAGGATCGGGATATGGCGTTCGAAGCAATGTTTGAGCCGATTCAAATCGGCAAACTGACCATCCGCAACCGCGTGCTCAGCACGGCCCACGCCGAGGTGTATGCCACCGATGGCGGCATGACCACTGAGCGCTACGTGCAGTACTACGAAGAAAAAGCCAAGGGCGGTATCGGCCTGGCGATTTGCGGGGGGTCATCGGTGGTGGCCATCGACAGCCCCCAGGAGTGGTGGAGCTCGGTCAACCTGAGCACCGACCGCATCATCCCGCATTTCCAGAACCTGGCCGATGCCATGCACAAGCACGGCGCCAAGATCATGATCCAGATAACCCACATGGGCCGCCGCTCACGCTGGGACGGCTTCAACTGGCCGACCCTGATGTCGCCGTCCGGGGTGCGCGAACCGGTGCACCGTGCCACCTGCAAAACCATCGAGCCAGAAGAAATCTGGCGCGTGATCGGCAACTACGCCAGTGCGGCAGGGCGCGCCAAGAAAGGCGGGCTGGACGGGGTCGAACTGTCGGCGGTGCACCAGCACATGATTGACCAGTTCTGGAGCCCACGGGTCAACAAACGCACTGATGAATGGGGCGGCAGTTTTGAAAACCGCATGCGCTTCGGCCTCGAAGTACTCAAGGCCGTGCGTGCCGAAGTCGGTCCGGATTTCTGCGTCGGCATTCGCCTGTGCGGTGACGAATTTCACCCCGATGGCTTGAGCCACGAGGACATGAAACAAATCGCCAAGTACTACGACGACACCGGCATGCTCGACTTTATCGGCGTGGTCGGCTCGGGCTGTGATACCCACAACACCCTGGCCAACGTGATCCCCAACATGAGTTTTCCACCGGAGCCGTTTCTGCACCTGGCCGCCGGGATCAAGGAAGTGGTCAAGGCCCCGGTGCTGCACGCGCAAAATATCAAGGACCCGAATCAGGCCACGCGGATTCTGGAAGGCGGTTACGTGGACATGGTGGGCATGACCCGTGCCCACATCGCCGACCCGCACCTGATCGCCAAAATCAAAATGGGCCAGATCGACCAGATCAAGCAATGCGTGGGCGCCAACTACTGCATCGACCGTCAGTACCAGGGCCTGGACGTGCTCTGTATCCAGAACGCCGCCACCTCCCGGGAATACATGGGCGTGCCGCATATCATCCAGAAAAGTACCGGGGCCAAACGCAAGGTGGTGATAGTCGGCGCCGGGCCTGCCGGCATGGAGGCGGCGCGGGTAGCCGCGGAACGGGGTCACGACGTGACCCTGTTCGAGAAAAAGGATGTCATCGGCGGGCAAATCACCACCGCCTCCAAAGCCCCGCAACGGGACCAGATGGCCGGCATTACCCGCTGGTTCCAGCTGGAACTGGCGCGCCTGAACGTTGATCTGCGCCTGGGTACTGCGGCAGACCCGGCGACCATTCTCGATCTGCGTCCCGACATCGTGGTGCTGGCCGTGGGCGGGCATCCGTTTGTGGAACAGAACGAACACTGGGGCGCTGCCGAAGGGCTGGTGGTCAGCAGCTGGGACGTGCTCGACGGCAAGGTCGAGCCGGGCAAGAACGTGCTGGTGTACGACACCATCTGCGAGTTTACCGGCATGTCCGTCGCCGACTTCATGGCCGACAAAGGTGCCCAGGTCGAGATCGTGACCGACGACACCAAGCCCGGGGTGGCGATTGGCGGCACCTCATTCCCCACCTACTACCGCAGCCTGTACCCCAAGGAAGTGATCATGACCGGGGACATGATGCTGGAGAAGGTCTACCGCGAAGGCGACAAGCTGATTGCCGTTCTGGAGAACGAATACACCGGCGCCAGGGAGGAGCGGGTGGTGGACCAGGTGGTGATCGAGAATGGCGTGCGTCCGGATGAAGAATTGTATTACGGGCTTAAACCGGACTCGCGCAACAAGGGCCAGATCGACGTCGAAGCGCTGTTTGCGATCAAGCCGCAACCGTGCCTGAGCGAGCCGGGGGACGGTTACCTGCTGTTCCGCATCGGTGACTGCGTGGCCCAGCGCAACGTACATGCCGCGATCTATGACGCACTCAGGTTGTGCAAGGATTTCTAAGCACGTGTGAATAACTCCGGGAGCTGGCTTGCCGGCGATGAGGCATAGGCAATTGCCAGCAACATCGCCGGCAACCCGGCTCCCACAGGATTTGCGCAACCCCTGAGGTCTTCGGGAGCTTCACCATGCTCAATATTGTTCTCCCTGTTCTGTTATTCGCTGCCCTCGGTCTGGCCGTCATCGGCGCCGTGCGGCGGATGCATATGTGGCGTCGTGGCCGCCCGGCCAGGGTCGATCTGCTCGCTGGCCTGCTGGCCATGCCTCGGCGTTATATGGTTGATCTGCACCACGTGGTCGCCCGTGACAAGTACATGGCCAATACCCACGTTGCCACTGCCGGGGGTTTTGTACTGGCGGCGTTGCTGGCGATTCTGGTGCATGGCCTGGGGCTGCATAACCGCATCCTCGGCTACGCCCTGCTGGTGGCCACGGCGCTGATGTTTGTCGGCGCGCTCTTTGTGTTCAAACGTCGCCTCAATCCACCGGCCCGCCTGTCCAAAGGCCCGTGGATGCGCTTGCCAAAAAGCCTGCTGGCATTTTCGCTGAGCTTTTTTATCCTCACCTTGCCGGTCGCCGGTTTGCTGCCCCAGGACTTTGGCGGCTGGTTGCTGGCAACCCTGTTGGGGGTGGGAGTGCTGTGGGGCGTGGCGGAGCTGTTCTTCGGCATGACCTGGGGCGGGCCGATGAAGCACGCCTTCGCCGGGGCTTTGCACCTGGCCTGGCATCGGCGCGCCGAGCGCTTTGGCGGTGGCCGTTCTACCGGCTTGATGCCTTTGGACCTGGATGATCGCAGCGCGCCCCTGGGGGTGGAAAAACCCAAGGACTTCACCTGGAACCAGCTGCTGGGTTTTGACGCCTGCGTGCAATGCGGCAAGTGCGAAGCGGCGTGCCCGGCCTACGCTGCGGGCCAGCCGTTGAACCCGAAGAAACTGATTCAGGACATGGTGGTGGGGCTTGCGGGCGGTACCGATGCGCACTTTGCCGGCAGCCCGTACCCGGGCAAACCCGTTGGTGAACATGGCGGCAACCCGCATCAACCCATAGTTGACGGCCTGGTGGATGCAGACACCCTGTGGTCCTGCACCACCTGCCGTGCCTGTGTTGAGGAGTGCCCGATGATGATCGAGCACGTAGATGCCATCGTCGACATGCGCCGCTTCCTGACCCTGGAAAAAGGTGCAACCCCGAACAACGGCGCCCAGGTGCTGGACAACCTGATCGCCACCGACAACCCCGGCGGTTTTGCACCGGGCGGGCGGATGAACTGGGCTGCAGACCTGAATCTTGATCTGATGCGCGATAAACCCTCGGTGGACGTGCTGTTCTGGGTCGGTGATGGCGCCTTCGACATGCGTAACCAACGCACCCTGCGGGCATTCGTCAAGGTACTGAAAGCCGCCGGGGTCGATTTCGCGGTACTGGGGCTCGAAGAGCGCGACAGCGGTGACGTAGCCCGGCGTCTGGGCGACGAAGCGACCTTTCAGGCGCTGGCCCGACGCAATATCCAGACCCTGGGGCAATACCGTTTCAAACGCATCGTGACCTGCGATCCCCACAGTTTCCACGTACTGAAAAATGAATATGGCGCCTTTGGCGGTGAGTACCTGGTGCAACATCACAGCACTTACATGGCCGAACTGATCGACCAGGGCGCTCTTGCCCTGAACGCGGATACGGGCGGCAGCGTGACCTATCACGACCCCTGTTATCTGGGGCGTTACAACGGCGAATACGAGGCTCCCCGCGCGGTATTGCGCGCGCTGGGCATTGAAGTCAAAGAGATGCAGCGCTCGGGCTTTCGCTCACGCTGCTGTGGCGGCGGCGGTGGTGCCCCCATTACTGACATCCCCGGCAAACAACGGATTCCCGACATGCGCATGGACGACATCCGCGAGACCGGCGCCGAGCGTGTGGCGGTGGGATGCCCGCAATGCACGGCCATGCTCGAAGGCGTGGTCGAGCCACGGCCGCTGATCAAGGACATTGCCGAACTGGTGGCTGAAGCTCTGATTGAACCGATCGTGCCCGCCAAAGCGCCCAGCCGCGCAGCCCCGGAGGTGATGGTATGAGTGACATTATCCGCCGCGACCCGCGGGCCGAGTGGATCGCCCGCAACCGCCTGCACCCGCTGCATGCCGCCATGCAGCCGGCATCCGCCAGCTGGATGGGGCCCAACGGGGTGCTGCGCAAAAATGTACATGGGCTGGGGTTTATCGGCCCCAACGGCATCAAGCGGATCGATCGCAGTGGCGCGCAACAGGGCGGCACGGTCAAACGCGCGGCCAGTGAGCAAGTGCAATTGCCGCTGCATCAGGTGCCGGCGCCGGCGTTTTATATCTGCGTGGTACCGGATATGGCCGGTGGCCGCCTCGCCAGTCACGACCGCGACGTGCTTGGCCTGGCCCGGCAACTGGCGGGCAGCGACGGCGCGGTGCTGGCAGTGGTGTTTGGCGAGTGCAAAGAAACGGCCTTTGCCAGGGCCGGGGTAGACCGTTTGTTGTTACTGGACAGCGAAGGTTATGCACCGGAGCAACGGGTTCACGATTTACGGGCTGTGGATAACCAGTTCGCGCCCAGACACTGGTTGCTGCCCGACAGCCGCAATGGCGGTGCAGAACTGGGCCGTCGTCTGGCTGCGAGCCTGGGCCAGCGCCCGGCCACCCGGGTGTGGCAAATCAAGGACGGAACCTGTCTGGGACGAGCCGGGGCCGGCTTGCAGGATCTGGCGCAGCCGTTGCCACGGTTGATCCTGGCCGCTGCCGAGTGCGCCGAGCCGGTCAGCGAAACCCTGCATGAAGCATTGCCTGTGCAGTTATCCACAGATGCGCCGCGTTGCTTGCCCCGGATTGAAGACCTGGGTGCGGTTGCGGTGGATCCTGCGGCGACGCCCATGGCAGAGGCCGAGTTTATCCTCAGTGGCGGTAACGGGATCAAGGACTGGAGACTTTTCCACAGGGCTGCAGCAGCGCTGGGGGCCACCGAAGGCGCGTCACGGGTGGCGGTGGATGACGGCTTTATGGGGCGTGAGCGTCAGGTCGGGGCCAGCGGTACCTGGGTTACCGCCCGGGTCTATGTTGCGGTCGGCATCAGCGGCGCGATCCAGCATCTGCAAGGGATTGGCGGGTGCGACAAGGTGGTGGCGATCAACCTTGATCCGGGTTGCGACATGATCAAGCGCGCTGATCTTTCGGTGATTGGTGACGGTGCGGCAATTCTGCAGGCGTTGATTGCGGCTGTGGATAACTGGCGCAAGAGCGCCAGGCGCGATGCCGCCTGATTGTCCTGAACCCCTGTGGGAGCGAGCTTGTCTCGCGATCTTTTAAACAGATCGCGAGGCGAGCTCGCTCCTACAGTCTGTTTACAGTTTTGGAGATTCGCTTATGACCATTGCCACCGTTGCACTGGTTTCAATCGGCGCCCACCCGGCTTCCGGCCGGGCCCGCCGCGCTGAACAGGATGCCCGGGCTGTCGAGCTCGGCCTGCAACTGGCTGGGGATAACCTGCATGTACTGCATGCGGGCAACCCCCATGAGCCGGCGCTACGCGCGTATCTGGGCATGGGCCTGGAAGAGCTTCACGTACTTGAGCAGGCGCACGGGGCCGATGCGCTGCCGGTATTGCGCGACTACATCCGCGAAGCCGGGGTGCAGGTGGTACTCGCGGGCAGCCAGGCGGAAACCGGCGAAGGCTCGGGCATGTTGCCGTATCTGCTGGCCGAGCAACTGGGCTGGCCGCTGGTGGTGGGGGTGGCTCAGGTTGAATCTATCCACAACGGTGTCGCGCTGGTGTTGCAGGGATTGCCCCGTGGTCAGCGGCGCCGGCTTAAGGTGCGCCTGCCGTTCATGGCCACTGTGGATAACGCTGCCCCCAAGGCCCGCCAAAGTGCCTATGGCCCGGCTACCCGTGGGGTGGTGGATGCCGAAGTGGTTGAGGAGATTGTTGATGAGTTATCCACAGTGGGTGTTTTCCAGCCCGCCAGACCCCGGCCAAAGCGTCTCAAAGTGATCAGGGCCAAAAGTGCCGCCGACCGTATGAAAGCAGCCACAGCCAAGGCCACTGGTGGTAGCGGTCAAATACTCAAAGGCTTGAGCAGCGAAGAGGGGGCACAGGCGATTTTGAAGTTATTGATCGAAGAAGGCGTGGTGCGCTGAGTTGCCCACAAAGTCTGTTAGCGCTTATGTGGATAAGTTGTTTGCTGTCGGCTAAGCGCTATACGGATCAAGGCTTACAGGCTTCTGATCAAAAAACGCTCAATTGCCCCGGTTATCCACTGTTCAACACTCAAACCCTTTAAAAATCGGGACTTTAAAGGGTTTTCCACAGTAATGGGGGGCGGTGCATAAGTTGCGCACAATCTCTGTTGGCGGATATGTGGATAAGGTGTTTGCGGTTGCTTGCAGGCCATGTATCCCGTGGCTTGTAAAGTTTTGTACAAAAAATAGCCAATCACTGTTTTCGGGATAACTTACCCACTTCCCCACAATTGCTGTGGGTGTGACTGTGGATAAGATGTTGGTGAAGGGCTGCGGGCCTTTGATTGTATGGGGTGTAGCCAGCTGGTCAAAAAATAGCCAGTAGGAGCGAGCTTGCCTCGCGAGATTTCAACAGCTCGCGAGCAAGCTCGCTCCTACAGGTTTGGTCGGACGGTTACTGGGCGAGCACGCCTTTGAGGTAGGGCGCCGGCTCCGCGCCCAGATTGCTCAACAGGCGCTCGCTGTACCAGTCGACGAAGTTGACCACGCCGAACTCATAGGTTTGTGAGTACGGCCCCGGCTGATAGGCCACGGAGTTGATGCCGCGCTGGTTCTCTTCAGCCAGGCGCCGGTCCTGGTTGTTGGTGGCGTCCCACACGTTGCGCATGCGCTCCACGTCGTAGTCCACGCCTTCTACTGCATCCTTGTGCACCAGCCACTTGGTGGTGACCATGGTTTCCTGGGCGCTGATCGGCCACACGGTAAAGACGATGATGTGGTCGCCCATGCAGTGGTTCCACGAGTGCGGCAGGTGCAGGATGCGCATCGAGCCCAGGTCCGGGTTTTTAATCCGCCCCATGAGTTTTGCGCAGCCCTGTTTGCCATCCAGGGTCATCGATACCGTGCCCTTGAGCAGCGGCATGCGCACGATGCGGTTGCGCAGGCCGAAGCTGGCGTGGGCGTAGGGGATTTTTTCCGCATCCCAGGCCGCTGCCGAAGCCGCCACATGGTCCTTGAAGGCCTGATCGGCCCGGGGATCGGTGACGTCGTCCCATTCCAGCAGGGTTTTCAGCAGCTCCGGGTGCGACGCGTTGCAGTGATAACACTCGCGGTTGTTTTCCAGCACCAGCTTCCAGTTGGCCTTTTCCACCAGGGTGGTATGAATCGCCACCTTGGTGTTTTCCATGTCGTAGGGTTCCATGTAGTGGTTCAGGGTGGCCAGGAACTCGTCGATTGCGGGCGGGTTTTCGGCCAGGCTGATAAAGATGTAGCCACCTGCGGTTTTCACATTCACCGGCTTGAGGCCGTATTGCTTCATGTCAAAGTCGGCGCCCATCTCGGTACCGGCAAACAGCAGGCGGCCATCGAGCTCATAGGTCCACTGGTGGTAATGGCACACCAGCTTGGCAACCTTGCCCTTCTCGGAAGTGCATAGCCGCGAGCCGCGATGCCGGCATACGTTATGGAATGCATGGACCTGACCCTCGGCACCGCGAATCACGATGATCGGGTTGTTGCCCACTTGCAGCGTCAGATAATTGCCCTTGGTCGGGATCTCGCAGGTCATGCCTGCAATCAGCCACTCCTTCTGAAAGATCTCCTGCATGTCGATTTCGAACAGGCGCTCGTCGTTATAAAACGGCTGCGGCAGCGAAAAAGTACGCTCACGGCTCTGCAACATCTCGGCGGTGGCCTTGCGTGCGGGTTCCAGTGGATCGCCCAGGCTCAGGGTTGCGGTGATGTCCATCGTTGTAATCCTCATGGCCATTCTATGTGGCCGAAAGTAGCTGCTCAGGGGTGCGACGCAAGGCAAAGCAATTAACGCTATCAGTGGCGCTGAGTGTGCGTTCCGGCCGGGCCGATGCCATATCTGCGGGCGACATGGCCCAATCTGTTCCCGACGCGCCAGCCCCTGTTTCAAGGGGCTGGTCGCGATAAGTATGTGAATGTCGCGAATAGGTAAATGGCCGCCCCGGGGCATGCGCAGAATCGCCAGCAAGAGGCCGGTTGTCGGCCGTGGAGAAGCCCATGTCCAACAGCTTTCTGAATCCGGTAACCACCCAGACCTGGGCCAACGGCCGACACATCGTGCGCTGCGTCAAAGTGATTCAGGAAACCTGGGATGTGCGCACCTTCTGCTTTATGGCTGACCAGCCGATCCTGTTCTTTTTCAAGCCGGGGCAGTTCGTGACCCTGGAGCTGGAAATCGACGGCGATCCGGTGATGCGCTCGTACACCATTTCCAGTTCGCCTTCGGTGCCGTACAGCTTTTCGGTGACCATCAAGCGCGTGCCGGGCGGG
Source organism: Pseudomonas sp. TMW22089 (assembly GCF_022496645.1). NCBI lineage: Bacteria > Pseudomonadati > Pseudomonadota > Gammaproteobacteria > Pseudomonadales > Pseudomonadaceae > Pseudomonas > Pseudomonas sp. TMW22089. The sequence goes on from NZ_SCFG01000003.1 coordinate 186,858, forward strand.
CGCGTCTCCAACTGGCTGCACGACACCTTGAGTGAGGGCCAGGAGCTGGCGGTACACGGCCCGGTCGGGCTGTTTAACGCCATCGACGCACCGAGCCCCAAGGTGCTGTATCTGAGCGGCGGGGTCGGCATTACCCCGGTGATGTCCATGGCGCGCTGGTTTTACGACACCAACGCCAATGTCGACATGGTGTTTATCCACAGCGCCCGTTCACCGAAAGACATCATTTATCACCGCGAGCTGGAGCACATGGCTTCGCGCATCGACAACTTTAGCCTGCACCTGATCTGCGAGAAGCACGGCCTGGGCGAGCCCTGGGCCGGCTACCGCGGCTATTTGAATCACAAGATGCTGGAGCTGATGGCGCCCGACTTCATGGAGCGCGAGGTGTTCTGTTGCGGCCCCACGCCTTACATGAGCGCGGTCAAGCGGCTGCTGGAAGCCAACGGTTTTGACATGAGCCGGTACCACGAAGAGTCTTTTGGTGCGACCCCGCCCGAGGCCCGGGCCGATGCGGTGGAGCAGGCCGAACAGGCGGCAGATGCGCCGGAGCTGGATCTGGCGGACCTCAACCAGGTGGAATTCACCGCGTCGGGCAAAAGTATCCGCGTGGGCCCGGCCGAAACCGTACACGCTGCGGCAGCCAAGCTGGGGCTGTTGATTCCCAAAGCCTGCGGCATGGGCATTTGTGGCACGTGCAAAGTGTTGAAGCTGGGCGGCGAAGTCGAGATGGAGCACAACGGCGGCATCACTGACGAAGACGTGGCAGAAGGGTACATCTTGTCTTGCTGCAGCGTACCCAAGGGCGATGTGCGGATTGAATTCTGATACCTGTAGGAGCGAGCTTTTTAAAACCACAGCTCGCTCCCACAGTGGGTGTTTGGGGGAGGACGGGAACAAAGATTGGAAACCACAGTCTTTAGGGGGCTTAAAGGCCGGTTGCCGCTAGCTTAGCCGGTGACTTTTCTTTATCGTACGCGCCCTCTGAAAACAGCTTGAGATCACCACCATGATGGAATCATCCCTTAGCAAACTGGAACAACTGGTCAGCGACCTGGTTCAACAAAAGCAGGAGCTGTTGGACACCAACGCTGCGCTGAACGCTGAACTGGCCCAGGCCAAAGACGACAACGAAAGCCTGCAACTGAGCCTGATGGAACAGGAAGAGAAGCAAGGTGCAACCGCTGCACGCATCCAGGCACTGGTTGAACGTGCGAGCACTGTCAGCGCATGAGCGAAGACAGAGACGGAATAAAAGTCGTCTCGATTCTGGGCAACGACTATTCGATCAAGGCGCCTGTGGGGGAGCTGCAAACCCTGGTGGCCGCATCGGTGATGTTGAACACTGCCTTGGCCGATACGAAAAGAAAGTACCCGAGCTTGATCGGGGACAAGTTGCTGGTGCTGGCCGCGTTGAATCTGTGTTCACAACAGATTGAACTCAAACAGCAGCACAAACAGGAAATCGACCGTTATCAAGAGCAAGTCAGCGCCACGGTCGAAGTGATTGAGCGGACTCTCGGGCAATCCTGAGTCTCGCAAAAAACAATCATCTTCTGTGGGCGCGAGCTTGTTCGTGAGCTGTTAGAAGCTCGCGAGCAAGCTCGCCCCTGCATTAATTTGCGCCCATCACTTCGCGGATATCCGCAGCCAGTTCCCGCACCCGCGCCTCTTCGGTGTCCCACGAGCACATGAAGCGTGCGCCGCCTTTGCCGATAAAGGTGTAAAAGCGCCAGCCCCTGGCTGTCAGCGCTGCCACAGCCGGTTCCGACAGTTGCAGGAACACGCCGTTGGCTTCCACCGGAAACATCAGCTCAACCCCCGGAATGTCACTGACCAGCTGGCTCAGCAATTGTGCGCAGTGGTTGGCGTGGCGTGAATGTTTGAGCCAGGCGTCGTTTTCCAGCAAGCCGACCCAGGGGGCTGACAGAAAACGCATTTTCGACGCCAGTTGCCCGGCCTGTTTGCAGCGATAGTCAAAATCCACTGCCAGGGCGTGATCAAAGAACAGAATCGCTTCACCCACCGCCATGCCGTTTTTGGTCCCGCCAAAGCACAGCACATCAACCCCGGCCTTCCAGCTCAGTTCCGCAGGCGTGCACCCCAGAAACGCGCAGGCGTTGGAGAAGCGGGCGCCGTCCATGTGCAACAGCAGGCCCAGCTCCTTGCAGGTAGCGCTGATGGCGCGGATTTCTTCCGGGCGATACACGCTGCCGACTTCGGTGGCCTGGGTGATGGTGACGACCCGCGGCTTGGGGTAGTGAATGTCTTTGCGCTTGAGGGCGATTTCGCGGATCGACTCGGGGGTGATCTTGCCGTTTTCAGTACGGGCGAGCAGCAGCTTGGAGCCGTTGGAGAAGAACTCAGGGGCGCCGCATTCGTCGGTTTCGACGTGGGCGGTCTCGGAGCAGATCACGCTGTGGAAACTCTGGCACAACGACGACAGGGCCAGTGAGTTGGCAGCGGTGCCGTTGAAGGCGAAGTACACCTCGCAATCGGTTTCAAACAGTTTGCGGAAATCGTTGGCGGCGCGCAGCGTCCACTCGTCATCACCATAGGAACGCTGGTGGCCGTGGTTGGCCAGCTCCATGGTGGCCCAGACTTCGGGACAGATACCGGAGTAGTTGTCGCTGGCGAATTGTTGGCTCTTGTCAGTCATTTCCCGGTTCCATGGTCGAAGATCGTGCTGCACTTTATCCAAGAATCCGGCGGGTGCACAGAATGCTCGACAGACTTCTTGTGGGAGCCGGCTTGCCGGCGATGGCAGATCAGGTATCGCCGGCAAGCCGGCTCCCACAGGGCATGAGTGATACCCGCTTTTGTCCCATGTCGTAAACGCACCTTTGTGTGGCGTCCATAGGCATTTGATCCGGGGGCGCCAGCTCTACCATCTGGCTCAAAGGGCAAGCCCTAACCGAGACCAAAGGCGCGCTGGCGCTGGGAGAACGCAATGTTCAGCAAGCAGGATCAGATTCAGGGCTACGACGATGCCTTGTTAGCGGCCATGAATGCCGAAGACCAGCGTCAGGAAGATCACATCGAACTGATTGCCTCCGAGAACTACACCAGTCGGCGCGTGATGCAAGCCCAGGGCAGCGGTCTGACCAACAAGTACGCCGAAGGCTACCCCGGCAAGCGTTATTACGGCGGCTGCGAGCATGTGGATAAAGTCGAGCAGCTGGCCATCGACCGTGCCAAACAACTGTTCGGTGCCGATTACGCCAACGTGCAACCGCACTCCGGCAGCCAGGCCAACGCAGCGGTGTATCTGGCGTTGCTCAATGCCGGGGACACCGTGCTGGGCATGAGCCTGGCCCACGGCGGTCACTTGACCCACGGCGCCAGCGTGAGTTTTTCCGGCAAGTTGTACAACGCCGTGCAATACGGCATCGACACCGCCACCGGCCTGATCGACTACGACGAAGTCGAGCGTCTGGCCGTCGAGCACCAGCCGAAGATGATCATTGCCGGGTTCTCGGCTTACTCCAAGTTTCTCGATTTTCCGCGCTTCCGGCAGATCGCCGACAAGGTGGGGGCTTACCTGTTTGTCGACATGGCCCACGTGGCCGGTCTGGTGGCGGCGGGCCTGTACCCGAACCCGCTGCCGTACGCTGACGTTGTGACCACCACCACCCACAAAACCCTGCGCGGGCCACGTGGCGGTCTGATTCTGGCCAGGGCCAACGAAGCGCTGGAGAAAAAATTCAACTCGGCGGTGTTCCCCGGCGGCCAGGGCGGGCCGTTGATGCACGTGATCGCCGCCAAGGCCGTGTGTTTCAAGGAAGCCCTGGAACCCGGCTTCAAAGCCTATCAACAACAGGTGATCGACAACGCCCGGGCGATGGCCGAGGTGTTTGTGAAGCGCGGTTACGACGTGGTTTCGGGCGGCACCGACAATCACCTGTTTCTGCTCAGCCTGATCCGTCAGGGCCTGACCGGCAAAGACGCCGATGCAGCCCTGGGCCGGGCCCATATCACGGTCAACAAAAACGCCGTGCCCAACGATCCGCAATCCCCCTTCGTGACTTCGGGCCTGCGCATCGGTACCCCGGCGGTCACCACCCGCGGTTTCAAAGTGGCGCAATGTACGGAGCTGGCCGGCTGGATCTGCGACATCCTCGATCACCTCGGCGATGCCGATATCGAGGCTGATGTGGCGCGCCAGGTAACGGCACTGTGCAAAGACTTCCCGGTTTATCGCTGAGCGCGGTTTTGGAGTAATCCCTATGCAACGGTATTCAGGCTTCGGCCTCTTCAAACACTCCCTCAGCCACCACGAAAACTGGCAGAAGATGTGGCGCACGCCGACCCCGAAAAAGGTTTACGACGTGATCATTGTCGGCGGTGGCGGCCACGGCCTGGCCACTGCTTACTATCTGGCCAAGGAGCACGGCATTACCAATGTAGCGGTGGTGGAAAAGGGCTGGCTGGGGGGTGGCAACACGGCGCGCAACACCACCATCGTGCGTTCCAACTATTTGTGGGACGAGTCGGCGCATCTCTACGAACACGCGATGAAGCTGTGGGAAGGCCTGTCCCAGGATCTGAACTACAACGTCATGTTCTCCCAGCGCGGGGTATACAACCTGTGCCATACCCTGCAAGACATCCGCGATTCCGAGCGCCGGGTCAGCGCCAACCGCCTCAACGGGGTGGACGGCGAGTTGCTGAATGCGAAACAGGTGGCAGACGAAATTCCGTACCTGGACTGTTCAAAAAACACCCGCTACCCGGTGATGGGCGCCACCGTGCAACGACGTGGCGGCGTGGCCCGGCATGACGCCGTGGCCTGGGGCTTTGCCCGGGCCGCCGATGCGCTGGGGGTGGACTTGATCCAGCAAACCGAAGTACTGGGCTTTCGCAAGGAAAACGGGGTGTGCATCGGCGTCGAAACCAGTAAAGGTTTTATCGGTGCCAAGCGCGTAGGCGTGGTCACGGCCGGTAATTCCGGGCACATGGCACGCCAGGCCGGCTTCCGTCTGCCGATTGAATCGCACCCGCTGCAGGCACTGGTGTCGGAGCCGATCAAGCCGATTATCGACAGCGTGATCATGTCCAACGCCGTGCACGGCTATATCAGCCAGTCCGACAAGGGCGACCTGGTGATCGGTGCCGGTATCGATGGCTACAACGGCTATGGCCAGCGCGGCTCGTACCCGGTGATCGAACACACCATTCAGGCCATCGTCGAGATGTTCCCGGTGTTGTCCCGGGTGCGCATGAACCGCCAGTGGGGCGGCATCGTCGATACCACGCCGGACGCCTGCCCGATCATCTCCAAAACTCCGGTGCCGAACCTGTTCTTCAACTGCGGTTGGGGCACGGGCGGGTTCAAGGCCACACCGGGCTCGGGCAACGTGTTTGCCGCCAGCCTGGCCAAAGGCGAAATGCACCCGCTGGCTGCCCCGTTTTCCATTGACCGGTTCCACAACGGCGCCCTGATCGACGAACACGGCGCTGCCGCTGTCGCCCACTAACAGGAGAATCACCCATGTTGCACATCTTCTGTCCCCATTGCGGCGAGCTGCGTTCCGAAGAGGAATTTCACGCCAGTGGCCAGGCCCACATTCCGCGTCCGCTCGACCCTGGCACCTGCACCGATGCCGAGTGGGGCGACTACATGTTCTTTCGCGACAACCCCCGTGGCCTGCACCACGAGTTGTGGAACCACGTGGCCGGCTGTCGCCAGTTTTTCAACGCGACCCGCAATACCCTGACCTATGAAATTCTTGAAACCTACCTGATCGGCAGCAAGCCGCAGTTCACCGAACAGGCTGCACCACTGACCACCACGGCCACTCGCGAGCTGGGAGAAAAGGTATGAGCCAGACCCACCGCTTGCCTAACGGCGGCCGCGTCGATCGCAACAAAGTGCTGACCTTCACCTTTAACGGGCAACAGTACAAAGGCTACGAAGGCGACAGCCTGGCCGCTGCCTTGCTGGCCAACGGCGTCGACGTGATCGGTCGCAGCTTTAAATATTCCCGGCCGCGGGGCATTTTTGCCGCCGGTGCCGAAGAGCCCAATGCGGTGCTGCAAATCGGCGCCACCGAAGCCACCCAGATCCCCAACGTGCGCGCCACACAACAGGCGCTGTATCAAGGGCTGGTGGCCACCAGCACCAACGGCTGGCCCAACGTCAACAATGACGTAATGGGGATTTTGGGCAAGGTTGGCGGCAAGCTGATGCCGCCCGGCTTTTACTACAAAACCTTCATGTACCCGCAGTCGTTCTGGATGACTTACGAGAAATACATCCGCAAGGCGGCGGGGCTGGGGCGTTCGCCAACCCAGAACGACCCCGATACCTACGACTACATGAACCACCATTGCGATGTGCTGATCGTCGGTGCCGGCCCGGCCGGACTGGCAGCAGCCCTGGCAGCAGCGCGCAGCGGCGCACGGGTGGTAGTGGCCGATGAACAGGAAGAGTTCGGCGGCAGCCTGCTGGACAGCCGCGAAAGCCTGGACGGCAAACCGGCGATGGAGTGGGTAGCCGGGGTGATTGCGGCCCTCAAGGCGCTGCCGGACGTGTTGCTGCTGCCACGGGCCACGGTGAACGGCTATCACGACCACAATTTCCTGACCATTCACGAGCGCCTTACCGACCACCTTGGCGACCGCGCACCCATCGGCCAGGTGCGTCAGCGCATCCATCGGGTACGGGCCAAGCGCGTGGTGCTGGCCACTGGCGCGTGCGAGCGGCCGCTGGTGTATGGCAACAACGACGTGCCGGGCAATATGCTTGCGGGTGCGGTGTCGACCTATGTGCGCCGCTACGGCGTGGCTCCGGGTAAAAAACTGGTGCTGAGCACCAACAACGACCATGCCTATCGCGTGGCGCTGGACTGGCTCGACGCCAGTCAGCAAGTGGTGGCCATTGCCGATGCCCGCAGCAATCCCCGCGGTGCACTGGTCGAAGAGGCACGGGCCAAAGGCATCCGGATTCTGACCGGCAGCGCGGTGATCGAAACCCGCGGCAGCAAACATGTAATCGGTGCCCGTGTGGCGGCGATTGACCTTAAACAACACAGCGTCGCCAGCCCTGGCGAATGGCTGGAGTGTGATCTGGTTGCGACCTCCGGCGGCTACAGCCCGGTGGTGCACCTGGCCTCGCACCTGGGTGGCAAGCCGACCTGGCGTGAAGACATTCTCGGCTTTGTTCCCGGCGAAGCGCCGCAGAAACGCGTCTGCGTGGGCGGCATCAATGGCGTCTACAAGCTCGGCGACAGCCTGGCCGATGGCTTTGAAGGAGGCGTTCGGGCGGCCAGTGAAGCCGGGTTCAAGCCGGTTGAGGGCGTGTTGCCCAAAGCCCTGAACCATCATGAAGAAGCCACCCTGGCGCTGTTTCAGGTGCCCCACGAAAAAGCCACCGCACGGGCGCCGAAGCAATTCGTCGACCTGCAAAACGACGTCACTGCCGCGGCCATTGAACTGGCCACCCGTGAAGGCTTCGAGTCGGTGGAGCACGTCAAACGCTACACCGCCCTGGGTTTTGGCACTGACCAGGGCAAGCTGGGCAACGTCAACGGGCTGGCCATTGCGGCGCGTTCGCTGAACGTGACCATCCCGCAAATGGGCACCACCATGTTCCGCCCCAACTACACGCCGGTCACATTCGGCGCGGTGGCGGGCCGCCATTGCGGGCACATCTTCGAGCCGGTGCGCTACACCGCGCTGCAGAGCTGGCACGTCAAGCAAGGTGCCGAATTTGAAGACGTCGGCCAGTGGAAGCGCCCGTGGTACTTCCCGCGCAATGGCGAAGATCTGCACGCGGCGGTCAAGCGCGAGTGCCAGGCGGTGCGTGACAGCGTCGGCATTCTGGATGCTTCCACCCTCGGCAAGATCGACATTCAGGGCCCGGATGCCCGGGAGTTCCTCAACCGCATCTACACCAACGCCTGGACCAAGCTCGATGTGGGCAAGGCCCGCTACGGCCTGATGTGCAAAGAAGACGGCATGGTGTTCGACGATGGCGTGACCGCCTGCCTGGCCGACAACCATTTTGTGATGACCACCACCACCGGCGGTGCGGCCCGGGTACTGCAATGGCTGGAGATCTATCAACAGACCGAGTGGCCGGAGCTGAAGGTGTACTTCACCTCGGTCACCGACCATTACGCGACCCTGACCCTGTCCGGCCCCAACAGCCGCAAGCTGCTGAGCGAAGTGACCGACATCGACCTGGACCGTGAAGCTTTCCCGTTCATGACCTGGAAGGAAGGTCTGGTGGGCGGCGTACCGGCGCGGGTGTTCCGTATCTCGTTCACCGGCGAGCTGTCGTATGAAGTCAACATCCAGGCTGACTACGCCATGGGCGTGCTGGAAAAAATTGTCGAGGCGGGCAAGCAGTACAACCTCACCCCGTATGGCACCGAGACCATGCACGTGCTGCGGGCCGAGAAGGGTTTCATCATCGTCGGTCAGGACACCGACGGTTCCATGACCCCGGACGACCTGAACATGGGCTGGTGTGTGGGCCGCACCAAGGCATTTTCATGGATCGGCTGGCGCGGGATGAACCGTGAAGACTGTGTGCGTGATCAGCGCAAACAACTGGTGGGCCTCAAGCCGGTGGACCCGACCAAATGGCTGCCTGAAGGCGCACAGCTGGTGTTCGACACCAAGCAGGCGATCCCGATGAGCATGGTCGGTCATGTGACCTCCAGCTACACCTGCGGCTCTCTGGGTTACTCGTTTGCCATGGGCGTGGTCAAAGGCGGCCTCAAACGCATGGGCGAGCGGGTGTTCGCACCGTTGGCGGACGGCAGCGTGATCGAGGCTGAAATCGTGTCTTCGGTGTTCTTCGACCCCAAGGGCGAACGGCAGAATATTTGAATCAAGACCATCGCTGGCAAGCCAGCTCCCACATGGGTTGCATTGCAAGTGTGGGAGCTGGCTTGCCAGCGATAGCGGTCGATCCTACATAACATTGCGAACGGGTGATTCATGACCACAGCCAACGTGTACCAACAACGCCCTGACTCGGGCGCGAAAGCCGAGTCATCGTTACACCACGCCAACCTCGCCGGGCTGATTGGCAAAGGCCGTAAAAATCCCGGTGTCATCGTGCGCGAGAAAAAACTTCTGGGGCATCTGACCCTGCGTGGCGACGCCAAAGACCCGGCCTTTGCCGAAGGTGTGCACAAGGCCCTGGGCCTGGAATTGCCGGTGGCCTTGAGCCTGGTGGCCAAGGATCAGACATCGCTGCAATGGATGGGCCCTGACGAGTGGCTGCTGATTGTGCCCGGTGGTCAGGAATTCGCTGTGGAACAAGCCCTGCGCGCAGCGCTGGCGGGGCTGCATATTTCGGTGGTCAATGTCAGTGGCGGCCAGCAACTGCTGGAGCTGAGCGGGTCCAACGTGCGTGAAGTGCTGATGAAGTCCACCAGCTATGACGTGCACCCCGACAACTTCCCGGTGGGCAAGGCCGTGGGTACGGTGTTCGCCAAATCGCAGCTGGTCATCCGCCATACCGGCGAAGACACCTGGGAACTGCTGATCCGGCGCAGCTTTTCGGACTATTGGTGGTTATGGTTGCAGGACGCAGCGGCGCAATACGGGCTGAGTGTCGAGGCCTGAGCAACGCGCGATCACATAACTGATTGTGGGAGCTGGCTTGCCAGCTTCCACAAGGGTTACGCCATTCCACACAATTACAAGGAACCCCCCCATGAGCCGCGCCCCGGATACCTGGATTCTCACCGCTGACTGCCCCAGCCTGTTGGGTACGGTGGATGCGGTGACGCGTTATCTGTTTGAGCACCGCTGCTATGTCACCGAGCACCATTCGTTCGATGACCAGCGTTGCGGACGGTTTTTCATTCGTGTCGAGTTCCGCCAGCCCGATGGCTTCGACGAGCACGAATTCCGCGCCGGCCTGGCCGAACGCGGCGAAGCCTTTGGCATGAGGTTCGAGCTGACCCCGCCTCACTACCGGCCCAAAGTGCTGATCATGGTGTCCAAAGCCGACCACTGCCTTAACGACTTGCTCTACCGCCAGCGCATCGGCCAGTTGTCGATGGATGTGGTGGCCGTGGTGTCCAATCACCCGGACCTTGAGCCGCTGGCCCAATGGCATGGCATTCCTTATCACCACTTCGCCCTCAACCCCGCCGACAAACCGGCGCAGGAGGCGAAGGTCTGGCAAGTGATTGAAGACACCGGCGCCGAGCTGGTGATTCTCGCCCGCTACATGCAAGTGCTGTCGCCTGAGCTGTGTCGCAAACTGGACGGCAAGGCGATCAATATCCATCACTCGCTGCTGCCCGGTTTCAAAGGCGCCAAGCCCTATCACCAGGCTTACGAGAAGGGGGTCAAGCTGGTGGGCGCCACTGCGCACTACATCAACAACGACCTGGATGAAGGCCCGATCATCGCCCAGGGGGTCGAGGTGGTGGATCACAGCCATTACCCCGAAGACCTGATTGCCAAGGGCCGCGACATCGAGGCGCAAACCCTGGCCCGGGGCGTGGGGTATCACATCGAGCGGCGCGTTTTCCTAAATGGAGGTCGTACGGTGGTGCTGTAACCGCAGCAGCCCGTTCTAAGCTGCAAGCTGCAAGTCACAGCAGACTGCTTGCGGCTTTTAGCTTGCCGCGTGCAACTGCCCTCAAATAACAACAAGGGTGAACTCGATGGCTGACAATCGCGGTGTGGTGTACCTGGGCAATGGCCAGGTGGAAGTGCAAAGCATCCCTTTCCCGAAGATGCAGAACCCGCAGGGCAAACAAATCAATCACGGCGTGATCCTGCGAGTGGTATCGACCAATATCTGCGGTTCCGACCAGCACATGGTGCGCGGACGCACCACGGCGCAAACCGGGCTGGTGCTGGGGCATGAGATTACCGGGGAGGTGATTGAGGCCGGACGCGACGTGGAGCATTTGAAAGTTGGCGACCTGGTATCGGTGCCCTTCAACGTGGCATGCGGCCGTTGCCGCAGCTGCAAGGAACAAAATACCGGGGTGTGCCTGACCGTCAACCCGGCCCGTCCCGGCGGCGCTTATGGTTACGTGGACATGGGCGACTGGGTCGGCGGTCAGGCCGAATATGTGCTGGTGCCCTATGCCGATTTCAACCTGCTCAAGTTGCCGGACCGCGACGCGGCGATGGAGAAGATCCGTGACCTGACCTGCCTTTCCGACATTCTGCCCACTGGCTACCACGGTGCCGTGACCGCCGGTGTCGGCCCTGGCAGCACGGTGTACATCGCCGGTGCAGGCCCGGTCGGTCTGGCAGCGGCGGCTTCGGCGCGACTGTTGGGCGCGGCCGTGGTGATTGTCGGCGACGTCAATCCGATTCGTCTGGCGCACGCCAAGGCCCAGGGTTTTGAAATTGCCGATTTGTCCAAAGACACTCCGCTGCACGAACAGATTGCCGAGCTGCTGGGCGAGCCCGAAGTGGATTGTGCGGTCGATGCGGTGGGCTTTGAGGCCCGTGGCCACGGGCATGACGGAGTCAAGCACGAAGCCCCGGCCACGGTACTCAACTCTCTGATGGGGGTGGTGCGGGTAGCGGGCAAAATCGGTATCCCTGGCCTGTACGTGACCGAAGATCCGGGTGCTGTGGATGCGGCTGCGAAAATGGGCAGCCTGAGCATTCGCTTTGGTCTGGGCTGGGCCAAGTCCCACAGTTTCCATACCGGCCAGACTCCGGTGATGAAGTACAACCGCCAACTGATGCAGGCCATCATGTGGGACCGGATCAAAATCGCCGACATCGTCGGCGTTGAAGTGATCAGTCTGGATGATGCTCCGCGTGGCTATGGCGAGTTTGATGCGGGGGTACCGAAGAAATTTGTGATCGATCCGCACAAACTGTTCAGCGGGGTCTGATCCCTGCACACACTGGCGCAGCGAACCGCTGCGCCAGTGATGTTTACAACGCAGCCAACGGGCCCTGGTACAACACTGGCCCGCTCGGCTGACCGGTGGTTGAGCCGCCCTTGGGTTCAAGACTCACGGCCAGCACAACATGGGGGCCAAGCAATTGTTGCTGGCCTTTGCTCAGACCGATCATACCGTCCCCGCCCGTGGGGATCAGGCCCAGTGATACAGGCTTGCCATCCACCGGAATCGCCCACAACTCCAGACTGCGCCCGGCATCGAGGGCTGCCAGTTGCAGCGGTTGAACCTGCAGATAGTCGGTGTGAGCTTCGATCCGCAAGCCCGGTTGCTCGGTGCCGCTGAGCAGGGTGGCCTTGTACTGGACGTTGTCGCGGGTATAGAGCAGGCCCACGGTGACGGCAATCAGCAAAGAGCAGATCACAGCCCCCGTGCGTAGCCAGGTCCAGAACGGACGCCTGGCCGGCACATGCAGTTTTTGTGGTTCGATGCGCGAGACGATGGCCTGCCATACGTGCTCGGGTACGGGCTGCGCAGACAGGGGTTCGGCCAGGCTGGCGAGATGGGTGTCCCACTGCGCCAGTTCGGCGCGCAAATGCGGGTCGTCCAGCAGCAGCTGTTCAAAACGTTTGCGGGCAGTGGGCGGCATCAGGCCAATGGCATAGTCGCCAGCCAGAGCCCGGCGCCGCTCGGCAGTTTGATAGTTCATGATTCGAGGCACCTGCGCAGACGTTCCATGCCCCGGCGAATCGAGGATTTGACTGTGCCCAGAGGTGCTGCCAGTTGCGTGGCCAGTTCGCTGGCACTGAAGCCATGGAAGTAGGCAATGGTAATGGTCTGGCGCTGCATGCCGTCCAGTTGCTCAAGGCAATGATTGAGGGCACGGGAGGAGCGGGCGCTGTCCAGTTGCTCATCGGCGCCCGGGGTGTCATCGGCCACGGCGTTCTGTTGCAGATCGCTTAACGGCAACTCCCGGTGTTTGCGCAGTTGGTCGATGGCCAGGTTGCGGGTGATGTTGATCATCCAGGTCAATGGCGCCGACAAATGAGCTTCATAACGTGAGGCGTTGTGCCAGATACGCACAAAGCTTTCCTGCACCACTTCTTCAGCAAGGTCGCGTCGGCCCATGCAACGCAGGGCTACGCTGTGCAAGCTGGGAGCAACGCTGCGGTAAAGGGTTTCGAAAGCGCGTCGATTGCCCAACGAGCATTGGGCCAGCAGCTGTCTCAGGTTCTCGGTGTTGGCAGTTAAAATACCGGTTCTCCCTACATGACTGGGGATGGCTCCATGCCAGTTGTCGGTTGAGATTAGTTGAGCATATAGAGTTATTCCATTCATGGCGGGGTTCCCATTGACCGGCCGCTTACCGTGGGTGCCCACCGGCCGGGCAGGCATGCACTATTCAGGCATCAGCACTTTGTCGACAGTTGCTGGCGGCAACAACCAGCCTCAGAAGGCTGGCAATCAACGGGGTTCTGATCGAGTTGCGTTTCATGGTCTGTGCCCTTGTCGGTTGGCAGGCGGTCAACAAGGTCTGTCCGTGCTTGATATACGCAGGCGAAGGCAAAGCGGATGCAGCGCGGGCAAACAATTTTTCAATTAAGATTGCGTGCCGTTTGATCCCGTAGTGGCATTTGGGAACATCTGCCGGTTTTTCGGGTCTTACACACAGTTTTGCCGTCGCGTTAATTGACGCGCGGCTCTTTGGATATAGAGGTTGATGCGATGAAAAAGTTGAGCGCAGTGGCACTGGCAACATTTATGACCGTGGCCGCAAGCCCGGTGTTTGCGGGTTTCAGCTTGAGCGATGTGGCTGGCGTCGCGGCTCAAATGCAGGGCGCCAACGGTAACGGCGCGACCACTGACAAGTCGGCACAAGCGGTACAGTTGCTGAGCAAGGTCAACGAACTTGGGGTCAAACCCGAGCAGGCGGCTGGCGGTGTTGGCGCGATGTTGAGCCTGGCGAAAAACCAGCTGACCTCAAGTGACTATTCCGAGCTGACCAAGCAAGTGCCGGGTGTTAACAAACTGGCTGGCGCCGGTGCTCTGGGTCAACTGAGCCAACTGGGCGGTTTGCTGGGCAAGACCAATGGTGTGTCCGAAACCGCGACCAGCGCTGTGAGCAACGTGGCCAATACCAGCCAGCTTGATGCTGCGTTCTCTGCGCTGGGCATGCAGGACGGAATGGTCGCCAAGTTTGCTCCGGTCCTGCTGGACTACTTCAAAGGCCAGAACGTCAGCACTTCGCTGCTGAGCAAACTGGGTAGCGCCTGGGGCGTTTAAGATCACTCGCGCTCGGCACGCAAGGTGCTGATGCGCTGATCTTTCTTGATCCAGAGCTGGTTGACCCAGCTCTGGATCTGCTGGCGAAACAGCGGATCATTCTCGTAATCCCCCTGACATAACGCCGGGTCCAGTTGGTGGATCTGAATGTCGACAATCACCTTGGGCACTTGCCCGCTGATCAATGCCCAAAAGCCCGGAATTTTTGCCTGTGGATAAACCACGGTCACGTCGAGCACGGCATCCAGCTGTTCGCCCAGGGCGGCCAGTACAAACGCCACGCCGCCCGCCTTGGGTTTGAGCAGGTAGGTGTAGGGCGATTGTTGCCGGGCGCGCTTGGCCGGGGTGAAACGCGTGCCTTCAAGGTAATTGACCACGGTCACCGGCTGGCGCTTGAAAAGCTCGCAGGCTGCCCGGGTGATTTTCAGGTCTTCACCTTTGAGTTCCGGGTGTCTGGCGAGGAAGGCTTTGGAGTAACGCTTCATGAACGGGTAGTCGAGCGCCCACCAGGCCAGGCCCAGAAAGGGCACCCAGATCAGTTGTTTTTTGAGGAAGAACTTGAAGAACGGCGTACGCCGGTTAAGGCCCTGCATCAGCGCCGGGATATCCACCCAGGATTGATGATTGCTGATCACCAGGTACGAGGTATCGCGGCTCAGGCCTTCAGCGCCGCGAATGTCCCATTGGGTGGGCAGGCACAGGGCGAAAATGCGTTTGTCGATTTCAGACCAGGTCTCGGCGATCCACATCACGGCCCACGAATTGTAATCGCGCAGGCGACCCGGCGAGATGAGTTTGAGCAGGGCAAACAGCATCAAGGGGCCAAACAGGATGAGGGTGTTGCACAGCAGTAGCAGTGTGACCAGACAGCCGGTGAGCAGGCGGCGCATAAGTAACTCTTGAACGTTTAATGACAGGCAATGATAAGCAGAGCCTTGCCGAACGCCAAATCGGCGTATCGACAAATGTTTCACGCGCCAGCCGCTATCGTTCAACCGACACTGTAGAAGCGGGCTTGCTCGCAATAGCATCACCACGGCAAATGAATTAAACGAGTTGCCAGCATCGCGAGCCAGACTCGCCCCTGCAGGCAGCGTCAAACCGAAGGAAACTGTCTTTATGAAGTCTGTTCTAGCCTTGCTCTCTGTATTGGCATTGCCGGTGATGGCCGCCGAGCCGACCCTGTACGGGCGCTACGAATACATCAAGTTGCCGGAAATCGGTGAAACCCTGAAAGCCAAGATGGACACCGGTGCCCTGACCGCGTCGCTGTCGGCCAAAAACATCCAGACCTTTACCCGCGATGGTGACGACTGGGTACGCTTCCAGCTGGCCACCGAAGGTGCGAGCAGCAAGGTGTATGAACACAAAGTGGCACGCATCAGCAAAATCAAAAGCCGCGCCGATGAAGACGAAGACAAGGACGCGAGCGAAAGCGCCAAGCGCCCGGTGGTCGATCTGGAAATGTGCCTGGGCAATGTCAAACGCACGGTTGAGGTCAACCTCACCGACCGCAGCAGCTTCAACTACCCGCTGCTGATCGGTGCCAAGGCGTTGCGCGAGTTCGGTGCCGCGGTTAACCCGGCCCGTCGTTATACGGCAGACAAGCCTGATTGCTGATGCGACCTGGCCCTACCCTGCGGGGTAGGGTCAACGCTTGAGCAAGCCTCGCAGGCTGATCCACGCCGGTATGCCCAGCCCTATCCAGCTCAGCGAATCCCAGGCGCCATCGTCCAGCAGTGCGCAGAACAACCCGGTGGCGCCCACCAGGGCTATCGCCAGCGGAATGGAAAACACCTTCCAGAAACTCGACTGACGCGGTTTCATCGGGTGCTCTCCTGTGCCGCGCGGCGACGTACCCACCACAGGTACAGGCCACTGCCCAGGACCACGATGGTCAGCAGGTCGAGTGCTGCCCACAGGATTTTCATCGGCATGCCGCCGTAGTCGCCAAAGTGCAGCGGCTGCGACATGCCCATGGCATCCATGTACCAGGGCCGTCCGGCCACGGCGGTGACTTCAAGGTTGCTGGCGTCGATCAGGACCGGAGTCAGCAGGTGTGAGGTCAGATGAGTACTGCCTTTCATGAACACCGAGTAATGGTGTTCGCTGGAGAACCGGGTGCCGGGGAAGGCGATAAAGTCCGGCTGCATGTCGGGTGCCGCCCTGGCGGCGATGTGCAATAGATCACTGGCAGGTGCCAGGTGAGTCAATGGCGGGGCGTCGCGGTAGGGTTCGATCATGGCGCTGAGGGTTTCAGCACGCCAGGCAGCGATGATCAGGTCGGCGCTGGCGCTGATCACCCCGGTCACGCCCACCACCAGTGCCCAGGTCAGGGTCACGACGCCAATCAGGTTGTGCAGGTCGAGCCAGCGCAGGCGCCGGGACTTGTCGGTGCGCACGGTGGCGAAGTCATGGCGGCGCATGAACGGCAAGTACAAAACGGTGCCGGAGATGATCGCCAGTACGAACAGGATACCCATGAATGCCAGCAGCAGTTTGCCGGGCAGGCCGGCAAACATGTCCACGTGCAGGCGCAGCATGACCATCATGATGCCACCGTTGGCGGAGGGCACATCAATCGCCTCGCCAGTGCGTGCATCGAGCATGAAGGTATGGGACGAATTGGGTTCGGTACCTGCGGTGGGGGCCATGATGGTCAGGACGGCGTTGGGTTCATCGTCGTCCCAGCCGAAATACTGCATGACCTCGCCCGGCCGGTGGGCCTGCGCGGCGAGCACCAGTTGTTGCAGATCGAGGGTTGGAGTACCGGCGGGCAATTCCTTGACCTGCGGGGCGTCGCCCAGCAGATGGTCGATTTCATGGTGAAAAATCAACGGCAGGCCGGTCAGCGCCAGCATCAGCAAAAACGCGGTGCAAATCAGGCTGGTCCAGGTGTGAATGAAGGACCAGCGGCGGATGGTTTTGCTTTTCATGACATTCCCAAATGCAAAAACTCCCCTGCAGGAGCGAACTTGTCTCGCGATGCCGGCCCCTCGGTCGGGGGATGATTTCATCGCGAGGCAAGCTCGCTCCTGCAGGTGGGTATTGGTGTTGCGTTTAGCGGGTTACCACTTGTAGTTGACGCTGGCCATGATGTTGCGACGGTCGCCGTAGTAGCAGTAGAAACCATCGCAGGTCGACAGGTATTGCTTGTCGAACACGTTGTTGGCGTTAACCGAAACCGTGGCGCCCTGCAGTGATTTGTTCATCTTGCCAAGGTCGTAATGCACCGCCGCATCGTAGACGGTATAGGCGTCTGTATGACCGTAGGAAGCGTCCGGTACATAGGCCATGCTGCCAATGGCGATGTTGTCGGTCTCGCCGATGTAGCGGGCACCAAAGCCTACGCCGAAGCCTTCCAGCGCGCCTTTGTGCCAGGTGTAGTCAGCCCAGATAGAAGCCTGATGCTCGGGGGTCAGCGGCAGTGGACGGTTCTTGTCCAGCGGGTCGGACACCTTGGTCATTTTGGTGTTGGCGTAGGTATAGGCTGCCGTCAACTTCAGGTTCTCGTTAACGTTGCCCACCGCTTCCAGTTCCAGGCCACGCACGTTGGCTTCACCCAGCGGACGGCTGACGCCCAGCGTATCGCTCAGCACAATGTTCTTGCGGGTCAGGTCATAGACTGCGGCGGTAAACAGCATGTCGCTGCCCGGTGGCTGGTACTTGAGGCCCAGTTCGTACTGCTTGCCGGTGCCGGGCTTGAATGATTTGCCGGCAAAACCGCCCGGTTCGGCCTGGAAGGATTCGGCGTACGAAACATAAGGCGTGAAGCCGGAATCGAATACATAGCTCAGTGCGGCATTACCGGTAAAGGCGCTGTCGTCACGTGTGTCGCGGGCATTTTTCTCGTTGTAGAACGTGGTGTCGGTGTGCAACCAGTCCTGACGTCCGCCAAGGGTCAAGCGCCAGTTGTCCAGAGCCATCTGGTCTTGCAGGTAAAGACCGGTGTCGCGGGTTTTCTGGTTGTAGTCGTTGTAGGTGGTGTATTTAACGTTGCTGAAATCCTGCCCGTAGATCGGGTTGATGATGTTGCTGGCAGGCGCGGCGCCGTAATCCCATTTGTAGTTGGTATTGACGCGCTGATGGTCGAGACCGATCAACACGGTGTGCTTGATTGCGCCGGTGTCGAAGTCGGCCTGGAAATTGTTGTCCACGGCGAACTGGCTGATGTCTTCATCCACCACGTTGGCCCCGCGCTCAACCGTGCCATCGTCTGCCACCGAGCCGTAGTAACCGCCCGCCGTGATGCCCTGGAAGGCCAGATCGCTTTTGGTGTAACGCAGATTTTGACGGAACTGCCACACGTCGTTCAGGCGGTGCTCAAACGCATAGCCCAGTGCGTAGTAGGTCTTGTCGTAGAACTCCCACTTCGGATCACCGAGGTTTTCGTGATACTTCACTTTGCCCGCAGGCGTGGACACCTTGGTGCCTTGCAGCGGCAAGAACTGGCTGGTGATCCCGGTGTCATCACGGTTGAACTGGCTGAGGAAGGTCAGCTTGGTGTCTTCGTCAATGTTCCAGGTCAGGCTCGGTGCAATGTTGTAGCGCTTGTCTTCGTTGTGGTCGATGGCGGTGTTGCTGTCACGCACCACGCCGCTGACGCGGTACAGAAAACGTCCTTCATCATCAATCGGGCCGGTGCTGTCGAAGCTGATCTGCTTGCGCTGATAGCTGCCGATCTGCATCTGTACTTCGTGGCTGGCGCTGTCTTCCGGGCGCCGGCTGACCATATCCAGCAGGCCGCCGGCAGGTGTCTGGCCGTAGACCGATGACGCCGGGCCGCGGAGCAGGGCCACGCGTTCCAGGTCCCAGGTTTCAAGCTTGGGCATGGCATAGGTGCCCTTGGGCAATGGCAGGCCATCGAGGAACTGGGTTGGCTCGAAACCTCGCACCTTCAGCCATTCTGCACGGCTGTCGCTGCCATAGCTGCTGGCCGTTACGCCCGGCATGTAACGCACCGCATCATCCAAGTTCTGCACCGCCCGGTCCTGCATCTGGCTGCGGGTGGCGACGGAGATCGAGCGCGGGGCTTCGAGCAGGGACGTGTCGGTCTTGGTGCCGGCGGCGGTACGTTGGGCGAGGTAGCCGTCCACCGGGCCCCACGGGCTTTCATAGCTGCTCTGGCCGCTGATGGTGGTGGCTTCCAGCGCCACCACCCCTTCAGGAATGGCGATCAGGCTGAAGCTGCCGGCGCTTCCCGGCACCAGTTGCAGGCCACTGTCGCGCAATGCCTCGCGCAATGCAGTGCTGGCCTCGAACGAACCCTGGACCGGGGCTGACGTTTTACCTGCAACCAGGGCCGGGTCGATGGCCAGGGTGATACCCGACTGGCTGGCGATCTGGTTCAGGGTGGCGGCCAGCGGTCCGGCGGGCAGGTTGTAGCTGCGCGCAGTCGGGGCCTGTTCGGCGGCGATGACGCAGGTGCTGGTCAGCGGGATGCTGAGGGCGATGGCTACGGCTAACAGGCCAGGGCGCAAAAAGGTGTCGAGGGAGCGGGACATTCGGCGGGTTCCTGAATGGAAATGTTTCTCAATGACTATCTGCCGAACGAGATCCGAAAAGTGATAGGGCTGATTGAAAATAATTTAGATTTAGTTTTTTTCCGGCCTGGCGCTGATGGTGACCCACCACGGGGTGTGCTGTTCAATCTTCACCGGCAAGGCGGGCAGCAGTGCATTGAGGGCCAGCTCGACGTTGTTCAGCGCGAAGCTGCCGCTGATGCGCAGGTCGGCGACGTCGGGGTCGACGCCCAGGTGGCCGCGTCGATAGCGCTTGAGTTCGTGCACCATGTCGGCCAGGCGTACGTTGTCGAGCACCAGCATGCCGCGGGTCCAGGCGTCTGCCCCGGGGTTGACGGCGAGCATCTGGCCCAGGTAATCGCGGTGCATCAGCACTTGCTGACCTTCGGTGTAGATGATTTCGTCGACGCTGTTTTCGGGATGCGCTGCAACCCGCGACTGCAGCACGCTGAGGCGGGTGCCGTCGTCTTCGCGCCGGACCAGAAACCGCGTGCCCAATGCTCGCAAGCTGCCATCACGGGTTTGCACGACAAAAGGCCGGGGGTCGCCATGGCCGGTCTCGACCATGATTTCGCCTTCTTGCAGGACGATGCGTCGCGTCGTGCCATCAAAGCGCACATCGACTGCGCTGTGGGTGTTGAGGTTCAGCAGGGTGCCATCGGCCAGGCGTAACTGGCGTTGCTCGCCGGTGGCGGTGCGGTGATCGGCCATCCAGTAATCAACCGGCAGGTAGTCTTTGCTGGCGAACAAGGTCAGCCCGCACACCAGCGCAATACTGGCCAGGCCGCCGCCGATTTTGCGCACCTGTTGCTGTACGCCGCTGCGGGCCTTGAGCAAGGCGTTACGCGCCGGGACACTGGTGCTGCTGAAGCGGTGATCGAGCATGCCCAGTTGCATCCAGGCCCGCGCGTGCTCTTCGCTGGCGCTGTACCACTTGTTGAATTCGGCTTGCTCCAAGGCGCTGCCATTGCCGCAGTCCAGGCACAGTTGCCAGGCAATGGCAGCATCCAGCACGGGTGCCGATACCGGTTTGGAGCTGACCGGGCTCATGCCGGCTCGCCATACAGGGCGATGTAGCACTGGCGGATGCCCTGGGCCAGATACTGGCGCACGCGGGGCACTGATACGCCGAGGCGTTGGGCAATTTCAGCGTGGGTCAGGCCGTCGATACGGCTATAGAGGTAGGCCGCCCGGGATTTGCTCGAGAGTTTGGCCAGCAGGCGGTCGATGGCTTTGAGGTCTTCGAGGATCAGTTGCTGCTCTTCGGGCGAGGGTTGCTCGGCATCGGGGATCAGCATCAGCTCGTTGAGGTAGGCCTGTTCCAGGGCAGCGCGGCGAAAATGGTCAAACAGCAGGCCTTTGGCAATGGCGGCCAGAAAAGCCCGGGGTTCGCGGGGGGCCTTGAGGTCTTCACGGCCTAGCAGGCGCACGAAAGTGTCCTGGCTCAAGTCTTCCGCCCGTTGCGGGCAGGCCACATTGCGTCGCAACCACGCCAGCAGCCAACCGCGATGGTCGCGGTAAAGCGCTCCAACCAGTTCACTGTGGGGGGTTTGGACTGACGACAAGGGCATCACCGAATACATGCATTAACTAACGATAACTATTCGCGATTGTGTCAGAGGCAATGGGCATGCGCAATTGACACTCATCGGAAGGTAAACAGCCTGCAGGCGCGAGCTCTTTGGCGCAGCCATGAAAGGCGCGCGAGCAAGCTCGCTCCTACAGGTGTGAAGTCAGCTGTGGTGTCGCTTCAGGAGTCGAGTCCGGTGTCAGAAGCTATGGGCTTGTTTGCGTCGCTGCCATTGGTTTAGCCGCTGCTGCAGGGCCAGGGGGCTGTCGATCTGTTGCGTGCGTGCGCGGCTGAACAGGATCAACGCCAGTTCGGCTGTGACCAGGGCGTCGGCGCTGGCGTTGTGGCGGTCTTCGACTTGCAGGTTGAAGTGCCGGATCCAGTGATCAAGCCCCGCCTCTCGCGGATTGACCTGCGGGCACAGCATCGGCGCCAGGGCCGCCACATCCAGAAACGGGTGCTGCAGGCGGTAGCCCAGGCTGTCTTTAAGGGCACGCCCGAGCATGTGCTGGTCAAATGGGGCGTGAAAGGCCAGCAGCGGGCTGTCACCGACAAAGGCCATAAAGTCCAGCAGGGCATCCACCGGATCACTGCCCGCGGCAATTGCTTCCGGGCTCAGACCATGCAGCAACACGCTGGGGTTGAGGGTGTTGTCGGGGCGCAACAGGGTGCGTTCGAACGCCTGGCCCAGATCGATGGCACCATCTTCGATGACCATCGCGCCAATCGACAGCACCTGGTCGCGATTGAGGTTCAGGCCGCTGGTTTCCAGGTCGACCACCACCCAGCGCTGTTGGCGCAGTGAGGCCTCGCTCAGCCCGGGTGGTGCCGGCAGTTGCAGCACCCGTTGTTGTTGCTCAGGGCTCAGGACCGGCTTTTTACGCGGCAGCAACCAGGACAGCAGGCTCATAGTTGATACCGCAGGGCCAGGCTGCTCTGCAGGCGCTGGGCCTGGCGCAGGGCTTCACGCAGGATGCGCCGGTCCAGCTGGTTCAGGCTGTCCGGGTCGACACGGTTGGAATACGGGCGGTTCTCCCGGGTTTGCAACTGGTGCTGTTGCATGCGGGTTTGCTGGATGAAGTGGTAGGCCTCTTCATAGGCCGCGCCATCCAGTGCCTCGATCACTTCCTGGGTCACCAGCTGGCGCAGGCGTTCCAGGGTGTTGTTGGCTTCCACGCCGTGGGCCAGAGCCAGCAGCCGTGCACCGTCGACGAACGGCGTGAGGCCCTGCACCTTGAGGTCCAGGGTGGCTTTGTCGCTGCCTTTGCGCTCCAGTACAAACTCACGGAAACGCCCCACCGGCGGGCTATGGCGCAGGGCGTTGGCGGCCATCATGCGCTGGAACAGGCGGTTGTCGGCCACTTGTTCGAGAATGCCGCGGCGCAGTTGCTGGCAGCCCTGTTCGTCACCCCAGACCACCCGCAGGTCGAAATAGATGCTCGAGGCCAACAGGTTTTCGGGGGTTGCCTCGCGAATGAAGGCGGCGAAACGGCGGGCCCATTCGGCGCGCGACAAGCACAGCTCCGGGTTGCCGGCCATGACATTGCCCTTGCACAGGGTAAAGCCGCATGCCGCCAGATGATGGTTGATCTGCTGTGCGATGGGCAGCAGGCGCTGGCGGATTTCAGCGGCCTGGGTGGCGTCCTTGGCCTCGAATAAAATGCCGTTGTCCTGGTCCGTATGCAGGGTTTGCTCGCGTCGCCCTTCGCTGCCAAAGCACAGCCAGCTGAAGGGCACGCCAGGATCGCCACGGTCGGCCAGCACCAGCTCGATGACCCGGCACACGGTGTGGTCGTTGAGCTGGGTGATGATGTGGGTGATCTGGGTTGAGGACGCGCCGTGGGCCAGCATGCGTTCCACCAGTTGCCCGATCTCGCCGCGCAGGCTGATCAGGTTTTCCAGCCGGGGGGCATGACGGATGGTGCGGGCCAGATGAACCAGGTCAACCCGTTGCAGAGAAAACAGATCGCGCTCGGAGACTACGCCGCACAGGCGCTGATCCTTGACCAGGCACACATGGGCAATATGGCGCTCGGTCATGGCGATGGCGGCGTCGAAGGCGCTGTGATCGGGGGACAGGTAAAACGGCCCGGGGGTCATGTACAGGTCGATGGTTTGGGCGAAATCCTGAATCCCGCTGGCCACCACCTGGCGCAGGTCGCGCAGGGTGAAGATGCCCAGCGGCGCTTTGTGCCCGTCCACCACCACAATGCTGCCCACCTGCTGTTCGTGCATCAGGCGCACAGCTTCACGCAGCGCGGTGTCCGGCAGACAGGTCACCGGGTGGCGCATGGCCAGTTCACCGAGGCGGGTGTTGAGTGAATATTGCGTGCCGAGGGTTTCTACGGCTTTTCGCTGCACCTGTTGATTGACCTTGTCGAGCAAGCTGCTGACGCCACGCAGGGCAAAATCGCGGAACTCGTCGGACAGGGCGAACAATTTGATAAATGCAGGCTTGTTCAGTTGCAGGCAAAAGGTGTCTTCGGCGGCCAGATGTTCGGTACGGGTGGCGCGCTCGCCCAGCAACGCGGCCAGCGGAAAGCACTCGCCGGCAGTGATTTCAAAGGTGGTCTCGGCGTCTTCACGGCCTACATGGGTCCGTTCGCCCACCACCCGGCCCTGCTTGACGATATAGAAGTGATCCACCGGCCCGTCAGTCGGTCGGATGATGCTCTCACCGGGCCCGTAGAAGCGCAGCTGGCACTGCTCCACCAGGAATGCCAGGTGCGTATTTTCCATTTGGTTGAAGGGCGGGAATCGCTGCAAGAATTGCATGGTGCCGTGAATGTTCTGCAGCACCGCAGTTTTCCCTGCCTGGAGAAATGCATCCGATTTACTCATTACCATTACCGCATTGTTGTTATGACGGGACGGGGCGGGCCCATGGCGTGTTGTGACCCTCATGCTCGGTTGTCTGGGCGCGGGTGCCCATTGGACGTAAGTCTATGGGGAAGAGGCCTGTTGAAGTTTTTGCGAATGCTTACAGACTATTTCCTTGTTTACCCTGATGCCGGACTTGGAATTACTCTGATCTGGGTGCACATTGATCCGATCAAGGATTAACCGACTTTAACGCTGGGATATTTGACCGGCAGGACAGTTTACGAGAGCCGCATGACTGAACACGACATATTGACCGACGCCGAACGCGAGGCCTTGAACGAGGTGATGCGAACACCTGTGCCGGAGCAGCATGGGGTGTTGATTGTTGACGATGATGAGTTGGCCTGCGAGTTGCTGGCGGAGTTTTTGACCTTGAGCGGCATTGAGTGTGTGACCGCAAGAAATGAACGTCAGGCGCTGGCGTTGTTGAAGTCTGAGCACTCCATCGGGCTGATACTCACTGATTTGCGCATGGTGCCCCACGATGGCCTGCACCTGATCCGCAAAGTGCGCGCATCCGAGCGGGCAAGCTTGCCGATCATCATCATGTCGGGCGATGCAGGAGTGCGTGATGCCATCGATGCGATGCACCTCAACGTGGTGGATTTCCTGCTCAAACCTATCGACACCGCCAAGTTGCTCAAGCTGATCAAGCAGGAACTGGCGTTGTAGCCCGGCACATGGCCGCAATGCGGTTCGCTTGAACAACGGCTATCTCAACTGCAGGGGCGAGCTGGTGCGGGAGGGCTTTAAACAATAACGCCGTGTTTACAGGGTAAACACGGCGTTATTGAGAATATCCCGGGACCCGCAAGCCCCTGCAAAGACAGCGCTCTGCAGGGGCTTGCGGTTTTCGGGGTTTGTTACAAACCATTCCTGGCTTTGAACTCGCGACGACGACGGTGCAGAACAGGCTCGGTGTATCCGTTTGGCTGTTTGCTGCCTTCGATCACCAGTTCAACCGCTGCCTGGAAGGCGATGTTGCTGTCGAAGTCCGGTGCCAGCGGACGGTACAGCGCGTCGTTGGCATTTTGACGGTCGACCACCGGAGCCATGCGCTTGAGGCTTTCAAGTACCTGGGTCTGGTTGACGATGCCATGGCGCAGCCAGTTGGCGATGTGCTGGCTGGAAATGCGCAGCGTCGCACGGTCTTCCATCAGGCCGATGTCATTGATGTCCGGTACTTTCGAACAACCAACGCCCTGGTCGATCCAGCGCACCACGTAACCGAGAATGCCCTGGGAGTTGTTGTCCAGTTCGTTCTGGATCTGCTCGGGCGTCCACTGCGGGCTAACGGCCAGCGGGATGGTCAGGATGTCGTCCACGGAGGCCGGGGCGCGTTTGGCCAGCTCGGCCTGACGGGCGAACACGTCAACCTTGTGGTAGTGCAGCGCATGCAGGGCGGCTGCCGTCGGCGAAGGCACCCAGGCGGTGTTGGCGCCGGCCAGCGGGTGAGCGATTTTCTGCTCCAGCATGGCAGCCATCAGGTCGGGCATGGCCCACATGCCTTTACCGATTTGCGCACGACCTTGCAGGCCAGTACTCAAGCCGACATCGACGTTGTTGTTTTCGTACGCGCTAATCCATTTCTCGGACTTCATGTCCGCCTTGCGCACCATTGGCCCGGCTTCCATCGAGGTGTGAATCTCGTCGCCAGTACGGTCCAGGAAGCCGGTGTTGATAAACACCACCCGCTCGCTGGCGGCCTTGATGCAGGCCTTGAGGTTGATGGTGGTGCGGCGCTCTTCGTCCATGATCCCGACTTTGAGCGTGTTGCGTGGCAGCTTCAGGACATCTTCGATGCGGCCGAACAGCTCGTTGGTGAACGCCGCTTCTTCAGCGCCGTGCATTTTCGGTTTGACGATGTACACCGACCCGGTGCGGCTGTTGGTGCGGGTCGCTTTGCCATTGAGGCTATGGATCGCTGCCAGGCTGGTCAGCAGGCCGTCGAGAATGCCTTCAGGTACTTCGTTGCCGTCTTTGTCGAGGATCGCATCGATGGTCATCAAGTGACCCACGTTACGCACGAACAACAACGACCGGCCGTGCAGGCTGACAGTGCCGCCGTCGGGCGCGGTGTATTCGCGGTCCGGGTTCATGGTGCGGGTGAAGGTTGTGCCGCCCTTGGATACTTGCTCGCTCAGGTCGCCCTTCATCAGGCCGAGCCAGTTGCGGTAGATCACCACCTTGTCGTCAGCATCGACGGCGGCGACTGAGTCTTCGCAGTCCATGATGGTGGTCAGCGCGGCTTCCATCAGCACGTCTTTGACCCCGGCAGCGTCGGTCTGGCCGACCGGGCTGGCAGCGTCGATCTGGATTTCGAAGTGCAGGCCATTGTGTTTGAGCAACACGGCGGTCGGTGCTGCGGCCGCGCCGTGGTAGCCGGTCAGTTGCGCAGTGTCGCGCAGGCCGCTGCTGGCGCCGCCCTTGAGGATCACCTGCAGGGCGCCGCCAACAATGGCGTAGCCTGTGGCGTCAACGTGGGAACCTGTTGCCAGGGGCGCGGCGTCGTCGAGGAAGGCGCGGGCGAAGGCGATCACTTTGTCGCCACGGACCTTGTTGTAGCCTTTGCCCCGGGTGGCGCCATCGGTTTCGCTGATGGCATCGGTGCCGTACAACGCGTCATACAACGACCCCCAGCGGGCGTTCGAGGCGTTGAGGGCAAAGCGCGCATTCATCACCGGGACCACCAGTTGGGGGCCTGCCATGCGGGCGATTTCGTCGTCGACGTTCTGTGTCGTTGCCTGGAAATCCGCCGCTTCTGGCTGCAGATACCCGATGTCTTGCAAGAAGGCTTTATAAGCCACGGCGTCATGGGCTTTGCCGGCCTGAGCCTGGTGCCAGGCGTCGATCCGCGCCTGCAAATCATCGCGTTTGGCGAGCAGTGCTTTGTTCTTGGGTGCCAGGTCATGAATAACCTTGTCGGCACCGGCCCAGAACTGGTCGGCGTCGAGGCCGGTACCGGGAATGGCTTCGTTGTTTACGAAGTCGAACAGGACTTTGGCGACCTGCAGGCCACCGACGTGAACGTGTTCAGTCATTGCTTGCCTCACTCATTTTTATTTAAAGCCTGGAGCGCTTCTTAAAACACCGCGTTAGCTCATGCTGGCGGGGTTGTGCGGGGTGTAGCAGACGCCTTGGCGAACCATATTACAAATTATGTAGTGGTCGCCAAGGGATACTACATGATCAATTGCAGATGTGAAAATCAGACTAATCACGTCGTTCTGCGACCATTTGTACGCTATCGGTCATACAGAAGAACAGGATGTTCTCAAGAATTGTACAGCTTGTTCCAGATAATTCTAAAAACAGTACACAATTTGTTCTTTCGAAGTGTTTTTGTGGCACCTGAAGTGGCACCCGAGGTCTTGCCTATACTCATCCGACCCCTAACAAGAGAGTCCCGCCATGAACCATCTTGTGATTACAGTCTTTGCCCCGGACAAGGCCGGGCAGGTCGAACGTATTGCCCAATGCATCGCCGAGCATGGCGGCAACTGGCTGGAAAGCCGGATGTCACGGATGGCCGGGCAATTCGCCGGGATCTTGCGCGTAGGCGTGCCGGCTGAAGCCCATGATGAATTGATCGCTGCGCTGCACGGCCTGGCGCCGGACGGGATTCGGGTGTTGATCGCCGAAAGCGGGATCGAGCAGTCTTGCACCTGGAAGCCGATTGCCATGGACCTGGTGGGAAATGACCGTCCGGGCATAGTGCGCGACATTACCCTGGTGCTGACGGAGCAGGGAGTGAATCTGGAGCGTCTGGTGACGGATGTGCGACCCGCGCCCATGAGCAACGAGCCGCTGTTTCATGCCGAGGCCATTCTGGCGGTACCGCTGACGCTCTCGCTGGAGGTGTTGCAGGCGCGCCTGGAAACCCTGGCCGACGAGTTGATGGTCGGGCTCGAGTTGCGCCCCGAGGACTAGGGGCCGGCCCTGCTGTTGCGCAGAGCCGTGTTGCGCGAAGCTGGTTTGGAATGATTCAGCCTCGCTTCCCGCGCTGCACAACAGCAGAACCTGCGTGCTGTGGAAACTGATTGGGCACGCCCCCTATCCCCGGCGCAGGGTCAGCACTGCATCAAGGGTATAGATCGCCAGACCGGCCCAGATAAACATAAAGGCCATCAGTGTGGCTTCTGACAGATGCTCGCCAAACACCCACACCGCCAGAATCAGTACCAGTGTCGGCGCGATGTACTGCATAAAGCCCAGGGTGGTGTAGGGCAAGTGCCTGGCGGCGGCGTTGAAGCTCACCAGCGGGATCAACGTTGCCGGACCTGCAGCCACCAGTAGCCAGGCTTCCTTACTGCTCCAGAACTCCGTATGGGCACTGTTGGCCTCGGGGTGCATGAGCAGCCAGCCAATGGCGATGGGCACCAGAATCCAGGTTTCGACCACCAGCCCGGGCAGTGCCTTGACGGGCGCCTGTTTGCGGATCAGCCCGTAAAAGCCGAAGCTCAGCGCCAGCACCAGGGACACCCACGGCAGGCTGCCCACTTGCCACACCTGCTGCCCCACGCCAAGGGCGGCAAGCCCTACGGCCAGCCATTGCAGGCGGCGTAAACGCTCCCCCAGCAGCAGCATGCCAAGCAATACATTGACCAGCGGGTTGATGTAGTAGCCGAGGCTGGCTTCCAGCATGCGGTCGTTATTGACCGCCCACACATAGGTCAGCCAGTTGACCGCAATCAACAGCCCGCTGATGGCCAGCACGCCGAGGCGCCTGGGGTTGTCGCGCAGTTCCTGCCACCAGCCGGGGTGTTTCCAGAACAGCAGCAACAAAGAGCCGAACAGTGCGGACCAGAGCACCCGGTTTACGATGATCTCGGCCGCGGGGACAGTGGCCAGGAGTTTGAAGTAGAGCGGGAAGATGCCCCAGATGATATAGGCGGTGAGGCCTAAAATGTACCCGCGACGCGGGTTGGCGGCTTGCATGCAGAGTCCTTGCTTAGGCAACTAACGGATACGGAACAGGCCAAGAGTGTAAGCAGGTTTTACAGATTGCGAGCAAAGTTTTTGTAGGTCCGGGCTGTTCGTTTACCGGGTAGTCAAAAACCCGCGAACAAGCTCGCACCTACAGAAAACGGAGGGGGTCAGAACAGCTTCAGCGGTTCTTCATTGAGCGCTGACAGTTGCTCGCGCAAAGCCAGCACCTGGTCGCCCCAGTAACGCTCGGTGCCAAACCACGGGAAGCTGTGGGGGAACGCCGGGTCGTCCCAGCGGCGCGCCAGCCAGGCGCTGTAATGCATCAGGCGCAAGGCCCGCAGCGGTTCGATCAACGCCAGTTCCCGCGGGTTGAAGTCATGGAACTCGCTGTAGCCGTCCATCAATTCTGACAGCTGGCCCAGGCATTCCTGACGATCACCTGCAAGCATCATCCACAGATCCTGCACCGCAGGCCCCATGCGGCAGTCGTCGAGGTCGACGATATGGAACACTTCATCACGGCACATCATGTTGCCGGGGTGGCAATCACCGTGCATGCGGATGTTGGTGTGCGGGGTGGCGGCGTACACGTCTTCGACACGCTTTAGCAGGTCACGGGCCACGGACTCGTAGGCCGGCAGCAGGCTGCGCGGGATGAAATTGCCTTCGAGCAGGGTGGTGAGGGAGTCGTGACCAAAGTTCTTCACCCCCAGCGCTTCGCGGTGTTCAAATGGCTTGGTTGCCCCCACGGCATGCAGGCGCCCCAGCAATTGCCCCAGGCGGTACAGCTGGTCGAGATTGCCGGGCTCCGGCGCACGGCCGCCCCGGCGCGGAAACAGGGTGAAGCGAAAGCCTGCGTGTTCAAACAGGCTCTGACCGTTGTGAATCATCGGTGCGACCACCGGGACGTCAAGGTCGGCGAGCTCGAAGGTGAAGCGGTGTTCTTCGAGGATGGCTTCGTTGGTCCAGCGTTGCGGTCGGTAGAATTTGGCGATCAGCGGTTCCGAGTCTTCGATGCCGACCTGGTACACGCGATTTTCGTAGCTGTTGAGCGCGAGCACGCGGGCATCGCTCAGGAAACCGATGCTTTCGACGGCGTCGAGCACCAGATCAGGGGTAAGTGTTGCAAACGGATGAGACATGCTGACTCCTGCGCGCAGCAGGCTGCCGCGTCCGGCCATGCATGTTAGCGCAGACCGGGAACGATCTGGCACTAAACCTGTGGCTGCCGGCGATTGAGGCACAACGCCGGCTCCCACAGATGGGCCTGCGGTCATCAGGCGCCGATGATGCCGCCATCTTCGCGACTGATGGCCATGACCGAAGAGCGTGGCTTGCCGTTGGGCAAGTGCTCGGGGAAGGTCGATCCACCGTTTTCACCGGGATGCTGGATGCCGACGAACAGGGTTTTCTGGTCTGGCGAGAAGCTGATGCCGGTCACTTCGCAACCGATCGGCCCGACCATGAAACGGCGGATTTCACCGCTTGCCGGGTCGGCACAGAGCATCTGGTTATTGCCCATGCCGGCGAAGTCCCCGCTATTGCCGGAATCGCCATCGGTCTGGATCCACAGGCGTCCGGCGTCGTCGAAGCCCAGACCGTCGGGGCTGTTGAACATGTTTTGCGGGGTGATGTTGGACGAGCCGCCCTTGGCTTTTCCGGCATGCACCAGCGGGTTGCCGGCGACTACAAACAGGTCCCAGTCGAAGGTGTCGGTGCCGTGATCGTCGTTGCGGGCTTTCCAGCGCAGGATCTGTCCGTAGACATTCTTCTCCCGGGGGTTGGGCCCGCCGACCGGTTGCCCGTCTTCGCCGCGCTTGGCGTTGTTGGTCAGGGTGCAATAGACCTGACCGTCCTTGGGGCTGACCACTATCCATTCCGGGCGGTCCATGCGCGTGGCATTCACCGCGCTGCCTGCCAGGCGTGCGTGAATCAGTACTTCGCCCTGGTTGGCGAAGCCGCCGGCGGAATCGATGCCGTTTTTGCCATGGCTCAATTCAACCCACTGACCCTGCCCCCTGGGCAGGTCGGGGTTTTTGTCGCCGCCGTCAAAGCGGGCAACGTAAAGGGTGCCGTGGTCCAGCAGGTCGCGATTGGCCTTGGGGTCTTTATGGTTGATCCGGTCGCGGCTGATGAATTTGTAGATAAATTCGCCGCGTTCGTCATCGCCCATATAGACCACCGCCCGGCCATCGGCGGTTTCGGCCAGGGCGGCGTTCTCGTGCTTGAAGCGGCCCAGCGCTGTGCGTTTGACGGGCATCGAGTGCGGGTCGAACGGGTCAATTTCCACCACCCAGCCGTGGCGATTGAGTTCGTTGGGGTTGACCGCCAGATCGAATCGCGGGTCATGGGGGTGCCAGTTGATTTCTTTGCTGGCGGCCACGGCGCCATAGCGTTTTTGCGCGGTGTCGAAGGCTTGCCTGGGGTCAGAACTGCCGAAACAGTCGGTGAAGTTCTCTTCACAGGTCAGGTAGGTGCCCCATGGGGTTTTGCCATTGGCGCAGTTCTGGAAGGTGCCCAGGGCCAGGGTGCCGGTGTTGTCGGCCCGGGTGCGCAGCAAGGCATGACCGGCCGCCGGGCCACCCAGGCGAATCGGTGTATTGCCATGTATGCGCCGGTTGAACGGTGAGCCCTGGGCAAACGCCCATTCGTTGCCGGTGCGGCGGATTTCAATGACCGATACGCCTTCACTGGCCTGGGCTTTATGCACTTGTTCAAGGGAGGCGGGCATGCCGCCGTGGGGGTACAGATAGCGGTAGTTGGTGTACTCGTTGTTGATGGCCATCAGGGCGCGGTTCGGGTCATCGGCGAAGGCGAACAGGCTCATGCCGTCATTGTTGTCGCCGAATTGCACTTCCTGGTCCCTGGCCGAGCCGTTACCGTCGGGGTCGAACGCCGGGCCTGCGGCGTGCAGTGGCTGACCCCAGCTGATCAGTACGCTGGAGCGATAGCCGGGTGGCAGGCTGATACTGTCAGTGGTGGCCGCCTTGATACTGTCAAAACCCAGCAACGGGCTGGAGGCGGCGCTGATGCCGGTAGCCAGGGCGCTGCGGCTCAGCAGGCCGCCGCCCAAAAACATGGCAGCACCGCACAAGGCGCCGGCGCCGATAAAGCCACGTCGACTGAGGCCGATGATCTGCTCAAGGTCGGTGGGTTGGTCTTCTTTTAACAGGGTCATGTCAGGCTCGGCTCGCAGACGATTTTGCCAGCCACCATAAGCCGCGGGTATGACAGCCGTGTTGCAAGCGGCCGTGGTGGCCGTTACAGCGGGGTGCCCAACAACACCAGCGACGGCGAGAACTGCACCTGGGTTGCATCCCCCGTCTTTGCGCCAAGTATTTCAAGGTGTTGCGGCTCGCTCAGGGCGCACAAAACCTGGCCGCCGGACAGGCTGATGCGCACTTCGCTGGGGCCATCGTCGGCGTGGAGGATTTGCTCAATGCGCCCCTGCAGATGATTGTGCCCCGGGGCGGGCGCCTGTTTGGCAGCCACTAGTTGTAGCCAGCCGGCCTTGATCAGGGCGACCACCGGGCTGCCGATCTGCAGTTCCAGGCGCAGGGTACTGTCGCGGGTGATTTGCGCGTGCAGGCTCAGACCGCCCGCCAGGGCGAGCTCAATCATGTCGTTATGGCCATGGCTGGATATGGCAGTCACATTGCCGTGCAACTGGTTGCGGGCGCTGGTTCTGAGCATCAGGCGCCCCAGCAGGTCGAGGTCTTCGGTGTCTTCGGCGGCATCCAGCACCTGGCTCTGTAGCACCTGCAAGCGCTGGTAAAGACGCAGTACCCGCTCTCCGGCAACGGACAGCCGCGCCCCGCCCCCGCCTTTGCCGCCAACGCTGCGCTGAACCAGTGCGGTTTGCGCCAGATTGTTCAGTTCATCAATGGCATCCCATGCGGCCTTGTAGCTGATGCCCGCACTTTTGGCCGCCGCAGTGATCGAGCCCTGTTCGGCAATGTGCTGTAACAGCGCAATACGCTGCGGGCGGCGGACCATATGTTGTGCAAGCAAGGAGGGCAGGTGCATGACGGCGGATTCGCAAGGCGGCTGGAAGCCCGGAAAGTGCCTGTTCAGCCCGGGCCCGTCAAGGCGCTCCGTCAGGTTTCGGGGTGCGGGCCAGGCAATACACGTCGACCCGCCGAGCCCCGGCTTTGAGCAGCAGGCGCGCCAGGCTTTCAGCGGTGGCGCCGGTGGTCAGTACGTCATCAATCAGCGCCAGGTGCAGGCCCTGGACCTGCGCTCCCGGGCTCAGGCCGAAGGCTTGCAACAGATTGCGCTTGCGGGCTTTGGCGTTCAGCGCCTGTTGCGTGGGGGTGTCCTGGGTGCGCAGTAACCAGTGTTCACGGCAGGGGATGTTCAACCGGGCACTGAGCCAGTGACTGAGCATGGCTGCCTGGTTATAGCCACGTTGGCGCAGGCGCTGAACGGACAGCGGAACCGGCAGCAAGAAGTCGGGTCGCTCTTGGCCGCAGTTGAAGCTATCAAGCAGGCATTGGCCGAGAAGTTCGGCCAACAGCCGGCCATAGGGCCATTTACTGTTGTGTTTGAAACCCACGATCAGGCTGTCGACCGGAAAGCCGTACGCCCAGGCCGCATGCACCTGCTCGAACGCAGGCGGTTGCTTGAGGCAGTCACCGCAGGTCAACCGGGCCGCCGGGAGTGGCAAGGCGCAGCGCAGGCAGCAATCACCCAGCCAAGGCAGCTCAGGCTCACAGGCACGGCAGATCGGTAAAACGCCCTTGAGCGCCTCATCGCACAATAAACAGTTCTGGTTATTAAATAGCCAGATGTCAACCAGTCTAATCCAATGTGGTTGACAGTTCATCTTGCATCCTTAAACATGCCGGGCATCCGTGCCGTGTCTGAAGCCCTTGCTTCAGGTTCAAGTCAAAGCATAAATCAAGAGAAACGCCGATGAGCGCCAGCACCCTTGCCAACTTGCGACATGATTGGTCCTTAGCCGAAGTTCGCGCATTGTTTGTTCAGCCATTCAATGATCTGTTATTCCAGGCACAGACCGTTCACCGCGCACATTTCGACGCCAATCGGGTGCAGGTTTCGACGCTGCTTTCGATCAAGACCGGGGCCTGCCCGGAAGATTGCAAATATTGTCCGCAGTCAGGCCATTACAACACCGGCCTGGCCAAAGAGAAGTTGATGCAGGTCCAGGCAGTGCTGGAAGAAGCGGCACGGGCCAAGTCGATCGGCGCCACCCGTTTTTGCATGGGTGCAGCCTGGAAACATCCTTCGGCCAAGGACATGCCCTACGTGCTGGAAATGGTCAAAGGGGTCAAGGCGCTGGGGCTGGAAACCTGCATGACCCTGGGCAAGCTCGACCAGGAGCAAACCAGCGCGCTGGCCCACGCCGGGCTCGATTACTACAACCACAACCTCGACACCTCGCCTGAGTTCTACACCAGCATCATCACCACCCGCACTTACAGCGAGCGCCTGCAAACCCTGAGTTACGTGCGTGATAGCGGGATGAAAATCTGCTCCGGCGGGATCCTGGGCATGGGCGAGTCGCTGGATGACCGGGCCAATCTGCTGATCCAGCTGGCCAACTTGCCCGGGCATCCGGAGTCGGTGCCGATCAACATGCTGGTGAAAGTGGCCGGTACGCCGATGGAAAACGCGGAAGATATCGACCCGTTTGATTTCATCCGCATGCTGGCGGTGGCGCGGATCATGATGCCGCAGAGCCATGTACGGCTATCGGCGGGGCGTGAAGCGATGAACGAGCAGATGCAGGCACTCGCGTTCTTTGCCGGGGCCAACTCGATTTTCTATGGCGATAAATTGCTGACCACGGCCAACCCCCAGGCCGATAAGGACATGCAGCTGTTCAGCCGCCTGGGCATCTTGCCCGAGGCCGGTGAGGACCACGCTGACGAAGTGCATCAGGCAGCCATTGAGCACGCGCTGATGGATCAGAAATCCAGCGAACAGTTTTATAACGCTGCGGTTTAAACCCGAGCCCCACCCTCTGTAGGAGCGAGCTGTTTCAGGTTGCTTAAAAGCTCGCGAGCAAGCTCGCTCCTACAGGGGGCAGCTCGCTCCTGCAGGTTGTGCGCCATCTGTTTTCGAGGCCAGCATGTCTTTTGATCTAAGCGCCCGCCTGGCCGCGCGTCGGGCCGACCACCTGTATCGCCAGCGCCCGTTGCTTGAGAGCCCGCAAGGGCCACAGGTAGTGGTCGACGGCCAGCCGTTACTGGCTTTTTGCAATAACGATTATCTCGGTCTGGCCAATCATCCCCAGGTCATCGAAGCCTGGCAGGCCGGGGCATCGCGCTGGGGCGTGGGCGGCGGGGCATCCCATCTGGTGATCGGCCACAGCACACCGCATCACGAACTGGAGGAGGCGCTGGCCGAGTTCACCGGTCGCCCGCGGGCGCTGTTGTTCAGTAATGGCTATATGGCCAATCTGGGCACGGTCACGGCATTGGTGGGGCAGGGCGATACGGTGCTGGAAGACCGTCTCAATCACGCTTCGCTGCTGGATGCCGGTTTGTTGAGCGGCGCGCGTTTTAATCGTTATCTGCATAACGATGCGCTCAGTCTGGCCGCGCGGCTGGAGAAGGCTTGCGGTAATACGCTGGTGGTGACTGATGGCGTGTTCAGCATGGACGGTGATCTGGCTGACCTGCCAGCCCTGGCCCGCCAGGCCAGAGCCAAAGGCGCATGGCTGATGGTCGATGATGCCCATGGTTTCGGCCCGTTAGGCGCCAATGGCGGCGGGATTGTCGAGCACTTCGGCCTGAGCGCGGACGATGTTCCGGTGCTGGTCGGCACCCTGGGCAAGGCATTTGGCACCAGCGGTGCGTTT
Source organism: Pseudomonas sp. TMW22089 (assembly GCF_022496645.1). Lineage (NCBI taxonomy): Bacteria > Pseudomonadati > Pseudomonadota > Gammaproteobacteria > Pseudomonadales > Pseudomonadaceae > Pseudomonas > Pseudomonas sp. TMW22089. Next base: position 222,717 of record NZ_SCFG01000003.1, read on the forward strand.
GTGGCCGGCAGCGAAGAGTTGATCGAAAGCCTGATCCAGTTCGCCCGGCCTTACATCTACACCACCAGCCAGCCACCGGCGCTGGCCTGTGCCACGCTGAAAAGCCTCGAGCTGTTGTGCACCGAACACTGGCGCCGTGAACACCTCAAGCAATTGATTAGTCAGTTCCGCCGTGGTGCCGAGCAGATTGGCCTGCAACTGATGGACAGCTTTACTCCGATCCAGCCGATCATGATTGGCGACAGTGGCCGGGCGATTCGCCTGTCACAGATGCTGCGCACACGCGGATTGATGGTGACCGCGATTCGTCCGCCAACGGTGCCGGTAGGCAGTGCGCGATTGCGCGTGACGTTGTCGGCCGCTCACACAGAGGCGCAGGTGCAGCTATTGTTAAATGCACTCGCTGACTGTTGGCGCAAGCTGGAGCCCGACCATGCGTGACCGTTTGATTTTGCTGCCGGGCTGGGGCCTTGGGGTTTCACCGCTGGAGCCCCTGGCCGCAGCGTTGCGAGGCCTGGACGAGCACTTTCGGGTTGAAATCGAACCGCTGCCGGTGCTGGCGTCGACCACGTTGCAAGACTGGCTCGATGAGCTGGATGCAACACTGCCCGACAACGTCTGGCTGGGCGGCTGGTCGCTGGGCGGCATGCTTGCCACGGAGCTGGCCGCCCGCCGGGGTGAGCGTTGTTGCGGGCTGGTGACCCTGGCCAGCAACCCCAGCTTTGTCAGCCGTGACGACTGGACCAGTGGCATGCCGGCAGCTACCTTCGAGCTCTTTCTTGGCGGTTTTCGCGAAGCACCCAACACCACCCTGAAACGCTTTTGTCTGTTATGCAGCCAGGGCTCGGCCGAGCCTCGTGCATTGGCCAGCCAGCTGTTGGGCGGCGCGCCCAAAGCGCAGCCGGACATCCTGCTCGCAGGCCTGGAATTACTGGGCAAGCTCGATACGCGCAGTGCCTTGCAGGCGTTCAACGGTCCGCAATTGCATTTGTTCGCCGGGCTTGACGGCTTGGTGCCGGTACAGGCCGCAAGCGATGTGCTGGCGCTGTTACCAGATGTCGAAGTGGGTCTGATTGAACAGGCCTGTCATGCATTCCTGCTGGAAGCCCCACACGAATTGGCGGCGGCGATCCAGGGTTTTTTACATGAGTCGGGCGATGACTGATTTGAGTGTTGCAACCCACGCCAATCCCTTGCCGGACAAGCGTCAGGTGGCCGTTTCGTTTTCCCGGGCGGCAGCCAGCTACGACAGCGTGGCTGAACTGCAGCGTGCAGTAGGTCATGAACTGGCCAGCCGCTTACCGGCAGATCTCAAGCCTGAGCGGTGGCTGGATCTGGGCAGTGGCACGGGCTATTTCAGCCGGGTGCTGGGGCAGCGTTTTGCTCACAGTGAGGGGCTGGCGCTGGATATCGCCCAGGGCATGCTGGCGTTCGCCCGGCCCCAGGGCGGTGCCCAGCATTTTATTGCAGGGGATGCCGAAAGCCTGCCGCTGCAGTCCGGCAGTTGTGACTTGATTTTTTCCAGCCTGGCGTTGCAATGGTGTGCCGATTTCAATGCCGTGCTCAGCGAAGCCCGCCGGGTGCTCAAACCCGGAGGCGTGTTTGCCTTTGCCAGTTTGTGCGTGGGTACATTGCGCGAGTTGCGTGATAGCTGGCGGGCGGTGGATGGTCAGGTTCACGTCAATCGCTTCCGTGAATTCGAGACCTATCAACAGCTGTGCGCCGGTAGCGGCCTGGCTGTACTCGGCCTGCACAATCAGGCGCATGTGCTGCACTACCCGCAAGTGCGCCAGTTGACCCATGAGCTGAAGGCTCTAGGGGCGCATAATCTCAACCCCGGTCGCCCCGAAGGACTGACCGGCAGGGCACGGCTTCAGGGATTGGTGGGTGCCTACGAGCAGTTTCGTCAACCTGCGGGACTACCGGCAACCTATCAGGTGGTCTACGGGATTCTGGAGAAAGCGCGATGAGCCCTGGGTACTTCATTACTGGCACCGACACCGACGTTGGCAAAACCACGATCGCAGCAGGTTTGTTGTATGCCGCACGCGAGGCCGGATTGAGCACGGCGGCGGGCAAGCCGGTGGCTTCGGGCTGTGACAACACCCCTGAAGGTTTGCGTAACGCCGACGCGCTGGCACTGATGGCGGAGTGTTCAATCAAGCTCAGCTATGACGAGGTCAACCCCGTGGCATTCGAACCGGCCATCGCTCCGCACATTGCTGCGCGCGAAGTCGGGGTGGTGCTGACGGTGAAATCGTTGTTGTCGCCCATGCGCCAGATTCTGGCCCGGCAGGCGGATTTCACTCTGATTGAAGGCGCCGGAGGCTGGCGCGTGCCGCTGTCCGGGCAAGACAGTTTGTCGGATCTGGCCCAGGCACTGGATCTGCCGGTGATTCTGGTGGTGGGCGTACGCCTGGGTTGCATCAGCCACGCCCTGTTGACGGCCGAGGCGATTGCCCGGGATGGCCTGCAACTGGCCGGTTGGGTGGCCAACATCATTGGTCCGAAGACCTCCCGCCTTGAAGAAAACCTCGCCACCCTGGCCGAGCGTCTCCCGGCTCCCTGCCTGGGCCGTGTGCCAAAGCTCAAGAGCGCCTCGGCGCAGGCTGTGGCCGAGCATCTGCAGCTGGATTTGCTGGACTAAGCTCTGTTCCCCATGTGACTGCTCCCTTCAGGCGCTGGCTTGCCAGCGATCCTGGGGACGGGTGCGCCTGTGGCAATACGCTGAAGCGATGGCCGGCAAGCCGGCTCCCACAATTTGCTGCCGGGCCCGATATAAAAGGGTATCGATCATGCCCAAGACGAACGGCGGCATAGCGCTGCTTGACAATAAATGGGCGTAAACGTATGTTTCAAACAACTGTTTGACCGCTATAACAAATTCACGCGGTTGTTCATCCCCGGATTCATCAGCAGAGGTTTATCGCTATGCCTGACTACAAGGCCCCCTTGCGTGATATTCGCTTCGTTCGTGACGAACTGCTCGGTTACGAAGCGCATTATCAGAGCCTGCCGGCTTGCCAGGACGCTACTCCAGATATGGTTGACGCCATTCTTGAAGAAGGCGCCAAGTTTTGTGAGCAAGTGCTGGCACCGCTGAACCGCGTGGGTGACATCGAAGGCTGCACCTGGAGTGAATCCGGGGTTAAAACGCCTACCGGCTTTAAAGAAGCCTACAAACAATTCGTTGAAGGCGGCTGGCCTAGCCTGGCTCACGACGTAGAACACGGCGGCCAGGGCCTGCCGGAGTCTCTGGGTCTGGCAGTCAGCGAAATGGTGGGTGCGGCCAACTGGTCGTGGGGCATGTACCCGGGCCTGTCCCATGGTGCGATGAACACCATCTCTGAGCACGGTACTCCCGAGCAGCAGAATACCTACCTGAGCAAGCTGGTTACCGGCGAGTGGACCGGCACCATGTGCCTGACCGAGTCCCATTGCGGTACCGACCTGGGTCTGCTGCGGACCAAGGCTGAACCTCAGGCTGATGGTTCCTACAAAATCTCCGGGACCAAGATTTTCATCTCGGCCGGCGAACACGACATGGCCGACAACATCGTCCATATCGTTCTGGCGCGCCTGCCGGATGCACCGGCGGGTACCAAAGGTATTTCGCTGTTTATCGTGCCCAAGTTCAACGCTAACGCCGATGGCAGCCTCGGTGAGCGCAACGCGGTTTCCTGTGGCTCCCTTGAGCACAAAATGGGGATCCACGGTAACGCCACCTGTGTGATGAACTTCGACGGTGCAACAGGTTTCCTGATCGGCCCGCCGAACAAAGGCCTGAACTGCATGTTCACCTTTATGAACACGGCCCGTCTGGGCACTGCCCTGCAGGGTCTGTCCCACGCCGAGATCGGTTTCCAGGGCGGCCTGAAGTACGCTCGCGACCGCCTGCAAATGCGTTCGTTGACCGGGCCCAAGGCACCGGAAAAGGCTGCTGACCCGATCATCGTTCATCCGGATGTACGTCGCATGCTGTTGACCATGAAGGCATTCGCCGAAGGCAACCGTGCGATGGTTTACTTCACCGCCAAGCAAGTCGACATCGTGAAATACGGCGTTGATGAAGACGAGAAAAAGAAAGCCGATGCGTTGTTGGCGTTCATGACTCCAATCGCTAAAGCGTTCATGACTGAAGTCGGCTTTGAATCCGCCAACCATGGCGTACAAATCTATGGCGGCCACGGCTTTATCGCTGAATGGGGTATGGAGCAGAACGTTCGCGACAGCCGCATTTCGATGCTGTACGAAGGCACCACCGGTATCCAGGCACTCGATCTGCTGGGCCGTAAAGTGCTGATGACTCAAGGCGAAGCGCTCAAAGGCTTCACCAAGATCGTGCACAAGTTCTGCCAGTCCAATGAAGGTAACGAAGCCGTTCAGGAGTTCGTGACACCTTTGGCTGCACTGAACAAGGAATGGGGCGAGCTGACCATGAAGGTCGGTATGGCAGCCATGAAAGACCGCGAAGAAGTGGGTGCGGCCTCGGTCGACTACCTGATGTATTCCGGTTATGCCTGCCTGGCGTATTTCTGGGCTGACATGGCGCGTCTGGCGGCTGAAAAGCTGGCAGCGGGCACGTCCGAAGAAGCGTTCTATAAAGCCAAGTTGCAAACGGCACGTTTCTACTTCCAGCGCATCTTGCCGCGTACCCGTACCCACGTTGCCACCATGCTTTCGGGCGCAGGCAACCTGATGGACATGAAAGAAGAAGACTTCGACCTGGGCTACTAAGCCCGGCGAGTCATCTGAAAAAGCCGCTTCTCCCCAGGGGACGCGGCTTTTTTATTGTGCGCCATCCACATCCCCCCTTGTAGGAGCGAGCTTGCTCGCGAGCTTTTTATAAAAACGCCTCGCGAGCAAGCTCGCTCCTGCAGGGCATGACTTAAATATTATGTCTGGTCACAGCTTGACCCTATGTATCACTATCGTCGTTAAGCTAGACTGAGTGCCGGTTTCAATTGCCCTACGGGCTCCAACGTTTACAGATTACGAGGTTTGCCATGGCTGATTACAAAGCGCCCCTGCGCGATATGCGCTTCGTCCTCAATGAGGTTTTCGAGGTCGCCTCTCTTTGGGCGCAATTGCCTGCATTAGCAGAAACCGTCGATGTTGAAACTGTTGAAGCCATTCTTGAGGAGGCGGGCAAAGTAACTGCCAAAAGCATCGCGCCGTTGAGCCGCAGCGGCGACGAAGAAGGCTGCCACTGGAAAGACACCGTAGTCACTACGCCAGCCGGTTTCGTCGATGCCTACAGGACCTACGCTGAAGGCGGTTGGGTCGGCGTGGGCGGCGCCCCCGAGTTCGGCGGAATGGGCATGCCCAAGTCGGTATCGGCCCAGGTTGAAGAAATGATCAACTCCTCCAGCCTGGCTTTCGGCCTGTATCCCATGCTGACGGCCGGGGCCTGTGTATCGATCAACGCTCACGCCAGTGAAGAGTTGAAAGCCACTTACCTGCCCAATATGTATTCGGGGGTGTGGGCGGGCTCCATGTGCCTCACCGAGCCACATGCCGGTACCGATCTGGGGATTATTCGCACCAGGGCCGAGCCTCAGGCTGATGGTTCCTACAAAGTCAGTGGCACCAAGATTTTCATCACCGGTGGCGAGCACGACCTCACCGAAAACATTATCCATCTGGTCCTGGCCAAACTGCCGGATGCTCCGGCGGGGCCCAAAGGCATTTCGCTGTTTCTGGTGCCCAAGTTCATGGTGCATGCCGATGGCAGCCTGGGTGAGCGCAACCCGGTTACCTGTGGTTCCATCGAACACAAAATGGGAATTCAGGCTTCAGCCACTTGCGTCATGAACTTCGACGAAGCCGTGGGTTATCTGGTGGGCGAGCCCAACCGTGGATTGGCCGCGATGTTCACCATGATGAACTACGAGCGTCTGGGCGTCGGTATTCAGGGCCTGGCCTCGGGCGAACGCTCGTATCAGAACGCGGTGGAATACGCCCGCGACCGCCTGCAAGGGCGTGCTGCAACTGGCGCTCAGGCCAAGGACAAAGTGGCTGACCCGATCATCGTTCATGCTGACGTACGCCGCATGCTCCTGACCATGAAAGCCTGCAACGAAGGCGGACGTGCATTTTCCACCTATGTCGCCAATCAGCTGGATATTGCCAAGTTCAGCGAAGACCCGGCGGCGCGTGAACGGGCCGATGCCCTGGTGGCGTTACTGACCCCTGTGGCCAAGGCCTTTTTGACCGATCTGGGGCTGGAAACCACCGTGCATGGCCAGCAAGTGTTTGGCGGCCATGGCTATATTCGTGAGTGGGGTCAGGAGCAACTGGTGCGCGATGTGCGTATCACCCAGATCTACGAAGGCACTAACGGCATTCAGGCGCTGGACTTGATGGGCCGCAAGGTGGTTGGCAACCGCGGGGCTTACTACCGGATGTTTGCCGATGAAATCCGCCAGTTCATCGCAGCGCAATCCAGCGACTTGAGCGAGTTTACCCAGCCCCTGGCGGCCGCTCTGGACACCCTTGACCAGTTGACGGCCTGGGTTCTGGACCGCTCGCAAAATAATCCCGATGAAATCGGCGCGGCATCGGTCGAGTACCTGCAGGTTTTTGGTTACACGACCTATGCCTACATGTGGGCATTGATGGCCAAGGCTGCTTTGGGCAAAGAGTCCGAAGAAGCCTTTTATGTCAGCAAACTGGGCACTGCACGCTTCTACTTCGCGCGTTTGCTGCCACGTATTCACTCGCTGAGCGCCTCGATCAAAGCTGGTAGCGAGTCGCTTTACCTGCTGGATGAAGCGCACTTCTGAAATCATTTCAGAGCCATGTAAGCATTTGCTTACATGGCGTACTGCCATTCGCCCATATCGCCAGATTGGATCCATGGGTAATCTACTTATCAGGGACGTAGAGCAGGAAGCTCAAAGCAACAACAGGGACACGTAGGATTCTGCCAGGAAGGCGGAGTGAAAAGGATGTCAGGGAAACAGTCTGCAAAACCCCGCCTAGGCGGGGTTTTCTTTTTTGTGCGTCTGAATTTTGCTGGGCCCCGGCCGACAATAGATGTCCTGCGGGAGCCGGCCTGGCGGCGATGGCATCATCGTTTTTGTTCAGATGGCCGCCCTTGCTGCACCGCTGCAAGCCGGTTTGCACTACAACAGCGCTGCATCCTTGGGATGCCTCACGTCTTCCAGCAATGTGCGCAGTAATTCGAGCGTCGCTTGCTGGCGCTGCACATCGCGACACACCAACCCCACCTTCAGCGGCACCCGCGGTTCACTGAGGGGCTTCCAGAGCAGTACCTGATTTTCATGTTCCTGGCGCGAGCGCCCCGGCAGTACGGTCGCCAGCCTGGTATGGGGCAGGCTTTCGAGAATTCCGGCCATGGTGTTCAGCTCAGCCTGAACCTGTGGCCGACGGCCCAGGCTCGCGAGCTGGCTCTTCCAGATTTGCCGCACCTGAAACTCCTCCCCCAGCAGCAACATCGGCAGTTCGGCAGCCTGGGTCAGTGACACCTTCTTGAATTCGCGCAACGGATGGTCAGCCGGAATTACCAGTTGCAACTCGTCTTCGTACAGCAACATGCCGTTCAGCCCCGGCTGACGTGGCGGCAGATAGCTGATCCCGATGTCGAGGGAACCATTGAGCAGGCGCCGTTCAATCTCGATGCCGGTCAGTTCGTAGATTTGCACCACCAGATGCGGCTGGGCCTGACGCACGCGTTCGAGCATTTGCGGCACCAGGCTGGTATGCACGGTTTGCAGCACGCCGATGGCAATGGTGCGCAGGGCCTGGCCCTGGAAGTTGCTTAGAGCCTCTTTGGCCCGTTGCAGACCATCGAGTAGTGGCAAGGCGTGGTTGTACAAGGTATGCGCAGCGAGCGTCGGTAGTAGGCGTTTACTGCTGCGCTCAAAGAGGCTGACGTCAAGGTTGTGCTCCAGGTGGCGTATCTGTTGCGAGAGCGCCGGTTGCGAGATGGACAAACGCTCGGCAGCACGGCCCACATGGCCTTCTTCGTAGACCGCGACGAAATAACGCAGTTGCTTGAAATCCATAAGTAATGCTTATCGAAAATGCTTAAAAAACGAAATGGCTCAAAGGCCCGACGACGCCTAGTCTACCCCCATTCCACAAGGGCCGTAGAGCCTGAGAGCCAGAAGATTACTGATTTGAACGAGGTTTTTTGCATAGGAAAGGCAATAGGTTTTGCCGGTGGCGTTGTCACCCATGCACAAGACTCACGGTTGCAAATCGGATCTGCTTATGAGCACAAGGTCTGCCTGCATGAACCTGTTCAACCTGCGTCGCCCCCGATCCAGCCATCACCTGCTGGAGGCTGAGTCCGTTCCGTCAGTTCATGACAGCCGCCAGTCCCGGGCCTGCCTGATGCCCAGCGTGGAGCGCGCGGCTCAAGTCTTTGTGCGGGGCCAGGGGTCGTGGCTGTGGGACAGTGAAAGCCGTGCTTATCTGGACTTTTACCAGGGCGGTGCAGTCAATAGCCTGGGGCATAGCCCGGCCGTATTGATCAAGGCGATGGCAGACCAGGCGCAGGCACTGATCAATCCCGGGTCGGCCTTTTACAATCCGGGCATGTTGGGCCTGGCCGAGCGCTTGTGCGCAAGCACCGGCAGTGACCAGGTGCATTTTCTCAATACCGGAGCCGAGGCCAACGAGGGCGCGATCAAACTGGCGCGCAAGTGGGGCCAGTTGCATCGTGGCGGTGCCCACCGAGTTATTACCGCCACCCAAAGTTGCCACGGTCGCAGCTTTGGCGCGATGTCCGCCTCAGGCTGCGGCACCTTTGATAATCGCTTTGAACCGCAATTGCCGGGCTTTATCAACGTACCGTTCAACGACCTGCCGGCGCTGCACGCCGCCGTCGATGCGCAGACCGTGGCCATCATGCTGGAGCCGGTACAGAGCGATGCCGGTGTGATTCCGGCGACCGGGCATTACCTCAAGGGCGTCGAACGCCTGTGTCGCGAGTTGGGCATCTTGCTGATTCTGGATGAAGTCCAGACCGGTATGGGCCGCTGTGGCACCTTGCTGGCAGAACAGAACTACGGCGTACGTGCCGACATCGTAACCCTGGGCAAAGGCCTGGGCGGCGGCGTGCCATTGGCCGCGTTACTGGCGCGGGGCAAGGCCTGTTGCCTGGAACCGGGAGAGCTGGGTGGCACCCATCATGGCAATGCATTGATGACCGCTGCCGGTGGTGCGGTGCTTGAGACGCTGCTGGAAAAAGGTTTCTTGCAACAGGTGCGGGATACTGGTCACTACTTGCGCGAGGGGCTGGCCCGTCTGGCAAGCCGTTATGCCCAGGGCGAACTGCGTGGTCAGGGCATGTTCTGGGGGCTGACCCTGTCGGATGATTCGGCGCAGGCAGTGGTAAAGGCGGCGTTATACGAAGGTTTGCTGATCAGCGCTCCGCAGCCCGATTGTCTGCGCTTCACCCCTGCGCTGTGTGTCAGTAAAGGCAACATCGATGAGATGCTGCTGCGTCTGGCCCGGGCGTTTGCCCGGGTACGGACAGCACAATTGCAGTGCCGCAGAACCTAGAGCCATACAGAATTCAATGAACCGTCTCGCGGTGTACCGCGCGCCCTGTGCCAGTTTTGTTTGGCACGGGGCGTTTTTTTGTCCCGGATGAGTGCCGACTGAACCTTTTAATCACGTGCGCAGTCGATTAACTGTAGGGCTCGATTGGGCCCGCTATTAATTGGGAGCTGAACTCATGGACCTTATTAAAATCATTTTTGCGATCTTGCTCCCTCCACTTGGCGTGTTCATGCAAGTGGGATTTGCCGGCGCATTCTGGCTGAATATTCTGCTGACCTTGTGCGGATACATCCCTGGGATCGTGCACGCGGTGTGGATCATCGCCAAGCGCTAACCTGTGGCCGGAACTTCCTGATGCGCCGCTGACGTTGCAGGAGCGAGCAAGCTCGTTCCTGCAGGTGGTGTGCAGTCCAAGGGTTATCTGGCCAGCAACTCGCTATAAAACAACCATTCCTGTTCCAGTGCGTGTTCCTGGTTTTTGGCCTTGCGAAACCCGTGGTGTTCATCGGGATAGTAATGCGCCCGGGCCGGGATGCCGTTGTCTTGCAGCGCCTCGAGCATGTCCCGGGTCTGCTGCGGGACCACCACGGCGTCCAGCTCGCCCTGGAAGAAAATCACCGGCACGCGGATCTGGCTGGCGTGCAGTAACGGGGTGCGGGCCGCGTAGCGTTCGGCATCCCGTTGCGGGTCGCCGATCAGCCAGTCGAGGTAATCGCCCTCAAACTTGTGGGTGCTGCGCGCCAGGGCGACCGGATCGCTGACCCCGTACAGACTGGCGCCCGCGCGGAAGACATTGTGGAATGCCAGCGCGCACAAGGTGGTGTAGCCACCCGCGCTGCCGCCACGAATAAACGCGCGCTCGCCATCGATCAAGTCCTGTGCCGCGAGGTAGCTGACCACGGCGCAGGCGTCTTCAACATCCACTTCACCCCATTGCAGATGCAGGGCCTGGCGATATTCCCGGCCATAGCCACTGCTGCCGCGATAGTTCAGGTTAGCGACGGCAAAGCCGCGTTGGGTCCAGTACTGGATACGCGGGTCAAGCATCGGGTAGCAGGCCGATGTCGGGCCTCCGTGAACAAACACCAGCAATGGCGGTTTGGTTTCGCCGTGCATTGCCGGGTAGAAAAAGCCATGGGCTTCGCCGCCCCCGGACGGGTAGCGCAGGGTATGTGGCCGGCTGATTTGCCCGGGGGGGAGCGGCGCAATGCCACCGGCCAAAACGTTGATCTGTTTGTCGTGGCGGCGGATGGCAATGACGGCCGAGGGGCTGACCGGTGATGCGGCAATGCAATAGATGAACTCATCATCCAGCGCCAGGGAGCGAAAGCGGCTGTAGTCTGCGGTGTAATCTTCAAGATGGCCGTCAGGCGTATGGATGCCCAGGCGTCCGAAACCGGCCTCGGTCCAGCTGGCCAGATAGGCCTTGTCGCCCAGGGGCAGCCAGGTACTTGCGCCCAGTTGCCAGGGTGCCGGGGCGTGATCGGCGGCGGCACTTGGCGCAGGTATCAGGCCTTCGGCAAATTGTGCCCAGGGCTGCCAGAAGCCGGCGCGATCGGTAAGGCAATACAGGCGACTGTATTCGTCGAAGCGCGGCTGTTGCAGCGACTCTTCGCGCAGATCTCCGGCGATGCAGCGTGGGGTATTCCAGTGCCCATCGATGTTGCCTTCCGCCAGCATCAGGCGGGTCGACGTCCACGGCTGATGCGGCCGGCTCCATTCGATCCAGGCCAGGCGTTGACCGTCTGGGCTCAGGGCGGGCGCCGCGTAGAAATCGGCGCCTTCAGCCAGTACCCGGCGCTCAAGGGTCTTGAGGCTGATGCTCACCAGTCGATGGGTTTCGACATTTTCCTCGACGGCCAGTATGTGCCCGTCAGCGTATTGCACATCGCCATAGCGGCAAATGCCCCGGGTCAGGACCTGGGGGGCCTTGTCATCCAGGGTTTGCAGATACAGTTGCTGGTCGGATTCGTTGACGAACACCACCCCGTTATCGCTCAGGCAGAACGCGCCGCCGCCGTACTCGTAGACCCGGCTGCGAACACTGAAACCGTCGGGTGTCAGGCAATGTGCCTGGCCGTCGCGCCAGTGCCAGATGCGACAGGCCGCGTCGGTGGGGCGGTACTCATTCCAGAACAGCCCTTTTGGGCCGACCCGCAGCTCTGCGAAATCGACCCCGGCGGCTACGGCGAGTGCGGCACTGAAAGGTTCAGCCTTTTGCGATGAGACGTGAGTTTCGATCATTTCGGAACGCCAGTTGTTCGATGGTCTGGGTGGCGTGCTCGGCTTCTTCGCGCGCCTTGAGAATCAAGTCGTGTTGTGGCGATTTGCTGCAAACCGGGTCCGCATTGCTGGCATCGCCCGTGAGCATGAAGGCCTGACAACGACAACCGCCAAAGTCCTTTTCCTTCTCGTCGCACGAGCGGCAAGGCTCGGGCATCCAGTCATAGCCTCGAAAACGATTGAAGCCGAAGGAGTCATACCAGATGTGTTGCATGCTGTGGTCGCGTACGTTGGGGAACTCGACCGGCATCTGCCGTGCACCATGACACGGCAAGGCGGTGCCGTCAGGTGTCACGGTCAAAAAGATGCTGCCCCAGCCATTCATACAGGCCTTGGGTCGCTCTTCGTAATAGTCCGGGGTGACGAAAATCAGTTTGCAGGGATGGCCTTCGGCGGCCAGTTTGGCCCGGTATTCATTGGTGATGCGCTCCGCCCGCACCAGCTGTTCTTTGGTCGGCAGCAGTCCGACCCGGTTGAGCTGGGCCCAGCCGTAGAACTGGCAGGTGGCAAGCTCGACGAAGTCGGCCTCAAGGGCGATGCACAGCTCGATAATGCGATCGATCTTGTCGATATTGTGCCGATGGGTGACGAAGTTCAGCACCATCGGGTAGCCGTGGGCCTTCACGGCGCGGGCCATTTCAAGTTTTTGCGCGAAGGCTTTTTTCGAACCGGCCAGCAGGTTGTTCACCTGTTCGTCACTGGCCTGGAAACTGATCTGGATATGATCCAGGCCGGCCTTTTTGAAGTCGCTGATTTTCTGCTCGGTGAGGCCGATGCCGGAAGTGATCAGGTTGGTGTAGAAGCCCAGCTTGCGGGCTTCGGCGATCAGCTCGGCGAGGTCCTGACGCACCAGCGGTTCGCCCCCTGAAAAACCGAGCTGTGCGGCGCCCATTTCCCGGGCTTCACGGAACACCTTGAACCATTGCTCGGTGCTTAGCTCTTTGCCCTGCTGGGCGAAGTCCAGCGGGTTGGAGCAATAGGGGCATTGCAGCGGGCAGCGGTAGGTCAATTCGGCCAGCAGCCAGAGCGGCAGGCCGATTTCCGGTTTGGGCGGGATACGGCTGTCAGGCAAGTTCGATCCAGTGCTCTGCACGAGCGACCTCCATAAATTGCTCGATGTCTGCGCCGAGCTCGGGTACGCCGGGGAACTGTTGGTCCAGTTCACCAATAATGGCGGCTACGTCACGCTGGCCATCTATCAGGCCACCGATCAATGCCGCGCTGTCGTTGAGTTTGATCATGCCTTCGGGGTACAGCAGCACATGGCCTTTTTGCGCGGGCTCGTATTGAAAGCGATAGCCCTGGCGCCAGGTCGGGATTTTGCTGCGATCGAAGCTCATAGGGTGATTCCTTTGTGCCAGACCCGTTGGTCGGTCACGCTGTGATAGGGCGGGCGGTCCAGCTCGTAGGCCATGGTCATGGCATCGAGCATGCTCCAGAGAATGTCCAGTTTGAACTGCAGGATCTCCAGCATGCGTTGCTGACCCTGGTAAGTGGTGTAGTGCTGCAAGGTAATCGCCAGCCCATGCTCCACATCGCGCCGGGCCTGGCCCAGGCGGGTGCGGAAGTACTCGTAGCCGGCAGGATCGATCCAGGGGTAGTGCTGCGGCCAGCTGTCGAGCCGTGACTGGTGGATCTGCGGCGCGAACATCTCGGTCAGGGAGCTGCTGGCGGCTTCTTCCCAGCTGGCGCGGCGGGCGAAATTGACATAGGCATCCACGGCAAAGCGAACGCCGGGCAGGACCAGTTCCTGGGAGCGCAGTTGCTCCGGGTCCAGCCCTACTGCCTGGCCCAGCCGCAGCCAGGCTTCGATACCGCCGTCTTCGCCGGGGGCGCCGTCGTGGTCGAGCATGCGCTGAATCCACTCGCGGCGTACTTCCCGGTCGGGGCAGTTGGCCAGAATCGCGGCGTCCTTGAGCGGGATATTCACCTGATAGTAGAAGCGGTTGGCGACCCAGCCCTGAATCTGCTCGCGGGTCGCGTGGCCTTCGTACATCGCCACCTGATAAGGGTGATAGATGTGGTAGTAGGCGCCCTTGGCCCGCAGGGCGGCTTCGAATTCGGTGGTGCTGAGAGGGGCGTGGGTCATGGTGCCTCCAGAAAATACGTTTTTGCAGTCGCTGCCGCTGGCTGCGACTACAGGGTTTTGCGGGTCAGAGCTCGATACTCATGCCGTCAAAGGCCACTTCAACCCCCCGGCGGGCCAGTTCGGCACGTTCGGCAGAGTCTTCGTCGAGGATCGGGTTGGTGTTGTTAATGTGGATCAGGACTTTGCGCTGCCCGGGCAATTGCTCAAGCACTTCGAGCATGCCACCGGGGCCGTTTTGTGCCAGATGGCCCATTTCACGACCGGTACGGGTGCCGACGCCACGGCGCTGCATTTCGTCGTCGTCCCAAAGCGTGCCGTCCACCAGCAGGCAGTCGCTGCCGGCCATGATGTCCAGCAATGGCCCGTCGACCTTGCCCAGTCCCGGGGCGTAGAACAGTTTGCCGCCGGTGCGCAGGTCTTCGACGATCAAGCCGATGTTGTCGCCGGGGTGCGGGTCGAAGCGATGCGCAGAATAGGGCGGCGCAGCACTGCGCAAGGGCAGTGGACTAAAGCGCAGGTTCGGGCAGGCCGGGATGGTGAACGTGCCTTCAAGCTCGATGCGGTGCCAGTTGAGACCGCCGTTCCAGTGCTTGAGCATGGTGAATAACGGGAAGCCGGTGCTCAGGTCTTCATGAACCATGTCGGTGCACCACACGTCATGGGGGCAGCCTTCGCGCAGGCTCAGCAGGCCTGTGGTGTGGTCAATCTGGCTGTCCATCAGAACAATGGCGCTGATCCCCGTGTCACGCAGGGCGCGGCCTGGCTGCATGGGGGCAAAACTTTGCAGTTGCGCACGAATGTCGGGTGACGTGTTGCACAGAACCCAGTTCACGCCGTCATCGGAGATTGCAATCGAGGACTGGGTTCGGGCCTTGGCGTTCAGTGTGCCATCGCGAAAACCCGCACAGTTGACGCAGTTACAGTTCCACTGCGGGAAGCCGCCGCCAGCGGCGGAACCTAGAATCTGGACAAACATGGCATGCTCTCTTGCAATTCTGAAAATAAAAACGCCCCGGCGAACCGAGGCGTTGGGTTGCTCTGCTCAGCTCTGTTGTGCACAGAAGCAGCGCAGATCAACGGCTAGCGAAATACATGGTGACTTCGAAGCCAATACGCAGATCAGTGTAAGCAGGTTTTGTCCAAGCCATGAGGTAACTCCTTCAGCGGTAGTGGGTGGGGTCTCTAACGTTAGTCCGGCTCCCGAGGGAGTCGTTCCTGTGCTTAGGCGATCATGTTACTAAATCAGACCGTTCTTGAACGACCAATGTCGGAAAAAGCTCGTTACACAGATGGTAACGATCAGCTTCTCCCCTGATAAAACGTTTCAGTTGCAGTGTGTGTTGCGAGGCACAAGTAACCGATATCAGCCTGGGCAATGTGCTGTGCCGCTTTCAGTGTAGTGCCTGGTTCCAGCGCCAGAAGCGCGGCGTAGAGGGCCTCGAGGTAATCCGACGGGTGGCCTGCCAGTTTGGCTTGCCACAACAGCTCAGCGGCCTGGAGCGCGCCCAGGGCCTCGGTCGAGAATTGCCGTGCCAAGGCATCACGAGCCTGGGTGAAAGAAGTTTCATCCAGCGAGCTGACCAATTGCGGCAAATCGGCGAGAAAGGTCCGGATGTGCCCGAAGATTTCAGCCGTTGAGGCGTGGGGTGATTGCACGCCGAACAGCAGGCCGGTCTGGCCATTGATTTGGCGCAAACCACTGAACACCGCGTAGCCCAATTGCAGCTCGCCCCTTAGCCGCTGATAGAACGGGGTTTGGGCGATATGGGCCAGCAGGCGCCAGGCCGCTTCAGCGCCGAGATTGCCCACTGGCGCAGGACAAAATAGGAGCAGGGCCTGTTCGCTGGAATCGCAGGGTTCGGTGTGCCAGAAGTGCCGGTTTGCAGATTCGGGCTCCTGTCTGATCTGTGCATCCGGGGTGCCGGGAACTCTGGCCAGTGCCGCTGTGATCAGCGACTGGGTGGCGGCGGGCAAACCGACAGCCAGCCCGTCCCACTGTGCCGTGGCCCAGCACTGCTGCAGATCGCCGGCCACATAGTCGCTACCAGGCTGGCAGACCTCGGGCAGGCGCTTGAGCAATTGGCGAATGGGTATCAATGGCCTGGCAGGGGGGGCGTTAGTCAATGGCCCGGTCGAGGGCGTAGCCAGTGCGCGCAGAGCGTGTTCGAGAATGGCGGGCATGGGCATCTGAAAGCCCTGCAGTTTCAGCAGCCAGTCATTGCCGCAAGGGCTGAACGACAGTTCGACCCCGGCCGCGCGGGCATCTTGCTGCAGCGGGCGCAGGCTGTTTTCCAGGCCTGACAGCACGCCGTCTGCAGGTGTTGCGTGCAAGCGCCAGCGCAGGTAAATCGCTGCTTCGCCGTTATGGGCAGGCACCGCCGAACTGAAGTTCATCGCGGACATATCGCGACGGCTGCGCAAACGGTCCTGGGCAAAGGTGCGCAAGCCACGGTGAGCACTGGTTTGCCCGCGAATCAGGCCGGCACTGACCGGCTCTTTTGGTGCGCGCAAAAATGGATTGGCCGCCGGCAATTGCCAGGTGTACCGGCAGGTCGAGACCGGCACGGGCTGCATCTGCCCCAGTATGGCTTTAAGGGCCGCCACGGCTTGATCCGACAACGGCCCCTCAGCTTGCTCGCAGTCCAGGCGGGCCAATTCCATTGCGCCACAAACTTCCATCTGACGCTGTTGCAGTAAACGAAACTCCTCCCGCAGAGCGGGCCAGTCTTGTTGAGTGCTGAAGAACGCCAGCCAGTCGTAGAACATCTCGCTTATCTGTGTTGCGGTCTGAGTGATCTCGGCAGCTGCGCTGAACTCGATTTGCAACAGGGCCTGCCCCTTGAACTGATACAGCACCGCAGCTTTCAGGTTAGTGATCAGTTGCTGCTGGCATAGCCGGGCCACCAGGCCGTCGGGTTTATTGGCATTGATCCAGTGGCACAGAAAGTCCAGGGCCTGTCTGGAGGCGGGCGGCAGCTGCTCGAAGGCGAACATCAGGTTCAGGTGCTGGCCGTCGATGTGTTGATAGCCCGGCCCGGCATCAGTCATCAATCGGGGGGGCGCACTCTGTACAACGGTTTCTGCGCGTCGTAGTTCGGCGCAGCTGTGTTCAGCCAGTGCGGTCAGTTGATCTACGGATAGCGGCCCCGTCAGGCTGAGGCTCATTTGCCCGGTTTGATAGAACGCTTGGTAAAAGTCCTGCAGCGCCTGCTGAAAACTCTGGCGAGGTATTGGCAGGCTGTAACGGTTACCGGCATGGAAAGCCCTGAGCGGATGTGCCGGATTAAGGGGTTGCAGCAGTTTCAGCTGGTGCTGTGCCGAGGGCTCACGAGCCCAGGCGATAAATTCGGCATGCAGTACTTCGCGTTCGCGCAGTTGCTCATCCAGATTCATGCGCGGATGCGCGAGCATGTCGCACAACCGCTCAACACCGCCGGCAAAGGTATCGGCTGACAGCTCAAAGAAGAAGTCGGTGTGACGCTCGCTGGTTCTGGCATTCACTTGGCCGCCATGGCGTTGCACGTAGGCCATGAGGTTGTCTTGTGCCGGGAAGCGCTCCGTGCCGAGGAACAGCAAGTGCTCCAGAAAATGCGCGAGGCCGGGCCAGGCGGCGGGCACATCGTGACTGCCTGCGGCAACGCGCAATACGGCCGCGCAACGCTTGAGGCGCGGCTCATGGCGTACAGAAAGACTCAGACCGTTGTTCAGGGTCGAGCGTTGGGTGTGAGGGTGGTTCAGCGCAGGCATGGGCACTTCCGGAACAGAGAAGCGCTCATGCTAGCGGATTACGGGCAATTAGCGCTTGGTCAGCTCGTTGTAAAGTTCTGGGCGGCGATCGGCGAGGTAGGAATTGGCGGTTTTGGCAGCCAGCAGTTGCGGGTGTTCGAGGGTCGCAGCAATCAAGGTTTCGTCCTGTTTGGCCAGGGCAACCTGCCGGCCGTTGGGGGCGGCGATACTGCTTTGACCACAGTAATGGATATTTCCTTCATGCCCGCAATAGTTGGCGTAAGCCACGAAGCACTGGTTTTCGAAGGCGCGGCAGCGCACGGTGACATCGGCGATAAAGTCGTAGGGCACCATGTTGGCAGTGGGCACCACAATCAGTTCTGCACCGGCCAGGGCCAGACGCCGGGCATTTTCCGGGAACTCCAGGTCATAGCAAATCAGCAGGCCGAGCTTCCAGCCATTGAGCTCGACAACCGGGAACGCATCGGGACCCTGGCTGAACATGGAGTGATCGAGTTCACCGAACAGATGGGTCTTGCGGTAGTTGCACAGGCTTTTGCCATGGGCATCGATCAACTGCACGCTGTTATAGATGTGCCCGTCGGCACCGCGCTCGGGGTAGCCGTACACGATCGCCTTGTTGGTGGTTTTGGCCAGCTCGGCAATTTGCTGCGCAGCGTCGCCGTCGTGGGTCTGTGCGAGTTCGGCCACGGCCCTGGCGCCGATGTTGTAGCCCGTGAGGAACATTTCGGGCAGCACCAGCAAGTCGACATCTTTGGATTGCCGCGCAATATTGCCTAAGCGCTGCAGGTTGCCCGCGACATCCAGCGGCAGGGGCGGGCATTGATAAAGGGCGACGCGCATGGGGTTCTCCGGTGTAAGTGCTGACTGTTTGTGGCGGTGACTTCCATAACCCTTGGGTCAGCCAGACTCAAGGGTCATGGGAGTATCACGGCGGTGTTCAGTCCGGAAGGGCGATCGGGCCGATTTCATGGAATACATCGCCTGGCCCCGGGTTCTCGGCATGGGTGCTGCCGCCGAAGTGGGTCATGATGCCCCATACCGCATTCAATGAGGTCTGCACCGCGCCTTCCACCCAGGCCGGTGTCCAGGACACATCATCGCCGGCAATGAAGATTCCGCGCTGCTCGTCGGGTAAATCCTGCTGCATGAAGTGTGCATACATGCGCTGGTTGTAGCGATAGTGCCCTGGCAGCGCCCCTTTGAAGGCGCCAAGGAAGTGCGGATCGGCTTCCCAGGACACGGTGATCGGGTCACCAATGATGCGGCTGGCGATATCCACCTTGGGGTAGATTTTCTTCAGCGAGTCGAGCGCCAGTTTCACGCGCTTTTCTACGGGGTGTGGCAGCATTTTAAGTGCATCGCTCATCCACGAATACGACAGGCAGATGACCCCCGGCTTGTTGTCGCCGTTATCAAACAGGTAGGTGCCACGGGTCAGGCGATCGGTGAGGGTCATGCTCATCAGGTCGCGGCCGGTCTCCGGGTCTTTGTCTTTCCAGAACGGGCGGTCGACCATGACAAAAGTTTTCGAGGACTGCATGTAGCGTGTGCGGTCCAGGGCCATCCACACTTTTTGCGAGAACAGCGATTCTTCGCATTCGATCTGGGTGGTCAGCAGCCAGCTTTGGCAGGTGATCAAAATGGCTGCATGGGAGCGCACTACACCGAGGTTGTCGGTGACGCAGAACTGTCCGTCAGATGCGCGGGAGATGGCTTTGACCCCGGTGCGCGGGGCACCGTTGTGCAAAGAACTGAGGCTGGTGCCCTCGGGCCAGTGTGCGCAGCGCTCGGGTGTATGACGCCAGATGCCCAGCGGGACTTGCTCAACTCCGCCAACCACCAGGTGTTGATGGTCGTCACAGTTGGTCATCACGACACGAAAGATCTCGAGCATCGAATTCGGGAAGTCGGAGTCCCATCCGCCAGTGCCAAAGCCGACCTGGCCAAATACCTCACGGTGCTGGAACGACAGTTTGGCGAAGGCTTTTGACGTGGCGACAAAGTCGTAGAACGTGCGGTCGTCCCACAGCGGAACCAGAGTGTTCCACAGCTCTTTGAGGCGAGGTACGTCACGGTCGCGGATGGCTTGCTGAATATCACCAAAGCGCGAACCTGACTCAAGGGCATCGGCCCAGGCGTCGGCGACTTCCTGGAACAGTGCAGGCAAGTCCGCCATTTTCTGTGCGTAGAAAGTCTGGCCTTCGAGGTCGATAACGGTGCTGCCCGACGCGGGCGTCAATGGGTTGGGGAACGGTTTGGTTTCCAGTCCCAGCTTGTCGACGTAGTGGTAAAACGCGGTCGAGGACACCGGGAAACGCATGCCGCCCAGCTCGGCGATCACCCCTTCACTGCCTTCAAAGACCTGCGAGCGCAGGCGTCCACCCATCTTTGAGGCTTCATACACTACGGGTTTGAGGCCCAGCTTCATCAGCTCGTATGCCGCTACCATTCCGGCCATGCCGGCGCCGACGATCGCGACTTCGGTCCCCAGCTTGTCGGCCGGGATACTGCCCAGGCCTGCCGGGTGTTCAATCCAGTCATCAAAGGCAAACGGAAAGTCCGGGCCGAAGATGGTGATGGGTTTTTTTCCGTCGATGGGGTGGCGATTATTCTTGTTCATGGCTGACCTGCTGGCGACCCGCGTTTAACGCTGAGTATAGGAAAAGACAGGCACCATGATAGGGAGCGCAGAACACGTTAATAAGGCGCAATGTGTCGTCGTTATGACTGTTTATTGGTCAATGTGACGAATATGGACTGCATATTGTTGTGTAGGACGGTTGAAAAGTTACCCGCGGTCGACTTTGCTGCTGAGAATGATCGAGGTGGTGGTTTTTTCAACACCTTCGACATTGCCAATCTGATCCAGCAATTGATCCAGCTGCTCGGGAGAGTCGCTGCGAAGCCAGGCCACATAATCGAACTCGCCACTGACTGCACACAGTTGCTGGACCTGGGCCATGGCGCTCAGGCGTCTGACCACCTCTTTGCCCGCGCGCGGCTGCACGGTGATGCCCACATAGGCCTGCAGTCCGCCATCAATCAGTCGCTGGCCCAGGCGAACGCCATAGCCGGTAATCACTCCGGTTTTCTCCAGTCGTGCCAGCCGCGAGGTCACCGTGGTGCGCGCGATCCCCAGCTGGCGAGCCAGCATTGCCACGCTTTCGCGGGCATTGAGTTGCAGGGCCCCGATCAATTGGCGGTCGGTTTCATCCAGCGCGGGCGGGTGGGCATCAGACAAGGGAGGGCTCCTGTGGCATTGGTGACGCGGGTGGTCATGGTACATGGCCTGACGGCTCGTGGTTGCAGGTGCAATAGATCAGCCTGTTGTTTTAAGCGTTAGGGACTTTCAGATGGCGGAAGAAGTGTCGGCCGCAGGCGAGCCAGCGCTGCTGCGCTGGAGTCAGAAACACGAAAGCCGCGCAGTGCGCGGCTTTGAGTATGGTGGGCCCAGTAGGACTCGAACCTACGACCAAGGGATTATGAGTTGCCCAGCAACGCTGTAAGCTCAGTAAAACCGGCCGTAACCTAGCGTAGGTACGCTTATCTACAAGTAGCGTGGTTACTGGGGTTGAGCGTGTTTAAGCGTAATCGGCAGAAACTGACGTGTGTACCGATGCTGTACCTTTTATGAGGTTGAATTCGGAAAAGGTACAGACCTCAGATGCCATATGTTGTTGCAGCATCGCCATTTGGGTCCAGGGTTGAGTAGCAGAGCATTCGGAGTTGCTCTAGGTCCGCGTCGGCTAATCGAAGTAATGACTCATACAGCAAGTGGCGCCAGTAGTTAAATGGTGTTCTTCTCTCAAATTGCTTCCTCGCGCGGGATTTGGTTACGATGGAATGTTTAAAGGCTGCTAGATCTCTACAGTCTAAATCTTCTGCAAGCTTTTCCTGTAAAGTAAGAAACTCTCCTTCAACACGCTCCTTGACTCGATAAACCTCATCCCAAGTCGTAAGTTTGTTTTGGTTTGTAGGGGTTAGAGGCGCCATAACCCAAGTAACAATTGGCGAGATATCTTGGAAATCGATCTGTAGACTAACTTGTCCTTGAACACTTTCTGTCCAAGGGTCGAAGCACGTACGCCGCAGCCCCGCTAGATTGTGCAAAAGGTCTTTTGCTAGTTTGGCTTTCGAATTGCACGTGTGACAAATAGGCATCAGGTTGTCGGGGTCGATCCCAAATTGCGGATATTTTTCTTTCGCCAATAGATGGTCATATGGTGCTCGCCATTGGTCATTTGCAGCGACCCCACTCCGTCGTTGCGCGAGATACTCTGTTGCGCATATACCACAGACATTGCCGTTGCCCGGAGGATGAATAGCGCTATAGCGGTTGTAATGATCCTTGACGGTTTCTCCGCAAGCCTCCGTGATGCCGGCAAGCGTAGAGCTACTTTTGAATAGATGTGCAGTCAGGTTCTTCAGCTCGACATTCACTGCCTCTGGAATCTCCTGCGTCGCGGCAATAGGGTCTGTGAAGAGTTGCTTCACGCTAGACGCCGAGCGGACCCCAAGATAGAGCTGATACCTGCACTCATCATCAAGAGCTGTAATGGCCACTGCGAGAGCCTGAAAGCAAGCATCAGTAGCGGGATTTGCTTGAGCTGCAGTCCAAAGCCCAGAAGGGAGGGCTGATTCATCGACGGTTCTCCCGGAGCAACTAGCGAGGACCACTTCACGCAGTAGTGTGTTTAGGCCTCTAAATACAGCGCTCGGGGCAAGTCCTACTCTTACGGGAAGTAACATCAGCCCTCCAAGCGTTGTAGTAAATAGGCGCGCTCCATTGACTCGCCAAGCTGCTCTTCGATCCATTGTCGCTTGTGAGCGTTATCCATATTTACGTCATTAAGGTGGCTGCGAATTTCATCAACTGCCGTTTGTGATATCGCAGAGCGGAGGCCGAAGAATTTCTTGATTAGGACTTCAAACGAAGCCCCAAATGTTTCGCTTGGCGGTGAGGCCACGACCGACTGGCCATCAATCCTCTCGAAGTGATAGACGGCCTTGCGATGCAAGGACGAAATCAAGAACGGCGAGTGTGATGAAATCAAAGCTTGTGAGGTAATGAGGCCGCGCCCCGCCTGCTCAAAGCCGAGGTGGTAACGGGTGCGCCAGCTCGGGTTCAGATGCGTCTCGGGCTCGTCGAATATGAACAATGATTCGGCGTCGCCAAAAAGCTTTACCGCCCCAATCGTGTGGAGCAATTGAGCTTCTCCGTCACTCAAATCGTCGATCTGTGCAAAGTGCTCTCCATCAGACAGCTCCAGTTGGACCACAATAAGCGGCAGCTTACCCTTAATCGGTTTTTTGACATGTTCGTCTAACGCGTCGTCTCGAAGTACTTTGCGTATCTTGGGCGACCATTGCCCAACACCTAATAATTGCAATTTGTAGAGTTTCCAGAACAATCGAGCGGGGTCAGGATATATTTCTCTGAGCTGCCCGACGACATTAGGGTCCATGAAGTCGATTGTGATTTCAGCGCGTAGATAATTGAGCTCGTACAGCTCGTACTGCTCATCTGTAGTCCGGACTGATAGGCCGCGTATGCCCCCGTCCCCTACTCCACGTACTAGCTGTTTGAGATCTTCGATGCTGTCTTGCTCAACAGGAGCGCGCCGTAAGTCGTACTGCAGAACTACTTTTCGCGGATGCCTCAATCGGATTTCTGGCCAAAGCGCATCGCGCTCGGCATCGCCTAATAAACCAAGGGCAGCAACCACTAAATTGGTGCAGTCATAGTCTAGAAACAGTGAGCTCGGCAGCGGCGTGTCAGATTCTCGTGTGCGCAATGGATCATCTATGTCGCTTGCCGATGGAGCACCAAAGATGCCTGGAAAGCGCCTTCTGTACTTATGGTTTATCTCTTCGAAATCGTCCGCATCGACATTAGGTTGCGCTAACTCGATACGACGTCGAGACCTTGTGCACATTACGTCAAAGTACTGCAAGGCATTGCGCATGAAGGAGCGTTGCAGGTTCTCGTTTAGACCGGAGGCATAACCTATTAAACGAGGTAAAGGCAGGTCCGCGAGTACGCAGTATTTCTCAGGTGACCATTTCGCTATAACTTCATCTTCATACATGGCGACCGCAGGTATGGAAGTACTGCGGCAGACCAAAAGTGACTGGTCTGCTTCAAGTTGTACCCTATAGCGGCTAAGTCGTTCCCTGTCATTCCCATCATCTGACCACTCATAGGTCAGATTGAAGCGATACTTTAGGGGTTTTCGAACGCGAAAGTCGGTCCGCTTTCTTCGCTCCAAATAGGCAAAGGCTTCTGCGATGAGCTCCATCAGCTGCGACTTGCCTGACCCGTTCAAGCCAATAAGTACGATTACTTTTCCTGGGGCATCAGAAAAGTCAAACTGCTGATTAGCTAGTCCCTTGTACTGACCAAAGAGTTCAAAGTGCAGAAGCTTCATTTCGACATACCTGTTCCACTTTTGATTGACGCTCGTTTGATCTGGTTGTTTTGCTGCGCGTTGCCGAGCAACACAAGCCCGCAGGCTGGGCTAGAGTAACTGGCTTGCCGTGAATGGGCAGTCGCAAGCTGGTCCGAATGCCTAAGCATATGGATGCTCAAAGCCATGCTTTTGTTTATGTGGTTGGAACGCTGTGGCATCAGGCGTTTTTTCTTACGCGTTTGCCCTTGGGGGCAGCAGAGCGTTGGGCCTTGATGCGAGCCAGAAGCTCGCTGGCAGGTTCGTCTTTGGGGTCTTGAGGCACCAGTTCGCCGCGGAAGGCTTTGGCCAAGATACTTTGGGTTAGATGATTGACGCGTGCCTGGGCGGTTTTTATTTTGGTTTCCAGCTGGTCGGTGAAAGCGAACAGTTGCTCGACACGGCGGACTATTTCTGTTTGTTCTGCTGTTGGAGCAAGGGGGATCAATAACTCGCTAACATCACCGACTCTAAAATGTTTAACGCCTGTCCCCACAGCCATTTCTGCTGCTCGCTCTTTAAATTTCGGATCAAGTAATGCCGTCAGAATGAATTTTGCCGAGGTGCAAGATTCAATTGTCCGGATTAGCATTGTGCGCTGTCCGAGGCATATCTGTTTCCCTTTGGGGATTATTGCGGCCTCGCCCATTGGGGCTTCTCGTGTGAATACGATATCGCCGGATTCAGGCACGCATCGCTTTGACCAATAACGATAGGTGTCGTGATTAACGAATCGAAGGTCATCCCAAATGAACTGGCCATCTCGGATATTGCTTGTGCGGACCAGTGGAATGCCATTTGACTCATATGGCGCAGTTTTGTTATGGCAGTCCACGACTAATAAAACTGTATCTTCGAGTCTTGCCCAGCACCAAGTGTCAGGAAGCGTATTATTATTAGGTATCGGAGGTTTTGCTGTGGAGACACGTCTCTTCACACGACTTGCTTCGTTATGGTCAGGGTTTGCTTTCAACCATGACTCCTTCTGCTCGCAGAGCTTCAAAAGGAGTTTGGGGCCTGACTCAATACTTGAGTGGGATTTTGTGCGCCAGTCAGCGGTTAGGCGGCCAGAGGCGGCGGCGGTGAGGGTGGATTGGCGAAAGCGTTTGAGCAGAGCGGGGATGGAGTCGATGCGGGCTTTGAGGGTGTTGACCTGGGCCAGGAGTTCATCGAGTTTCTGAGCAATATGGGTTTGTTCGACTAAAGGTGGGACCCGGTACTCAGCATCCTTTAAGATTTTAAAGTGTCTTGCATAACCTTTGCCTTCAATCGAAAGGTTGCGCAGAAAAAAATATAAGAATCGCCCATTCATTTCGGGGTTTGGTTTCAGGATTTTTACACCGTCGGCGCCGGGAATGAATGCGAAATCTATCCATTTAATCTCGCGAGTGTGATCGCCAAAAATTATTAATGGATTCTCATCGCTCACTACCAGGCTTTCATCATCCAGATAGCCTGAAACGAATGTTCGTCCTTGATCCACTACTGGAAATTTTCCTTTCGACAGAGCCTCAGCAGTTTTAACCTTTTTTCCAGAAGTTGAAATCTGCGTAAAAACTTCCTCGAAATTGGCAGGCAACCAATTAGCAGGGGCGACATTTTTCATGCTTCATCCTCAACAGCGGAAAGCCCCATGATTTCAGCTAATAATTGCTTCTGCGCCGCCACTTCATCCCCAGCACCCAATGCCTTCATCAACTCTTCCAACTCATGAAGCGCCTCAGTCAGTTCGGCCATAGCCTCGCCAGCGAGCACTTCCGGCGCAGGCAGATCGGCAGCGTCCAGACTGTCAGCATCCTTCAGCCAACTGATATCCAACGAGTCGTCACGCTCACGAATAAAATCGCGAGTAAATACGCGGAAGCGGCTGGTTTCGCCGATACCTTCCACATTCTCGGCGCGTGGGCTATTGCCATTGGCATCCTCACCATAGGCGTCTTCAAAGGGCAGGAGGTGTTGCGCACCAAAAGGCGTGCGTTTTCCGAAGCTGGGCATATTGCTGCGCAGGTCATACACCCATACTCGCTGGGTGCAACCGTGCTCCTGACGTGGGTTGTCCTGCGTCCCCTTTTGAAAGAAAAGGACATTAGTCTTCACGCCATGAGCGTAGAAGATGCCAGTAGGCAGACGCAGGATGGTGTGCAGGTTGCACTTGTCCATCAGGTCGCGGCGCACGTCGGTACCTACGCCAGATTCGAAAAGTACGTTATCCGGCAGCACCACGGCGGCACGACCGCCGGGTTGCAAGCCTCGGTAAATATGCTGAAGGAAGGCCAACTGTTTGTTGCTGGTCTTGTAAGTAAGGTCATCGCGGGTCGGGCCGCCGCCTCCCTTGGCAGTGCCGAATGGCGGGTTGGAGAGAATCACCTCAACCTTGGGTAAGTTGGCGCCGGTTTGGCCGAGGGCGTTGCCTAGGTGGACCACGCCTTCCTCATCGCCTTCCATACCGTGCAGCAGGGTATTCATCAGGGCCAGGCGGCGGGTGCCAGGTACCAGTTCGATGCCGACAAAGGCGCGGTTACGCTGGAAACTGCGAGCTTTTTCGTCAAGGTCGTAGTGATCGTCTGTGTTTGCTTTGATATAGGCATCTGCGGCAATCAAGAAGCCAGCGGTGCCGGCGGCGGGATCCTGGATAGTTTCGCCCGGCTGGGGCTTGATGCAATGAATGATGCTGTCGATCAACGGGCGTGGGGTGAAGTACTGTCCGGCGCCGGATTTGGTTTCGCTGGCATTCTTTTCCAGCAAGCCTTCGTAGAGATCACCGAGGCCATCGCGGCGGGCGCTGAACCAATCAATACCGTCCAAGCTTTTGATCAACTGCTCCAAATGGCGGGGCTCTTTCAAACGGGTCTGGGCATCGGCATAGACGGCGGCGATCAGTGGATCTCTGTTCTTGCCCAGATCCAGCAGCATCTGCCGGTAGTGGTCGAGCAGGTTGAGCCCTGACCTGCCGGCTAGATCCGGCCAGCGGGTACCGTCAGGCAGCTTGTGGCTAAAGCTGTCGTTGTTCTGTACTTGCTCGTACTCCATCTTTACGAACAGCAGCAGTACCAGCTCGGTGACGTAGTCGCTGTAGTTGATGCCGTCGTCGCGCAGTACGTCGCAAAGGTTCCAAAGCTTCTGGACGATGTCGGAGTTGGTCATAGGGGTTCTCAAAATGGGTCAGGTTGCGAACCGAGTAAATAGGCTACTCGGCTCACAGGGTTGAATGGAGGTCCATGGCGCGCTCAGTTTGGCGCTTGCCAGAATGGGTCGTTCTGCCAGTTCGGTGGGAAACCCATAGCTGTCAGATTGATCTCAGCGAACTCGCTCAGCAACTCATGTAAACGTGTATCCCAGCTGGTATGGGGGCTGACCCGACGCATCAGCAGATTGAGGATGCATAGCACTGTGAACATACGGGCGTGCAGTCCTGGATTCTGCAGGTGTTGCGGCCAAAGGAAGTTGACCGTTTTGGGTAGTTCAGGACGAATGCCGAGCTCTCGATTCCATAGTCGTGCGTGATGCGCGCATATATTGCGAATGGTCGTCAGGGTGTGCAGCCAGGACTGTAGCAGTGGACCAGGCAGGGCCATACGTCGTGCGATAGCTTTTTTGTCGGAATCGCGTGCTAGGCCTTTGAATAAGTGCGAGAGCTCGCCAAGGGTGATCTCTTCCATGGCGGCCCAAGCGGGCATGAGATCAGGTGCGTTGTAAGTCAGTGCGTAATGACGCGCATAGCTTTCCTTGGCTCGCAGGTTCTTGAGTTGAACCTTTCGAGCATCCGGTGACTGGGAGGTATCGATGCGCTGGCATTCGCGGACATGGTCCTGACGCGCTTTGTCCTGCTTGCTGCGAATACTGTCGAGCAGCGTTTGATGACGATAATCGCGCTGGAAGAAACGAGTCTCCAGATACCAATGAGCCCCATGTTGAGGCCCCATGTGGTTGCTGATAGCAGCCCTGGCGGCGACTTCAATCCGTTCAATCGAGTCGATAACTAGCAGCCGCAGGCGTCGGTCGAAATCATACAGACGAGTAAGCTCTTTCAAACGCGTACCGGGTCTGAAGCCGTGCTCGGCATCGTCCGAAAGCTGGAAAGGGCGCATGTAAGGTGTCAGGCGGAAAAAACTGACTGCTTCGAGAAAACAGTGCGCCTTTTCTTCGTCCTGAATGGTGAGCCCGCGTTGCTTGAGCAGGGCCAGTTGCGCAGGAATGTCGATGGCGGGCTTGCTGAAAAGCTTCATGGTGAAAAACTACCGGGCATAAAAAACCCGCTCAATTTGTGCTTAGCTGCCGAAGCAACCATAGGCATGGCGGGTGTGTTGCGGGGGAGATTAGGCATAGCAGTGCCGTTTTGCAAGATATTTGGCACTGCAGTGATAAGCGGGCGTCGTGTTTTGTAGGATGTTTGGGATACCTGCAGACCTGCCTCGGCCCACTGCTTTCCCACATGCTCTGGCGTGGGAGCAAGCGTCCTCTGTCCTGGGACTGTGGACGCCGACGGCCTATAAAATATTGAGTGGTCAAGACTCATCCAGCAGCCGACCACAGGTTTTCGTTCAAGGCTTCCAGCACCAGATCCAGTTTCCCACCAAGGTTACGGTCCAGGCCTTTTAGGCCGCCATCGTTCCTGAAGGCGTCACTGACTTGCTGCTGATCAATCACAACTTCATGCACTAGTTGTTTGGCAAGGCGGTCTAGCCAGCGGCGTTGCACGGGTGTCCAGGATTGTAGAGCATAAATCTTCTGCATGGCGATGGCGACACGCTGATCAAACGGTAGCAACGCTTCGCCGATGGCTGCCTGCCGTATATAGCCGATGATGCTGGCAGCGACTTCCTGATTGGTCTGATTGCGCCAGGCACTTTTCAGGCTGGCTTCGCTGAAACCGTGCTGATCAAGCAGCAGGCGCACTTCTCGTAGCTGTTCGCGAGTCAGGTCTTTGGGGCGGTTAACCACGACACCAAGGGCAGCGGACTGATTGAGCAGTTTGTGAATGAACTCATGGAAGCTCTCCAAGTAGTCTGCGGGTTTCTGGTTCTGGCCGTAGTTTTGCTCGCGAACCATCAATTCGTCGGCGTGGGTGGAGATGACCGGGTATTTTTCCGAGCCTAGCAGGGCGCTGACGGCGGCCAGCTGGTTGAGCAGTTGGCTATGTTGGCGAACAAAGTTGGCAGCTTGCTGCGGACCGAGTTCATGCAGGTGGCTGTGTAACTTGGCCGGTTCGACACCCCAGACATCCTGCAGCTCATTGAGTTTTTGTTTGAGGCTCGGTTTGCTCTCGGCCTTGTGTTGGGCTTTGCGCAGGATGCGCATGACGCGTTGACTCAGTTGGTCGAGTACGTCATGGGCGTGGCTGCTGTTTTCTTGGCTGCCGGGTGCATCGTGGCTGGCGCTGCTGCTGAGTTCGCTGACCAGTTGCTCCAGAGAAATTTTTGGGTTTTTTACCAACGGCTTCATGGTGTCGACCGCCTCCAGGCTAGTGTAGAGGTCGACAGGGTCGTAGATGCGGAATACGGTTTTTCCTATTTCGTCGCAACGGCGGGTAGCGCGGCCCTTCATCTGCTCATAGAGAATGCGCGAGCGCACGCGGCGCATAAACACCAGATTGCAGATTTTCGGCACATCAATGCCGGTGGTTAACAAGTCGACAGTAATTGCGATGCTGGGGTGGGGCTCGTTCTTGTAACGGCGAATCAGTTGCTCAACCTTGTCGCTCTGGCCGGTAATGATGCGCACTGTCGCTTCGTTGTATTGCTCGCCGTAGGCGGACTTGAAGGCGTCATCAAGCAGGTTTTTCACTCGTTCGGCATGGGCTTGGTTGACGCAGAAGATCATCGTCTTCTCTTCGCCGAACGGGTCGAGCTCATTGGCCAGCTCGTCGCAGATGACCTTGTCAAAGGCGGGCGTGATTACGCGGCGGTTGAACGATTCGATGTTGAAGGTCAGTTCGTCGTCCAGTTCCGCTATGTCGACTTCGCCGGTCTGGGTGTTGATGACGCTGACCGATTCGCCCTTTTCAAAATGTATGCCGTGCTGACTGAGCTGGGTTTCATAGCGAATCGGTGGCTCGTGATCGATGAGCCAGTCGTCGGCAACGGCTTCCCGATAGCTATAGGTGAATACCGGTTTGCCGAAAATTTCGCTGGTGTGTTTGGCGGGCGTGGCCGTAAGGCCGATGCGGCAGGCATCGAAGTGATCGAGCACGCGACGGTATTGCGAGAGGTATTGGCTGTGATCGCGCACGGCCAGCTCGCCTTCGGTCATCTCTTGGTCGAGCGTGTAGCCCCGGTGGGCTTCGTCGACGATGATGCAGTCGAACTCCCCCACGGGCGGTGGGGTGTCTGAGCGAAAAATACGGCTGACCATGGCTTGTACGGTGGCTACCTGGACGCGGGTTTCCGCTTCTGCAGCCATGTCGCCTAGCTCTTTGATGTCGTATATCTGCCCTAGGGTGTGATTCTGCTCAAGCGTGGTGTCGTTGAACGAGTCGATAGCTTGCTGGCCAAGGGCACTGCGGTCGACCAGAAACAGAATGCGCTTGAAGCGTTCGGTCTTGAGGAAGCGATACATCAGGCCAATGATTGTGCGGGTTTTACCGGTGCCAGTGGCCATGGCCAGCAGGCAATCTCGTTGGTTGTTAGCCAGGGCCTGTTCCACTGATTGGATGGCTTTCTCTTGGTAGTCGCGCAGTTTGAGGTAAGCAAAGCCCTCTACTTCGAGCTTGGCTTCGGCTTCCGCCTGGCTGCGTTTGAGCAGGTCGAGCAGGTCGCTTGGCGTGTGGAAGTCTGGCAGCGGCCGGCGCGTGTTGGCGGGGCTGCGCAGGTCGCGGAACCAGGTGCCGGATTGTTCTGCGAGCTGCTTGATAAAGGGGCGCCCGTTACAGGCGAAGGCAAAGGGCACACGGAAGTGGCTGCAGTCACCATCGTTCCAAGGGTGTGCTTGGCCAGCTTGCAGCCAGGGCTTTAGATGTTCGGGGGAAAGGTTGAACTCGCGGGCATAACGCTCCGCTTGGGGAATGCGGTCGGCGATATTGATGCGTTTACGCTTGGCTTCGACGATGGCTATGGGCGTAAGCCCGGCGAACAGCACGTAGTCGGCACAAGCTTTGGTGCTGCTGGTGGGCCACTCTGCGATTGCCTTGTTCTTACCCTTCTCGGGGCGTGCGCCTTTGCTGTAGGTGAGGTCGAGGGAATCTGCGGCCCAGCCAGCATCGATCAACTGCTGGTCGATCAGGATGCGGGTAAGGTCTTCGGAGAGATCAAAGCTGCTGCTGGCCTGCTGGGTTTTCTTGGCAACCTGTTTGCTGACCTGTGGCTGTGCGGCCAGTTTTTGCTGCAGTACTTTGAGGCTTTGTTCATGCTCGGTGCGCATCTTGTGTAAAGCGGCTTCGTGTTCTGCGGCCAATTGCTTATGGTTGCGAACTTCGGCATCCATCTGCTCGGCGAGCACAGCATATTCCTCGGCTTCGCGTTTGAGCAGCTCGGCGAGCTGCTGGTTACTCTCCAACTGCTGATTGGATTCGCTGAGCTGCGCTTTGAACTGTTCGATCTGGCTTTGCAGGTCGCGTAGTGGGGTGCTGGGGTCGCTGGGTGTGACGAAAGGACCAGGCTTGAAGGCGTAGGCGTTCTTGCCGAAGGATTGGTGATACCAGATGGCCAAGGCACGACCGACCTTTAGCCCATCCATAGCTTCACGATGTTGGGTGCGGAACCCATGGATGGCTCTGTTTCCTTCGACACGTAAGGTATGAAACAAGCTACGGATATTTTGATCCAGCTGGATCTCACGACTGAGC
This sequence comes from Pseudomonas sp. TMW22089, assembly GCF_022496645.1. Lineage (NCBI taxonomy): Bacteria > Pseudomonadati > Pseudomonadota > Gammaproteobacteria > Pseudomonadales > Pseudomonadaceae > Pseudomonas > Pseudomonas sp. TMW22089. The sequence goes on from NZ_SCFG01000003.1 coordinate 254,599, forward strand.
TTGTAGAGCAGGTCGGACTGGGTGGTATTGGTATCAAATTCGATACCGGAGCGGCTGGCCAGGTCTTGGGCTAGGGCTTCGCCAAGTTGGCGCAGTTTGATCAGAGTGGTGTTGGGATCGCTGGCGAATGCCTGCTCGGCCGTGCTCGCAAGCTTTAGGAAGACGGGATCGTGCTCCTGGAGAAAAGCGAAGTTACTGCTGGCTGCCATGGTCGATCCTTCGGTTACGTGTCCAGTCAGAGCGCAAAGTCTGGCTTTGTTATGCGTAAGTGACGGTAGCTTAACCAAGGTAAGACGAGTTTGGCCATGGCACTGTGCTATTCAACAGGCGCCTTCGTATTGAGCTAGCGTGAAAAGTTTTGGTGTTGGTTGGCTCGTCTCTTTTACCTGCTAAGGTTTAATGTGTAGGCATCCTACTTTCAGGGGCCGTCTTAAGAGACGTGGATCGGCGGAAAAAACGTGCTTCCGCAAAGCTATCACTCAAGGGTTTAGATGCGGTCCAAAGGATGATCGAGCGGCAATTCAATATTTAAGACCTCCACGCCCATATCACCCAGTCAAGTGACTACGGAACTTCCTGCATAAGTACGGCAAAGTCCAGTTATTGAGTTGGGCTGTGGCAATAGAATAGGCTTGTAGCTGCTCTCGCCGAAGCTAGCCATTATGTGATCTCAATCGTGGATCTATAGGGAAGGCTAACCAGGATATTCAGCCTCGCCGTCAAAAGCGGGGCCGGGTTGGTAGAGAGGCACGGCTTTCGTGTCTACAGATCTGGTAGCGAAAATTATGGGAAAGTGTAGTGAAGCGCATCATGACGAATACGTTTTAAGTCTAGCTAGGGCGTGTCCTTTTCCTGAATGGCTCTTACTTGAACTGCCGACCGGTGAATGGGGAGCATTTTGGGGGCAGGGTCTTGAAGGGGAGTGGGCCACGGCTGTTTGGGAGGGTGATTACACTGCGTGTTCTTTAGTACATACCGATAGATTCGAAGTGCTTCGACATATGGAAAAGCACAGGCTCAAGCTCTAAGGGTAAATCGCACATGCCCAGATAGCTTGAAATCCTCGTGACTCGAGCCGAAAAGTTGGCTCAACCTAAAGTGGTATTTCTCACTACGAGTCGCCCGAGAGCAATCCCAGCTTTCCGACCATGCTGCTTTGCACTTTTTACGTCTTGATCTCTTTCGGTTCTCGTTGTACGGGCGGCTCACATTTTTGCGGACGCGAAAATCTATGGTTGCTGGTGATACCCAGCGCGACAAGTCACTCTGGCTCTCACCAGCTCGCTTGGAAGTGCAGTTTTTGTACTTCCAATTGCGGGCTGTGTGCGATGTATTTTTATGATCAGTTAAAATTTGGATTCCTTCTCAAGTTTCGCGCCCGCGAAACTGAGGGGGGTTGATGGAAGTGGATACGGCTCGTGGTGATGGTCATAGTAATTAATACTTGGTGCCTGTCAGTGGGTTGTAGCCTTGTGCTGCGCATCTTGCTCTCGCCACGAGGGTAGCGGTACATTCCTTTTGCTTAGCCTCGGCCGCTGCTACCGCCTGGCGTCTCGCCGCTGCGACCCTGAGATCTGCTCGTCGTGTAGCCTCTAAAGCTGCGGTGGCTTGACGCTCATCAACACGTTGACGTTGAACAGCCAGTCGCTGTGCTTTCTGCTGCCCACGTTGTACCTGTTGTTCGGTTCTTAGGGCTTCTCGTTCCGCTAAACGTGCGAGATTCCTGGCTTCCAACTCAGCTTGGCGCTGTTGCCGTTTTGCGTTTCTCTCTGCTTGCCGTATGGCGTCGTTGAGCGTGTCGACAGAAGCTGCTGGAGAGGGCCGCGACTGCACAAACTTTGGTGGCAGTTCACTAGGATAGTCGGTAGCTTGCTGGGCTGTAGCTGCGGCTGGCCCGAGAGCGCTTGCCTTATCACCATTCAGTTGCAAATCGAGTCGATGAACCAAGTTCTCTGTTTGAACCTGAAGCTTGAATCCTTCTTGCAGCACCGGCAGTGCATCGAACACCCCATCCGATAAGCGTTGATAGTCGAATCGAGAGGGGCGTTTAACCTCAAGTGCACTTAGATAAGTTTTACCCTCAACGCTCAGCGGCACCTGTTGTTTCGTTAGCCCTTTAAATGGAGACTCCTCAATTAGCTGTTGCGCCTGGTTGTACCGTTCTTGCTGCGCAACTGCTTTCTGAAGTACCTGCTCCTTGCTCAAAGGATTGACTAGGGATAGCTGCTCTTGGAGGTTAGAGGTCTGCTCAGCTGCCACTTGTCGCAGCCATTCAGGCTGGTCGGCTATTAAAACTTGGAGGCGAGAAAGTGCTGCTTGTGTGCGTTTTACTGATTGGTCACTTAACTCGTTTATGGCTTCAATGCGTTGAATCGCTTCGTCAGCTTTCATTGCAGGGTATCTGTAAGCACATACAAATGCGGTTAGTAAAAGAGCCAAGGCAAGTAAGGTCGCCGGGGACGTTGCCCCTGGCCAATACGAATGCCCCTCTGCTTCTCGCATCACCGGCATATTGATTGCGATAGCTTTCATGTCGCGCTCCCCTGCTGTTTTGGGTACAGGCGGATCACGTCACGACGTTGGATTCGGCCGCGGTTGATGATGGCAATTGCGGTACCTGGTATGGCGAGAAGGGTGTCGATCTCATCAGGTGGGATGAGTGGGGATAGCTCTAGCTGGAGTGTTGGTCGCGGTGATGCCTCACTCGGATCATCAGGCACCACCATGCCATTCAGCCAGTTCGCCGCTTTGGGAGTCCACTGACGGTGCCAGAGTCCTATGGCGTAGGATAAGCGTGGTGCGCCAAAGCGACTCTGGCGATGCAGCGTAGTCGACTGCATTACTTGATCTGTACCGGAGTTAGCGTATAGACCTAAGTCGCTGGCTGCGTCTGGTAGCCCCTGAAAGCTCTGTGTAGAGGCCTTCCATACATTACCGACCCGCTTGGATACGTAGTTGTTTGAGTCATCTGTACGAGGGGCTAGGGCAATGATGCTAGCCAGATTTCCAAGCATCTGAACCGCCCCGTCACGCTCTAGTCTTTTGTACAGGCCGTCGACGTTTTGTGTTGCAAACATTAGGTACAGTCCCAAACTGCGGGCGACGGGAACAGTTTCAAGGTCTGCTTTGGTCAATAGGTTCTGAACTTCATCGGCGGCGAGCAGGACGGGCCGATGGCCCGGTAAACATTGCCAGTTATCGCCGCGTTTCTTCACTGCATCGTAAACTCGGCGCATGCATATGGCTGAGATGGCTACTCCGCCAATACCATATTCCGACTCAGGGAGCAGAAGCCCAATTTTCTGGCCGGTTATCACATTCTCAACTTTGAACTGGGTGTCAGTTGTGTTGACCCAAGGACCGAGCTTTTCCTGAAGCAAGATGTTTCCCAGCCAGGTTCGAAGCATGTTGCTGATACATCCGGCAGTTTTCTCTGGAAAATCGGGGTACTCCAGCAGCCAGTAGTGGGCTGCTGCGAGCAGACGCACACTACTGTCAATTTCATTAGAGATAGGGTCGAGCCAGTCCGCGCGCTCTTGGTGGCTGGCTAAGCAGAACTGTTGGATTTGTGTCAGCGTGTAAGGAAGGTCGGGATGGGCTTCTATCAGAATTGCCGCCATGCGTAGCATGAGACGTGCAGAGTCACGCCAAAAGGTATCTCCTTTTCCGTCGTCGCACACATCGGGCAGTACATCAGCCAAAGCATCTGGCGTCATACCGAAAATTGGATTGAACGGGCCGTGATCCGGACTGATGAGTGTATAGCCCTCGATACCGTTAAATTCGAGAGGCAACGCTCCTTTGCCATCGAGTACTAGAAGCCCCCCAAAGTCACCATCAATCCATTGTTTTGTTAGGGGGCGTATGACCCCTGAGGTTTTGCCTGTGCCGCTAGCTCCTAGTACACCAACATGGGTAGCCAAGTCGTTTACGGACAGGCCGAAAGGTATGCCTGCCTCGGTAGGAGCCAGTGGGTCACGACGTTGCGCTAACAGGCTAGTGCTGGTTCCAAGGTGGATAAACGGAGAGCTATCCTTTTGGGCGTTTCGGATCTGCTCAGTGCGTGCTTCCTCGAGGTGCTGGAAATACGCCCGTCCGACCTTGTCGATTAACAGCTCCGTACCACTTTCACGTACGGCTTGATCTAGCAGCATGGCGCGAATGGTAAGTGGAGATTTGGCTGTGAAGGTGAGGTAAATCGCGAAGGTCCACATCCCGATGACATATATCCAGTGGACCATTTGCGCGTCTAGTCGAACGAAAGTATCTAGGTGTTCTCGATAGGAAGCTGAGAGACCAACCATAATCATGAGTGGGATGATCGCTACCTTGAGAACGAAGAAGAACACGGAGGGATCTTTTTCCTGTTTCCCGGGTTGTGACTTTTCCTGATCGCGAGGAATCCAAAAGGCCATCTTTTCCCAGGCCAAAAGTGAGAAGTATTCCAAGACCGCAAGTATGGGTGATGAGGTTGCGAGGACTGGAGCTAGCATGACTAAGCCCATCAAAATGAGCACAGCTCTTGTAATCATCAACTCGGCGCGAACGGCGGAAAACTCCAGATCAGTAGCTAGCACCTGGCCGGCAACAGATTGGCCATCGGAGTCTGTTACCAAGATGCGAGCGCGGTCGGCCAGATCGAGCGGAGTATCTGGTCCAAAATTACGAATGACACAGCGACTGATTACGCTTTTCACGGAGTCAATTTCATCTTGGCGTACTGGTGTTTTCGGCAGAAATAGTTGAGCAACCAATGGGCCGAAAAGTGCTGCAGAGAAACATAGTAGGAAGCTGAGCCAGACGGTGCTTGTCAGTACTAGTGGGATAAGTTTGTCGCTTGTAGTAGCTCCAGCGGTATTCACCAAAATATAGGTGATTATCAAACCGATTATCATCAGCGTTGGTACGAGTATCCAAGTTCGCTTTGCCCAGATACGTTGAGCAAGAAAAATACCGATCTGTGATAGCGAGAGTCGCTGGGCCATTCTTTCGATTCGATCACTAGACAAGCCCTCATGCTCTGTATCAGTTCCAGTAATCCAATAAACCTGCGGGTCTAGAATGCCCTTATATTTGCGACTGATGACAATGCGCATTCTTTTTTGTTCTCGGTGCAAAAGCCAATGTTTTAGCTTCGACACGGGGTCATCAAAAAATTTACTCTTCGCAGAGAATCTCATGTTTTTAGCCTGCTTAAATGTGATCAACGTGTGGCGGGGACTCTATTCAATTCTTTATTGGCCGCTCACGACTAGCTATGAGTGCATCCCCTGTTCGCTTCCAGTAGGCTCGGACTGAATCAGTAACTGGGGTTTCATCAATTCCCACTAGAGCGCCTAATAGCTCGCCTCGATCCAACAATGGGCGTCCTGTCTTAGTGTCAACCAAATCTGCCAGTATGAGCAGCCCTGCTACTTGATACAGCTCGCGATCCCGAGCTTTTCGTGCAGACGCCCTCTCGGCATTAACAATGCGGGTAACATCACTTCTGGCTTTCTGTGCTTTAGCTTCTGCCCACTCTGCCTTGATGAGAAAACCGAGCTTTCGTTCCTCGTCATTTACGCGAGGATGCTTCTCTGAAAGTAGCAGAAGTAATCGCTGTTGTTCACTTGGTGATTTCAAGTTCTTTATATGAAGCAGTCTATCGCTAAGCCATTTGTCTTTCATTTCGCTTAATTACGCTAAGTTTGTTTTCAGGATTTTAATTATAACTTTTATATATTTGATGTGCGCGCGGACTGCTTTATCCTTCCAGTATTGGAAGGCGCGCTTAGTTGTTTCTTCGTTCCTCAGAAACAGCGCGCCCTGCCGGGGGCAGAAGCTAAAATCAAAAGTGAGATTTTCTCGGGCGCGAAAATTCAGAAGCGTAGAGGTGATGCGCCTATGGCTATTGGCCGTTTAAGTATGAAGGTAGGGCGAGTTGGGAAGGCAGGGCCGCATGCGGCCTACATCGCCCGCGAGGGTAAGTACGCCGCGCGACTGGATCGAAATGAAAAACTGGAGGCGACCGAGTCCGGGAACATGCCGGCTTGGGCTCAGCATTGTCCCCAAGAGTTTTGGAACGCCGCCGACGCGAATGAGCGCCAAAATGGCACTACTTACCGCGAGATGGAAATAGCATTACCCCGTGAGCTTTCACCACAGCAGCGTGTAGACCTGGTGCATGACTTTGTGCGCCAGGAAATAGGGGAGCGCCACGCTTATCAATGGGCGATTCACTCGCCGAAAGCAGCAGACGGCAACGAGCAGCCCCATCTGCATTTGATGTTCAGTGAAAGGCAGTGTGATGGCTTTGCGCGTGATCCTGAGCAGTACTTCAAACGCTATAACTCCAAGAATCCAGCTATTGGTGGTGCTCGTAAGGGTTATGGCCCAAGCGCTGGACTCACACTGAGTGCGGCTGAGCGTAAAGCGGAGTTACGTCAGTTGCGATACCGCTGGGAGACGAGCTGCAACACACATCTACAGCGAGCAGGGTCTGCAGAGAGGATCGACATGCGTAGTCATGCCGAACGGGATACTGGGTTAACCCCAGAGCGGAAATATTTGCCTAGCGAATGGAGAGATCCGTTGCTGCGTGCGAAGGTGATCGACTTCCGACAGGCCCGAGCCGAGCTTTCCCGTTCTCGTGATGATTTACGGCGCGAAGTGCCTAGCGCTGGAGCTGAGATTATTAGCCTCGATAAAGAGCGCGAACGGCGAACTCAATTGCAAAACAACTCTGGTGGTAGCCCGCAACAGACCATCATTGCGGCCGGTCCGGTCGGGAGGCAAAGCGACGTGTCAGATAAATCCAATCGTAGTCTTAATAATAAAGAAAGAGCTGAGCGAATTAGTAGAGAAGAGGCCGGACGAATCGCCACAGCGCTCTCCCAAAAAAATGAGCGCCGCGAAAACCTTGAAACCATGCGACACATCGAAAAGATTCCGCAGGCGGAAAAGTTAGTTCAAGAATTACGAGATCAAAAAGAGCGATCAGACCAGGAGAAGGAGGTCCGCGACCAGATCCGTAGAATGGAGCAAGCGCGAAGCGATCACGGAGAGCGATGGATTAATCAATTACAGCGGGAAAGGGGGGAGGATAGTGCCGGCATACCAAGCGCAATGGAACAGATGAAGGCCCAATTGGGCCGCAGCGGGCGCGAAATAGGCCGCGACCATGTACATGGTCAGAACGTTTCAAGCATCGAGCAGATGCGATCCAAGGCAGTGGAGCGAGGTCACGTTAGAGATCAGGCGTTAAAGCCTGACCAAGAACGTTCCAGCGCATCCAGGACGCTTGAGCAGATGAGAGCCGACGCTGACGCAATTCGTCTCGCGAAAGAGCAGAGTCCCCATGAGACGGATATCGAGCGCTAAAAGTGATTGGGCTATCACATTTCTAACTGTTGCCGCACTTTGGGTGGTAGCCATTCCAGTTCAGGAAGATTGATTTCCTCCAAGACCTGCAGCATGGCTTTCAACTTGCGTTGGTGTCGCTGACTGAAGTGCATCTTCGACGGTTTTTTTTTGGCAGCGTGAGGATCTCACAAAGCTCCGTATCGTCGAAAATTCCTCGCCAAACGCCAAGGCCAAGCGGGGTTTTGTCTAAGGTGATGAAATAGTCTCGCCAGTAGCTAGGTTGCTCGACAGATACGGTCGTCATGTTTTGTGTAATCCCGGATTTTTTTTAGTATCTCTTCCAAATCGATCAGGGCGTTAGTTTGAAATTGACCGATCAGAAGCTTGCTTAGCTGCACCTGTGGAACGTCCGCCAGTCGTGCTGCGTCACCGAGTGACAACCCTTTTTCCTCGATGAGTCGGATGATCGAGGAAACCGTCTGTGCTTTGGCCAGCATTTCCTTCGCTTCAGGGTCGCCAAGATCAGTGTATACGTTGCCGCTGCCTGCTTCGACCTCACTCATTATGGTTTCCAAGCTGTATTAAGATGATTATAAAAGGATTAAGGCGCTTTGGATTGTTCGCGCAGCCCTTCAGTGGCGCGGCTTGTGGCAATTTTTTTTTGTTAATAAGTTAGCCAACCGTACGGTATTTTTTAGCCGACGGTACGGTACATCCGAGCCAACGGTACGGTGCTGCCTAGCCAATGGTACGGTACTTATTTCTTGCTTTTGGAGCCGCTGTTTTTCCTTGCAATGTGCTTAGCCTGGCTACTGGTTGGGGTTTTTGTGAAATACACGTTGCCACCGCTGATTTCGTAGCTGAACGGCTGTCCGTGCAGGTTGCTTGCGTGCTGCAGCGAGTCCAGTGCCCTTCGAATATTTTGCTCACGGCTTGATGTAGAGCTGTCGAGACTACCGGCCATCTTCATTAGCGTATCAATCGACACAGGGAAGGGCTCAGCATGGCTCGATAGATACCCATGTAGCCACTGTGCTAATGGTTTCGAGTTCAGACTTCTGCGAACACCCCAATCAATGTGGGTAAAGTAATTTGGTCCAAACAGGTAAGAAAGCTCAAGGTTCAAGGTGATGACGAGCTTTTGCTCCATATCGTCTCTATAGATCGAGTCAATCAGGCCGCCTGTATAGGACTGGTGTTTTGCACTTAACTCAAGCGTGCCCGCTGCGAGACGGAACAGGCGCTTGTAGAGCGTTTTTCTATTATTCCCGGCATCCGTCTTCCCTTGTAGTTTCAGAAGCTCGTATGCGCTGGTTTTAAAAGATTTCCCCATCTGCTTTTGGCGAGCGATATGCAACAACGTGATCCAGACATCCAAATCGCCCTGGTCCAAACGTGGCCCCGTGTATCTCATTTGCGTGGGCCTCTGAGTGTAAATTTCGGCGCGCTGTAGGAATGCGTTGCTAGCGGAGCGACTGGACCCGAAAAGCGCAGACCGGAGAGTGATATTGGGTACGCCTCTTACTTCGTCAGGCCAACTCGTCAGCACCTTTTCAGACCGGACTGGTTCCAGTGATACCACCGTCGGAGTAGGTGGGAGCCTGGAAGCCCGTTCCACTAGTCGCGATAGTTTGGTCACTGCGGACACGGGCTAGTCTTACGCTTCGTCGATAAAGCGAGCTATGCCAGCTACGCGGAAATAGACGCGTCGGCCAATTTTTATCCTGCAGGGTTTCAAGTTTCGGGCGATTTCGTTATCCCCCGATAATGTTATGCGCAACCCCTCAGGGCTGCGATGAAGGATCTCTGCGACCTGCGATAGTGACAGTAGGGGAGAGCCCCCGTTGCTGGTCAGAATTAGCTCTTCGGTTGTCATGTTTCTTTGCCTACAGTAAGTAATGTAGGTAGAACATTACGAGTAATTACGCCTAGAATGAGGCGAATGTTTTTAACTTCTAGGTTGACATGGCGCGTCTCGATTATCTGACGAATCTGCTCAAGGTTTACGATCACGATCCTCGTTGTTCAGTCCAGTTTGCTTCTGGCTACGGAGCGGTGTTAGGTCGGCTTAACGCATCCTCGAGCCTAACCTCCAGGCGCTATCCCATCTGGCCTCTGGTGAGGGCGAATTTGGATGCGCCGTTTGATCAGTGCCTAGCTGGCTACGAGGGCGAGTGGGCCAAGAGTTTGCTGACTGGTGCTCGGCTGTCGGAAATGGCCCATATCCCACCACCATTTTACGCAGCACCTTACGTTGCGCGCGCTGAGTCAGGTGGAGGCGGTCTGATGGCAGATGTTCTAGCTCGCGGTGTGATGCCCGATAGACCAGAAAATATGCCGGAGATCGACTGGCAGCTCCTGAACTTGGATCGCTGGGATTCAAATATTAGATTCGCCATTCGTAGTTTGATCAGTCCGAACGGGGTGCCGTTCGAAGGCTCGGAATCGCTTTGCGGGGCTTTGGAATCTGTACGTGACTTGTTTCGATTGATGCGCCACTTCAGGCCTCTGCGTACAAAGGCATTGAGGGACTTTGATGCCGCTATAGATGACCGGACCCGTCCACAGGATGGCGGTTACTGTGACCTATGCTGGCGTGTAAGCATTCGGTCCAGCAGACTGCAGGAGCTTGCAGCTCAACAGCGTTACGAGGTCGGCGAAATTGTCCGTTCAGGTCAGTGCCAGCTCTCTGCTGAAGAACAGGGCGCCAGGCTGGCAGAGGCTTGGATGCTGGTAAGCAGCCTCCAGCTTTCTCCATCCAGTACTTTGATATCGAAAGCAGAGGCTGCAAAGCTACGCGTCGTATTCGAGCGGTTTCGTATCGAGAAAATCGTGGCGGGGAACCTAAGCTACCGGTACTGCGCCGTACACAAGCCCGGGTCGGCAAAATACCATGCTGACTTACGCTACAAGGCTGCGTTTCATAATCATCTATCCGCACTCAGCAGGTCGGGAAGATCTGAGTTTGCGTTCAATTTCCTGCCCCCCAGCTCCCCTGATATCCAGGAAATAAGAAAGCTCGCCTATGACCAGGTGCACTCAGGCTTGCACGTTGTGACGACAGGTAAGCCCTCATCACTTGGGCTACGCGAAAAAGTTTGGCTCATGCACGAAGAGGGCATCAGCCAATCAGAGATGGCAAGGCGGTTGGGAATATCGCGTCAGGCGATATCAAAAGCCAAGAAAAGCCTAGAGTTATTGATGAATACGCACCATGCAGGCAGCTACATCAACCCGCTAACCGGCGAGGCGCAGGTTCCGGAACCAATTAGAAAGGCGATAAGGGATGCCGCCATGAAAGGGCTATCGATCACGGTAATCGCTAAGGAGGTGGGGCTCAGCAAGGGGACTGTCGATGGGTTGGTACGTCTGATGGAGGGCTAAAAGCAAAAGCACAGTGCTAGCCGCTTTTGCTCCGGCGGATTTTCAGCCGGGGCAAAAGCGGCTGAAGCTTTGACTAGTGACGATGGCGTTGGGTCAGGTGGGTCACTGAATTGCCCACTCGTCCGTGCATTTATCGACCAGTACAATTGCGTTCTGATTAAGCGAACGTTTGCATCTGATCTGACCAGCGCATTGCATTTTACGAGCGGCAGATACCTGCCAGTGGCAGACGTTCGCGATATACAGCAAGAAACCTGTTTGCACTCTAGGAGGGAATAAAGATTACTGATTTTTCCGTATCTCTGGAGTTAGGTGGTGGATTAGCCAATCCCTACTTTTTCCTCAGAGGCATTTCCCGCCGTTCGTAAATGTCTAGGAGTCTTTCACTCCCGATAACCCATCGCCCGGCCATATTGATGGTCATCGTATTGGCGACATCCAACGATTCGTTCGTTATAACCTTGGTGCTGAAGGGCGCGAAATTCATTTTTTTGCCAAGGAATACCGCTGTTGTAGGTGCCATAAGCATAGCCACCCGGGGTGTGAGCGGCATGAATGCCGCTACGTCATCCCGACGGCCAATATCATACCCTGAAAGCGGCCAGTGCCCCGAGGCGACATCGCCAAAGTCATAGCACGGGCGATCACATGTCAAAAAACCTTTCTCTGGAGATATCCAGAACTGAATGTTGAGCGAGTTGAACCGCTGCAACAGTGTCGACTCTCGGAAGTGCTGGATAAAAGTATATGGCTCGGTCAAGGCATTCGCTAGTTCAGGCCCGACCGTGGCATCTGCTTTTAGCTCCCCATGCTTAAGCAACATCATCGCAGGAGTGCGTGCATAAGAGAGTGCGGCAAACTCCTTCAGCACAATCATGAGCTCAGGTGATCGTTTAGCAATTTCTGCAAGCGCGGATGCGAGGCCCTGCCCCAGGTCCGGAGCCGGTATATTTTTTTCGACCGTCGTAAGGATCGAGTCTATGAAACGCATCGTCTTCGCATATGCAGACTCGAAATCTCCAAACCACTTCTCATGCTCGTTATCGGGAGCTGCCTTGTTGGACTCATAGAACCAATTTGAAGTCAATAGAGCATTCGGGCCTGTTTCTCGCTCTTGTTTTTTTACAAGGTCATGAATCCACACTACACAGTCCGTGGGGTAACCATCTACCTGCCATCGACGCGGCGACCATCCTTTCTGATAGGTGCGCGCAACATAGTGCTGGCTCCTCGTAAGATCTTGATCCGTCATAATTCTCATGTACCGTTTTTAATTATTCAGAACTTGGGCCATAGGGTGCATAGCAGTGGTTATAGGTCTTGAAGTTCACCGAGATCCCGCAGTTAGGTCCCTCCTGGCGCATTGGATTTCCTGCTGTTGTCCCGAAATTTTATCCGAATGATTGGTCACGTCGAATGTGTACGGGCTAGCAAGCCCATGCGATTACCCAGTTACTAGCGTCTTGCCGGAAGTTTATCTAATTTGCCAACCAGATCCTCCGCGCGCAGATGCGTGTAGCGCTTGAGCATCTGCATTGACTTATGCCCGCTGATGGCAGACACCTCTTGGTCAGAAAGGCCACCCTCTACCAGCCGGCTGACGGCTTCATGGCGAAGATCATGAAAACGCAGGTCCGGCATTCCTAACTGGGTCTTCAGTTTGCCCCAGGTTTTGGTGAAGGCATACGCGTTGCGCTTGCCCTCTTTGCCAGGCTCCCCAAAAAATACCAGGTCGCAATCGATTGGGCGGATTGGATTGTTCATCGCCACTTGGAAGGTGTCAGTGGCTAACCGGGTCAGTGGCACAGTGCGGGCGCTATCGTTTTTCGTGTCAGAGAGGCGTACAACGCGCTTTTTCAGGTCAACCTGATGCCGGCGCAAAGATGTTATCTCCGACGAGCGCATGCCGGTCTCCAGGGCGATTCGAACGATCCAACCAAGCATGGGATTGCTGTGAGCATTCACTGCGGCTAGCAATCGGCGTTCTTCCTCTGCAGATAAACGCCGGTCTCGGCCTTCACCTGGGCTTGGCTTACGGATGTTCAGGACAGGGTTGAAGCTCAGCCCCAATCCCCACTCCTGAATCGCTACGGTGTATAGGTGGCTTAGAAGTGCGAGCTCCAGGCGCACAGTGTTGTTGCTTGTTGGCATACCGCGATTGGTGATCGAGGCTAAGCGTGAATCTCGGTAATTAGCGATGATTTCTGCAGAGAGTGCTGCCATCGAGTACTTGCCCAGATGGTTTATCAGTTGCTTAGACTTCGTTACCTCGGAGCGCTGCGTGCTAAGTTTTTTCGTAGGGCTGATCTCGGCAAGGTATCGCTTCAGCGCCATAGCCAATGTCATGCGCTCTGAGCCACTTCGCTGAATGTACACACCCCTGACCATTTCATCTTCTGTACGACGAGCCCAGTCTTCGGCATCACGTTTGGTACGAAAGGTCTTCGCGTTTGCGGGCCAGCCTGTCTTGCGCACTAAAGCTTTCCAGGTGCCGGCATCTGTTTTGACGATGGTGGCCATCTTGTTGCTGCTCCAAAATCGCACCGTTGCATTGGCACTGTACTGATTTTGTACCTGCGGACCATAGGATTGGTCTAGCTGTTTTTTTCGCAGACAGCAAAAAGCCGCGCAGTGCGCGGCTTTGAGTATGGTGGGCCCAGTAGGACTCGAACCTACGACCAAGGGATTATGAGTCCCCTGCTCTAACCAACTGAGCTATAGGCCCTCAGTAGGTCGCGGATTATAACGATGGTTTCTCGTGAGTGCTATCCGAAAAGTCTGAAATAGAGGCCTGAACAATGGTCTCTGCGATTTTTTGCGGTTTGCGCCGTGCTGGCGATGCGGGTCTGTATCCGTTCGCAGCTTTGTGCGGCAAGAAAATCCTGTCGAGCCCAGGTCTCGGCACTCGTCGCTAATGATGGTTTTGTCGGGGGTTTCTTCGCAGGCAGGGGGCAAGAGGTTGCAGTCGTGGAGTGGTCTGCGGACGTGACATGCGCCTGGCAGGCGAAAGAACGGGGAGGGCAGTTTGCTATAAAGCAAAACCCCCGGCAGGGCCGGGGGTTTTGGTATCACTCGTCGAGGAAGGAGCGCAGATGCTCGCTTCTCGTCGGGTGGCGCAGCTTGCGCAACGCCTTGGCTTCGATCTGACGAATCCGTTCACGGGTAACGTCGAACTGCTTACCAACCTCCTCAAGGGTGTGGTCGGTATTCATGTCGATGCCGAAGCGCATGCGCAGTACTTTGGCTTCACGTGCGGTGAGGCCGGAGAGTACGTCGCGTGTCGCTTCTTTAAGGCTCTCAACGGTGGCTACATCGATTGGCGACTGCATGGTCGAGTCTTCGATGAAGTCGCCCAGATGGGAGTCTTCGTCATCACCGATCGGGGTTTCCATGGAGATCGGCTCTTTAGCGATCTTCAATACCTTGCGGATTTTATCCTCAGGCATTTCCATGCGTTCGCCCAGCTCTTCCGGGGTCGGTTCACGACCCATTTCCTGCAACATCTGGCGGGAAATGCGGTTGAGCTTGTTGATCGTCTCGATCATGTGCACCGGAATACGGATGGTGCGGGCCTGGTCGGCGATCGAGCGAGTGATCGCCTGACGGATCCACCAGGTGGCATAAGTCGAGAATTTGTAGCCGCGGCGGTATTCAAACTTGTCTACCGCTTTCATCAAGCCGATGTTGCCTTCCTGGATCAAGTCGAGGAACTGCAAGCCACGGTTGGTGTACTTCTTGGCGATGGAGATCACCAGACGCAAGTTGGCTTCAACCATCTCTTTCTTCGCGCGGCGGGCCTTGGCCTCACCGATCGACATGCGACGGTTGATGTCCTTGATCTCGGCAATCTTCAAGCCGGTTTCAGCTTCCAGTGCAGACAGCTTCTGCTGGCAACGGATGATGTCCGGTTGCAGGCGACCAATGGCTTCAGCGTATTTGCTTTTGCCTTTGGCCAGCGCGTCGCTCCAGCTTTCGTCGACTTCGTTACCCGGGAACAGGCGCAGGAAGTCGGTGCGCGGCATGCGTGCATCACGTACACACAGCTGCATGATGGCGCGCTCTTGTGCACGCAGACGCTCCAGGGCGCTACGAACACGCTCAACCAGGCCTTCGAATTGCTTCGGGACCAGTTTGATCGGCATGAACAGCTCGGCCAGTGCAACCAGCTCGGCAATTGCCTGCTTGCTGCCGCGACCGTGCTTTTTCAGTGCCTTGCGAGCGATTTCCATCTGATCGGAAACGGCGCCGAAACGCTGAGCCGCGATGATCGGGTCAGGGCCGCTTTCGACCTCTTCCTCTTCTTCGGTGGACTCTTCCTTTTCGTCCTCTTCGTCGTCACCTTCGGCTTTCACCTTTGGGTCGACAGGAGGCGGTACTTCGGCTGCGGGCGGCGCAATACCGTCGTCCGGGTCGATATAACCGCTCAGAACGT
The DNA here is from genome assembly GCF_022496645.1 of Pseudomonas sp. TMW22089. Classification (NCBI taxonomy): domain Bacteria; kingdom Pseudomonadati; phylum Pseudomonadota; class Gammaproteobacteria; order Pseudomonadales; family Pseudomonadaceae; genus Pseudomonas; species Pseudomonas sp. TMW22089. Next base: position 269,756 of record NZ_SCFG01000003.1, read on the forward strand.
CGGACAGGCGGCCACCTTCGGTGGTGACGCGAGTGTACTCGGAGAGAATATGGTCAACCGTGCCAGGGAAGTGCGCAATTGCGCCCATCACTTCGCGGATGCCTTCTTCGATACGCTTGGCGATTTCGATTTCGCCTTCACGTGTCAGCAGTTCTACCGTGCCCATTTCACGCATATACATGCGTACAGGGTCGGTAGTACGACCAATGTCGGTCTCTACTGCCGCCAACGCGGCAGCTGCTTCTTCAGCAGCTGCTTCGTCGGTGTCAGCATCGGCCAACATAAGGGCGTCCGCATCCGGAGCACTCTCGTGTACGGGGATCCCCATGTCATTAATCATGCGGATGATGTCTTCCACTTGCTCCGGATCTGAAATATCTTCGGGCAGGTGGTCGTTGACCTCTGCGTAAGTCAGATACTTCTGCTCACGGCCGAGGGTGATCAACTCTTTGATACGAGACTGCTGTTGCGCTTTTCCGGACATAACACCCTATCCACTGAAGGTCTTGGCGGGCAAAAAACAAGCCGAGGATTATACCTTAGCTATGACCTCACGCGCCAGTTGAGGTCGGGTTTGATGCGGGATTATTGCGACTTAGAAGGTCGCGTAACTGATTTTTCTCCTCGGTACTGAGCTCGCCTTGACGTGCTTTTCGAAGAAGTTGCTCCAGATTTCGCTCGCGTTGGCGAGCTGACAGGCTAGTTATAGTGTCGAAAAACTGTTGTTCAAGGTTGTCGGCATCAATTAACCATTCCTTTTCCAGCAATCTTTGCAATAAACGACCCTGTTCAGTCCCGTGCCAACGGGATAACAACTGAATAGAGCTTAGCTTAGGATTTTTCTGTACGGCCTCGACCAGAGCGATCAGCAGTTGATTATTAGTCTGGTCTTCTGCGGCAAAGTGCCCGGCATCTTCAACTTTCGCAGCCAGTTGTGGGTGATGCAGCAGTGTGCGCAGGGCGGCCAGGGTTGGCGGCTCGACCGCTGCCGGGATGCGTGGCCCGCGGGGCTGGTCATTGTCGCCGCCGCGCTTGGATTTTTTGTCCCAGGGCTTGTTTTCCCACTTCTTGCCGCCAGCGCCAGTTTTTTTCGGCGTCCACTCCTGTTGGGGGAGGTAGGTGTCCGGTTGCTGGAAGTCGCTGTAGTCAGGCATGCCGTCGTAATCAATGCCCGGGTCATAAGCAGGTTGCGCCTGCACCTTTGCGGGTGCGTTCTGTGCCAGCTGGCTGACGGTTTCACTGGTGAGGCCGGTTATCTCGCTCAGGCGTTGGCGCATCAGGGTCCGCAGGTTGGCCCCCGGAACTTTATCGATCAGCGGTGCTGCCAGGGTTGCCATGTGGGCCTTGCCTTCAAGCGAGCGCGGGTCGGACTCTTCTGTCAGTTGCTGGAAGAAATAATCGGCCAGCGGCTGTGCATGCTGGTTGATACGCGCCTTGAAGGCGTCAGTACCTTCGGAACGCACCAGCGTGTCCGGATCTTCGCCTTCGGGCAGGAACAGGAAGCGCGCGCGACGGCCGTCCTGCAGGCAAGGCAGGGTCGCTTCCAGTGCGCGCCAGGCAGCGTTGCGGCCGGCCTGGTCACCGTCAAAGCAGAACAGGACGCTGGGCACCACGCGGAACAGGCGCTTCATGTGTTCTTCGCTGGTTGCCGTGCCGAGTGTGGCCACGGCATTGCGCAGGCCTTGCTGGGCGAGAGCGATAACATCCATGTAGCCTTCGACGACGATGATTTCGTCGAGGCTGCGGTTGAATTTGCGCGCTTCGAACAGCCCGTACAGTTCCTGGCCTTTATGGAAGACCGGGGTTTCGGGGGAGTTCAGGTATTTTGGTTTGTCGTCGCCCAGTACCCGGCCGCCGAAAGCAATGATGCGGCCACGACTGTCGCGGATCGGAAACATGACTCGATCACGAAAGCGGTCATAACGTTTGCCGGTTTCGGCATTTTCGACCAGCAGGCCGGCGTCGATCATGGCCTTTTGTTGCAGTGTGTCGCTGCTCAGGTGCTTGTACAGGTTGTCCCAGCCGGGCGGGGCGAAGCCCAGTCCGAAGTCGCGGGCTATTTCGCCGGTCAGGCCGCGTCCCTTCAGGTAGTCCACGGCCGCTTTGCGTGCCGGATGGCCTTTTAGGGCCTGGCGATAAAAGTCGGCTGCGGCTGTCAGAAGCGGGTAGAGCGGAGAGTCGGTGGGCTGCCTTGGCTTGTGTGGGCGGCCGCTTTCTTCCCGGGGGATTTCCATGCCCGCGGCTTTGGCCAGTTCCTCTACAGCCTGGGGGAAGTCCAGGTTGTCGTGGTCCATGATAAAGCCGAGGGCATTGCCTCCTGCGCCGCATCCGAAGCAGTAATAGAACTGTTTGTCGGGGCTGACGCTGAAGGATGGTGTTTTTTCTTTGTGGAAGGGGCAGCAGGCGGTGTAGTTCTTGCCGGCTTTCTTCATTTGCACGCGTGAGCTGACGACATCGACGATATCGGTACGGTTAAGAAGGTCGTCAATGAAGCTCTGGGGGATTAACCCGGCCATGGCGTTCTCGTCATCTCTGCGCAGAAATTAACCCGCATGAGGGCTTGGTCGTTGTACGTGCAGGCAAGTGTGCTGCCAGATCGCGGGACGTCTGCTCAATCATGTTGGGGGAGTGTATCTGTCGAAACGTCACTGATTTATTTTTAATCAGGGTAAATGGCTTCGATAGGTGTCGCGCTCTGAGTCCGGCATTGACCAATGGCTGGTCTCGGATAGCTCATAAGCAGGTACTGGAGAGGTACCTTGGGCTGATCGTCTTTGGGAAAATCAGAGGGGTGTGCTCGTCGGTAGCCTTGGAAGGCTCGTCAGTAAAGACGTGCACCGCTGGCTATTAGGCCAGGTCTGACGTGATGTAGCGTTTTGTCGCGGTCGCATCTGCGGCCTTGACAATAAAACATGTAACTAAAGCTGCAACTGCCTACGGCCCGGCTTTAGGCCGGGCTTGGCAGAAGCGTGCTTCGAACGTCTGTGTATTAGTACAGACGAACGGCGCGGCGCTGCTCGCGCTGAACTTTCTTCGCGTGACGCTTAACAGCAGCTGCTGCTTTACGCTTACGCTCAGAAGTCGGCTTCTCGTAAAATTCGCGGCTGCGAACTTCAGCCAGAACACCGGCTTTTTCGCAGGAGCGCTTGAAACGACGCAGAGCTACGTCGAAGGGTTCGTTCTCTTTTACTTTGACGGCTGGCATCCAGAGCTACCTTCATTCATTACCGGGGTCAACGTCTCAAGGCAAAATCGCGTTGGAAGACGTCGGTTTTTAAGGGTTGCGGATGTTAACCCCTCATCGCCCGGAATGCAAAGCCTCTGATCGAAAACCGCTGGCCGGGGGCGGGAGTGGCGACTATTATGCGCGCCTTCGAATTTAGCCTCTACAAGGCGTAAACCCATGCTAGTACTGGGATTAGAAACCTCCTGCGACGAGACCGGCGTCGCGCTTTACGACAGTGAACGCGGGCTTTTGGCCGACGCACTGTTCAGTCAGATCGACTTGCACCGCGCTTATGGCGGTGTGGTTCCGGAGCTGGCTTCAAGGGATCACGTCAAGCGCATGCTGCCCTTGATTCGTCAGGTGCTGGCTGAGGCTGGCTGTGTGCCTACAGAGATTGATGCGATCGCCTACACGGCAGGGCCTGGATTGGTCGGAGCCCTTCTGGTTGGGGCTTCATGTGCCCAGGCGCTGGCGTTTGCCTGGGGTATTCCGGCCTTGGGTGTGCACCACATGGAGGGCCATTTGTTGGCTCCAATGCTGGAAGAGCAGCCCCCGGAATTCCCGTTCGTCGCTTTGTTGGTGTCGGGCGGTCATACGCAGTTGGTGCGTGTGGATGGCATCGGCCAATACGAGTTGTTGGGCGAGACCCTGGACGACGCGGCCGGAGAAGCATTCGACAAGACGGCGAAGATGATGGGGCTCAACTACCCAGGCGGCCCTGAGATTGCGCGACTGGCCGCTCAGGGCGTTGCGGGGCGGTTTGTGTTCCCCAGGCCCATGACTGACCGTCCGGGGCTGCAATTCAGTTTCAGCGGCCTTAAAACCTTTGCCTTGAATACCTGGCAGCGCTGTGTGGCGGCTGGTGATGACACAGAGCAGACCCGTTGCGATATCTCTCTGGCGTTCCAGCAGGCGGTGGTCGAGACCTTGACCATCAAGTGCAAGCGGGCTTTGAAGCACGCAGGCATGAAGCGTCTGGTGATTGCGGGCGGGGTCAGTGCCAATAAGGCGCTGCGGGTTTCGCTCGAAAAAATGCTCGGCGACATGAATGGCAATGTTTACTACGCCCGACCGGAGTTTTGTACGGACAACGGCGCAATGATTGCCTTTGCCGGCTGCCAGCGGTTGCAGGCCGGTCAGCATGAAAGCCTGGCGATCAGTGTGCAGGCGCGCTGGCCGATGGAGCAATTGAAGCCGCTGTGAGTGCGGGGCGTAAGGCATGAGTCGGTGTTGCGTGAGCGTATTTCATGCGCGCTATTCAGAAATGCCGTTCGCGCCCGGCCATCAGGTCGCGTAAATTGCTGCGGTGGCGCCATACAATCAGCGCCGTCAAGGCGCACATGGGCAGCAGGGCAGCAGGCTCTTGCCAGGCCAGCAATGGCAGGGTCAGGGGTGTGGCTATCAACGCTGCCAGTGAGCTGGTGCGGCTTAGCTGGAAGGTCAGTAGCCATGCGGCAACGGCCAGCAGGGCGGCAGGCGGGTAGAGTCCCACCAGCATGCCTGCGGCAGTGGCAACGCCTTTGCCGCCGCGAAAGCGGAAGTACAACGGGTACATGTGGCCGAAGACGGCGCAGATACCGATCCAGGCTTGTTGCTGGAGCGGGAGACCGAGCTGGTTGGCCAAAAGTACAGGCAGCAAGCCTTTGCACAGGTCGCCGAGCAGAGTCAGGACGGCGAGCTTTTTGCCGGCAAGGCGCAACATATTGGTCGCGCCGGCATTGCCCGAGCCACTCATTCGCGGGTCGGGATTTCCCGTCAGGCGGCTGAGCAAAATGGCGAAGGACAGAGAGCCAAGCAGGTAGGCGAAAATCGCCAGTAACCAAAACATGCTAACTATTCCGGGCGAGGACGCCCTGATTCTAACGGCGCATTGCGCCCTTGTCGTGCTGCGGAGAAAAGTGCTTGGACAGAGTGTTTATCGAAGGCCTGGAAGTTGACACCGTGATCGGTGCTTATGACTGGGAGCGTGGCATCCGCCAGTGCTTGCGGCTTGACCTGAGTTTCGCGTGGGATAATCGCCCGGCTGCGGCCGGTGATGACCTGACGCTGGCCCTGGATTACGCGAGTGTTTCTTCGCGAATCCAGGCATTTGCCGAGGCAGCTCAGTTCCAGTTGGTGGAGACTTTTGCTGAGCGTCTGGCCGAAGTGCTGATGACTGAATTCAATATTCCGTGGTTGCATCTGAAGCTGACCAAGCCCGGCGCCGTTTCGGCGGCCACCGGTGTGGGCGTGGAGATTGAGCGCGGATGTCGCTAACTCAGGTTTTCCTCGGGCTGGGCAGTAATGTCGAGCGTGAAAAGCATTTGTGCGCCGGGCTTGACGCCCTTGCGGGATTTTTGCAGGACATGAGCTGTTCTGCAGTGTTTGAAAGTCAGCCGGTGGGCATCAGGAGCGGGCCTTTTTTCAACCTGGTGGTGTCGGCAAAAACTGACTTTCCGCTGGCTGAACTAAGTCGACGTTTGAAGTTGATCGAGGCGGATAACGGACGTTATGCCCAAGATCGCAAAGGTTTGCCTTTGGATATCGACGTGTTGTTTTACGGTGATCTGGAAGGCAACTTTGATGGCTTGATTTTGCCCCGTGCAGAGATTCTCAAAAATGCTTTTGTCTTGTGGCCCTTATCGTTGATAGCGCCAGACAAGGTGCATCCGGGCGTGGGCAAGACTCTGGCTCAGATGTGGGCAGAAGCACAGATCGATCAAGTTCTGGCGCCTGCAGCATTTGAATGGCGGGGGGAGCAGTTGACCCCGGCCGGGATGCTTTTGCCTTAGTAGTCGCTGGTGCAGGCTGTGATGGGTTGCCTGGCGACCCTGCGGTGAAGGTCCTTCGGCCCTTAGCGCAGCCTGCGCCATCGACTACAAGAACGATGTCTCAGGCTTTTGCTGCTTCTTTGTAGGCTTGCAGCGCCTTTAGCCGTTCGTGCTTTAGCGCTTCCCCGAGTTCAGGGCCTTTGAAACCCTGCTCAAGTAAAGGCTGGACGGCCACGGCCTGGGCAGCCTTGGCAGCTCCGCGCAGGTAATCGGCCTGTGGATACGGGCGATTCTCCAGTCCCAGGCGCCCTTTGGCGTCCATCTCGCAGGCTACGATAAATTCCTCAAAACGCTGCGGTCGACGATATACGTCAAAACGCTGCAGCAGTTCCAGTAGCGTTGATGCCTTGAGTTCCAGAGCGCGGTGGCCGTGGGTGTGATATTCGCCCACAAGGAGTGCCAGTTCCTGACAGTCGCGCGGCACTTTGTAGCGCTCGTTGACCGCTTTGATCAGGCGCAGCCCTTTGTGCTCGTGGGCAATGTGTCTTGGCCAGTCCTTTTCAGGTGTAAGCCCTTTGCCCAGATCATGCAGCAGGCAGGCCCAGCGCACGGTCAGTGGCTGATTGTGCAGGGCTGCCTGCTCAAGCACGCTCAAGGTGTGTACGCCGCTGTCGATCTCCGGGTGATGTGCAGCAGGCTGGGGTACACCAAACAGGGCATTGATCTCCGGTAGCAGCACTTCCAGAGCCTCGCAGCTGCGCAGTACTTCCAGGAATACCTGAGGCTGATCTTCCATCAGGGCCCGGGAGATTTCTTTCCAGCAACGCTCCGGGGTCAGCGCTTGCAGTTCGCCTGAGCGAGACAGTTGGCGCATCAGCTCCAGGGTCTCGGGTGCGATGCTGAAACCGAGTCCGGCATAGCGCGCGGCGAACCGGGCAACTCGCAATACCCGGAGGGGATCTTCGGCGAATGCGGGTGAAACATGGCGTAAAATCCGCGCCTCAAGATCGCGCTGACCATGGAAAGGGTCGGTCAAATTACCTGAGTCGTTCTCAGCCATTGCGTTGATGGTCAGGTCGCGCCGGATCAGGTCTTGTTCAAGGGTAATGTCGGGGCTTGCATGAAAGATGAAGCCGCCATAGCCCTGGCCGCTTTTGCGCTCTGTGCGGGCCAGTGCGTATTCCTCCCCGGTTACAGGGTGAAGAAATACCGGAAAGTCCGAGCCCACGGGGCGAAACCCTTTGCTGAGCATTTGTTCGACTGTTGCGCCGACCACTACCCAATCTATATCTGTGACGGGCTTGCCCAGCAGGCGATCCCTTACGGCACCGCCAACTTTATAAATCTGCATAAAAAACCTCCGTTAGCACGACAGGATAACGCTTGCGCCGTGAGAACGGAGGTTCCCGTGTTACAGGTGAATGGCGCTCATATCCAAACGCCCGTAGTCAGAGTCTGAATGTTCTCCTTTTGGCGGGACATGGTGGACTTTCATGACCAGGTCGCCTTGAAGGGTTTCAAGATGAATATCGAACCCCCACAGGCGATGCAGGTGTTTGAGCACTTCGTCGGTGGAGTCGCCCAGGGGTTTGCGGTCATGTTGCTGGTGACGCAGGGTCAGAGAGCGATCGCCGCGGCGGTCGATGCTCCAGATTTGCACGTTGGGTTCACGATTGCCCAGGTTGTACTGAGCCGCCAGGGTTTCACGAATGGTGCGGTAGCCGTTCTCGTCATGAATGGCAGGTACTAGCAGGTCGTCCTTTTGATCATCGTCCATGATGCTGAACAGTTTCAGGTCGCGGATGACCTTGGGTGACAGGTATTGCAGGATGAAACTTTCGTCCTTGAAGCTGCTCATGGCGAATTTGATGCTCGATAGCCAGTCGCTGCCAGCCATGTCCGGGAACCAGTGGCGGTCCTCGTCAGTTGGATGTTCGCAAATGCGCCGGATGTCGCAATACATTGCAAAACCCAGTGCGTAGGGGTTGATCCCGCTGTAGTGAGGGCTGTCAAAGCCTGGCTGGAACACCACGCTGGTATGGGAGATGAGGAACTCCATCATAAAGCCCTCGGTAACCAGCCCTTCATCGTAGAGATCGTTCATCAAGGTGTAGTGCCAGAACGTCGCCCAGCCCTCGTTCATTACCTGGGTTTGCCGTTGTGGGTAAAAGTACTGGGCAATCTTGCGCACGATGCGTACGACTTCACGCTGCCAGGGCTCGAGCAGGGGAGCGTGTTTTTCGATGAAGTACAGGATGTTTTCCTGGGGCTCGTCGGGGAATCGTGCGCTGTCCTTTTCGCTGAACTTGTCTGCACCTTTGGGAATGGTGCGCCACAGATCATTGATCTGTTTTTGCAGGTGCTCTTCACGGTCCTTCTGCCGCCGACGTTCTTCTTCGGCTGAAATCGGATAAGGCCGTTTGTAACGATCAACGCCGTAGTTCATCAGGGCGTGGCAGGAGTCGAGCAGGTCTTCAACGGCATCGATACCGTGGCGCTCTTCGCATTGCATGATGTACTGCTTGGCGAACACCAGATAGTCAATGATCGAACTGGCATCGGTCCAGGTGCGAAACAGGTAGTTACCCTTGAAGAAGCTGTTATGGCCATAGCAGGCATGGGCCACCACCAGGGCCTGCATGCAGATGGTGTTTTCTTCCATCAGATAGGCGATGCATGGATCTGAGTTGATCACGATCTCGTAGGCGAGTCCCATCTGGCCGCGGCTATAGGACTTTTCGGTGCTCAAGAAATGTTTGCCGTAGGACCAATGGTGGTAGCCCAGCGGCATGCCCACAGAGGCATAGGCATCCATCATTTGCTCGGCGGTAATCACCTCGATCTGGTTGGGGTAGGTATCCAGGGCATAGCGTTCGGCCAGGCGGCCGATTTCGCGGTCGTAAGCCTGGATCAGTTCAAAGGTCCACTCGGAGCCAGTGGAAATGGGATGGCGTTTATTCTCTTTGGCGGTCATGTCACTAACCTGCGCTGGAAGAGTTCACGGAAGACCGGATAGATGTCGCCGGCCGAGACCAGTTGCTGTTGGGCGAAGGTATCTGAATACGCTTCGCTGATACGTTCGTACTCGTACCAGAGGGCCTGATGTTCGCGCGGGGTTATTTCTACATAAGTGTAGTACTGCACGAACGGCATGATCTGATTGATCAGAATATCCCGGCAAATGGGTGAATCATCGTTCCAGTTATCGCCGTCTGAAGCCTGCGCTGCATAGATATTCCACTCATTTGTGGGATAGCGCTCAGCCATGATTTCCTGCATCAGTTTGAGTGCGCTGGAAACAATGGTGCCGCCGGTCTCCCTCGAATAGAAAAACTCCTCTTCATCAACCTCCCGTGCACTGGTGTGATGGCGAATAAACACTACGTCAATCTTGTCGTAGTTACGCTTCAGGAACAGGTACAGCAGGATGAAAAAACGCTTGGCGATGTCTTTGGTGGCTTGGGTCATGGAGCCGGAAACGTCCATCAGGCAGAACATGACGGCCTTCGAGCTGGGGTTGGGTTGCTTGACCAGCAAGTTGTACTTGAGGTCAAAAGTGTCGAGGAATGGCACGCGATGGATGCGTGCGCTGAGTTTCTCGATTTCAGCCTCTACTGCCTTGATATCGCCGAAGTTGTCCGGTTCTTCGCGCTTCAGTCGTTCAAGTTCGGCTTTGGCTTCCTTGAGTTTTTTCCGGCTGCTGCCGGACAGGGCAATACGCCGTGCGTGAGCCGAGCGCAGGGTGCGAATGATGTTGATGCGCGACGGGTTGCCTTCGTTGCTGATGCCCGCACGCACCGTTTTAAAGGTGTCGGTCCCCGTAAGGTTGCGTTTGACCAGGTTGGGCAGTTCGAGGTCTTCGAACATGAATTCCAGAAACTCTTCCTGGGTGATTTGAAACACAAACTCATCCATGCCTTCGCCGGAGTTGCCTGCCTTGCCGGGGCCGCCACCACCTCCCGCGCCACCTTGTGGGCGTTGAATGTGTTCGCCGCTGGTGAACTCCTTGTTGCCAGGGTGCACCACCGTTTGCTTGCCACCGCGGCCGTGGTGAAGCACCGGCTCATCGATATCGCGGCCGGGAATGCTGATTTGTTCGCCATGTTCCATGTCGGTAATGGAACGGCGGCCCACGGCCTCTTCTACGGCCTTCTTGATGTGGTCACGGTAACGTCGCAGGAAACGCTGGCGGTTCACCGTGCTCTTGTTCTTGCCATTGAGGCGTCGGTCGATCACATAGCTCATTAGGCCCTCCGGGCAGCTTCAAGTTGTGAGCTGCAAGCTGCAAGTCGAAGCGGTAGCGCGTGCTTCTTCTTGCAGCTTGAGGCTAGAGGCTTACAGCTGCCTCACTGCGACTTTCTGACCCGCAGGTACCACTCGGAGAGAAGCCGTACTTGTTTGTCGGTGTAGCCACGTTCGACCATTCGAGTAACGAAGTCGTTGTGCTTTTGTTGATCCTCTTTGCTTGCCTTGGCGTTGAAGCTGATAACCGGAAGCAGGTCCTCGGTGTTGGAGAACATTTTTTTCTCGATAACCACCCGCAGTTTCTCGTAGCTGAGCCAGGTCGGGTTTTTGCCGTTGTTGTTGGCGCGGGCCCGCAGTACGAAGTTGACGATTTCGTTGCGGAAATCTTTCGGGTTGCTGATGCCGGCCGGTTTTTCGATTTTCTCCAGCTCCTCGTTGAGGGCTACGCGATTGAGGATTTCTCCGGTCTCCGGATCGCGGTATTCCTGATCCTGAATCCAGAAGTCTGCGTAGAGCACATAGCGGTCGAAGATGTTTTGCCCGTATTCGCTGTAGGACTCCAGATAAGCGGTCTGGATTTCTTTGCCGATGAATTCAATGTAGCGCGGTGCCAGGTACTCCTTGAGGAAGCGCAGATAACGCTCGCGGGTTTCCGCCTGGAACTGCTCTTGCTCGATCTGTTGCTCCAGGACATAGAGCAGGTGCACTGGGTTGGCTGCAATTTCGTGCGGGTCGAAGTTGAAGACCTTGGACAGGATCTTGAAGGCGAAACGGGTGGAAAGGCCATTCATGCCTTCATCGACGCCTGCGCTGTCGCGGTATTCCTGGATCGATTTGGCTTTCGGGTCGGTGTCTTTAAGATTTTCACCGTCGTAGACCCGCATTTTCGAGTAAATGTTCGAGTTTTCCGGCTCTTTAAGACGCGACAGAACCGTGAACTGGGCAAGCATTTTCAGGGTGTCGGGTGCGCAGTGGGCTTTGGCCAGCGAGCTGTTGAACAACAGTTTGTCGTAGATCTTCACCTCGTCACTGACGCGCAGGCAGTACGGAACCTTGACGATGTAGATCCGGTCGATAAACGCTTCGTTGTTCTTGTTGTTGCGGAAGGTGTGCCACTCTGACTCGTTGGAGTGGGCCAGCAGGATGCCGGTAAACGGGATAGCGCCCAGACCTTCGGTACTGTTGTAGTTGCCCTCTTGGGTCGCGGTCAGCAAGGGGTGCAGGACCTTGATCGGCGCCTTGAACATCTCCACGAATTCCATCAGGCCCTGGTTGGCCCGGCACAGTGCGCCCGAATAGCTATAGGCATCGGCGTCGTTCTGTGGGTACTCCTCGAGTTTGCGGATATCGACCTTGCCCACCAGTGCCGAAATGTCCTGGTTGTTCTCGTCTCCCGGCTCGGTTTTGGCCACGGCGATCTGATTGAGAATCGAAGGATAGAGCTTCACCACGCGGAACTGGCTGATGTCGCCACCAAATTCGGCCAGGCGCTTGGTTGCCCACGGCGACATGATGGTGCTCAGGTAGCGTTTCGGGATGCCGAAGTCTTCTTCGAGAATTGCGCCGTCTTCGGTGGCATTGAACAGCCCCAGTGGCGATTCAAAGACCGGCGAGCCCTTGATTGCATAAAAGGGGACTTTCTCGATCAGTTGCTTCAGTTTTTCTGCCAGCGATGATTTACCGCCGCCCACCGGGCCCAGCAGATAGAGAATTTGTTTTTTCTCTTCCAGGCCCTGCGCAGCGTGGCGGAAGTAGGAAACGATCTGGTCGATGCATTCTTCCATTCCGTGGAAGTCTTCAAAGGCCGGATAGCGGCGAATCACTTTGTTGGAGAAGATTCGCGACAGGCGAGAGTTGTTGGAGGTGTCCAGCAGTTCCGGTTCACCAATGGCCAGCAGCAGCCTTTCAGCGGCAGAGGCGTAAGCGCTTTTGTCTTGTTTGCACAGTTCAAGATATTCCTGAAGGGTCAGTTCTTCTTGGCGTGTGGATTCAAAGCGTTGTTGGAAGTGGCTAAAAATACTCATGACGTCACCTCGCTCGATACGTGGAGCCGGCGATAGATCGGTCAGTTCGAGTGCTGGCATGCAGCAGCATTTCAGCTGCTGTGTACCCCCCAGGACACCATCAAGGTGGTTAACTCCTTGAACTTACTACTGATAATCCATACGCCGGAGTACCGGCTCTCCCCAGATTCGGATGGCCTGATCTAAAGGATAGTTGGTAATCGGAGAGGTCAAGGCGCGATGCGAGATTTGTTACGTTCGACCGTTGGTCAGGCAGGGCGCCAGCCCGCGGATAACGGGGGCTGGCGCTGATAAAAAATTATTCTGCGGGGAGCTGGGAGGTTTCTTGCGGATAAGTCGCACGCCACAACTCGAAACCGCCATCAAGGCTGTACACCTCGCTAAAGCCCTGGCTCACCAGATAAGCAGCAGCGCTCTGGCTGGAGTTGCCGTGATAGCAAGCAACGATCAGAGGGGCATCGAGATCGGCGTGGGTGATGAAATCGTGCAGCGAGTGGTTATCCAGATGTTTCGCACCGCTGATGTGGCTGGCAGCGAAAGCCTGCGGGTCGCGGACATCGACCACCACGGCGCCTTTTTCGCGCAAGGCCTGTGCTTGTTCGGGCGGGATACGTTTGAATTCGGTCATGGAGGATTCCTGTGGCCTGACTGCGGGCGCGGCTAGACGGCGCCCAAGGGTTGGGAAGGTTGGTCGGGGAGCGCGATGGTCGAGTGGGCTGCAAGGCCAAGGTCGTCGCAATCACAGCTGAGGCGCTGGCCAGAGTCGACGTTGAGCAGGGTCATGGCTCCACCCCAGACACAGCCGGTGTCGAGGGCGAAAATCCCGGGCTCCTTGCAGTTGCCTTCAAGTGCCGCCCAATGACCAAAGATGATCTTCAGGTCCTGGGTCTTGCGTTCTTTATAGCTGAACCACGGGGCATAGCCGGGGGGAGCGCTGCCCACGCCTTCTTTGCTTTTGAGGTCGAGTTTCCCGTCGCGGGTACAAAAACGCATACGGGTGAAATAGTTGGTTATCACCCGCAGACGGGCGACACCGGTGAGGTCGTTGTCCCACTTGGCAGGTTCGTTGCCGTACATGCCATCCAGATAGGGGCCAAGCAGGTTGTCGTCACGCAAAGCGTGTTCGACTTCGCTGGCGCACTTCAGGGCCTTTTTCAGGCTCCATTGCGGCGGTATTCCTGCATGTACGAGGGCGACGTTGCGTTCGGCATCGTAATGCAGCAAAGGTTGCTGGCGCAGCCAGGACAGCAGTTCATCGCAATCGGGAGCTTGCAGGATTTCACGCAGCGTATCGCCTTTCTTCAGACGCTCGATATTGTGCGCGGCGGCCAGCAAGTGCAGGTCATGGTTGCCCAGTACGCACACCAGCGATTCGCGGATGCGGTATAGAAAGCGCAGCGTTTCCAGCGATTCGGGGCCACGGTTTACCAGGTCACCCACCAGCCACAGTTTGTCTTTGGCAGGATCGAAAGCTACGCGTTCCAGCAGGCACCTGAGTGGCTGCAGGCAGCCTTGCAGGTCGCCAACGGCGTACACCGGCATCAGTGCAGTGCCCCGGGCACGGCGAGGCGGAAAGGGGCAATGATGGCTTTGAACTCGTGACCATCTTCGGCATGCATCAGATAGCTGCCTTGCATGGTGCCGACTTTGGTGGTGATCACCGAGCCGCTGCTATAGACATGCTGCCCGTCCGGCTCGATCAATGGCTGCAGACCGACGACGCCAGCGCCACGGACTTCTTCGACATGACCGTCGCCATCGGTGATCACCCAATGCCGGGACAACAGCTTCGCGGCTATCGATCCCTTGTTGTGCACCGTAATGGTGTAAGCAAAGGCGAAACGCTGAAGTTCAGGTTGGGATTGTTCTGGCAGGTAACGCGTGACGACGTTGACGTCGACCAGATAGCGGGGATCGGGCATGCGAGAGGCCTTACTTGAAAGCGTAGACACAGTTCGGGATAAAACTGATGCCTGAGTCTAGGCCAAGTAATGGTGACTAGGCCAGCCGGTTAAGGCGGGGCAGTTGCAGGAGTCGCCGGTTGACGCTCCTGCACAGGCCTGGCACTTGGCCCGGAGATGATCAGTCTTTTTCTGGGCTTGCCACAGCTTGTTCGCTGAGTACGTCGGCCAGGCGCACAAAGGCGGCGAGGTCGAGTTGCTCTGGACGCAAGCTGCCGTCAACACCAGCCGCTTCGATCTCGGCGTTGCTGAGCAAGGCCTTGAGGGTATTGCGCAGGGTTTTGCGGCGCTGGTTGAAGGCTTCCCGAACCACGCGTTCAAGCAGGCGATGGTCTTTGGCCGGGTGTGGCAGCACTTCGTGTGGCACCAGGCGGACAATTGCCGAATCTACTTTAGGCGGCGGATTGAACGCGCCTGGACCTACGTTGAACAGGTGTTCCACGCGGCAGTGATACTGAACCATGATTGACAGACGGCCCCAATCGCCACCGCCCGGGCCGGCAGCCATGCGCTCAACCACTTCTTTTTGCAGCATGAAGTGCATGTCACGGATCAGGCCGGCGTTTTTCAGCAGGTGAAAAATCAGCGGGGTGGAGATGTTGTACGGCAGGTTGCCGACAACCCGCAGGGTGCGTGGTGCAGCGCCCAGGCTGTTGAAATCGAACTTCAGGGCATCGCCCTGGTGCAGGGTGAAGTTGCTCATGCCTGCGAACTGCTGCTTGAGGATCGGGATCAGGTCCTTGTCGAGCTCCACGACATCAAGCTGGCCGCCACTGTTAAGGATGCCTTTGGTCAGGGCGCCCTGTCCCGGACCGATTTCCAGCAAACGGTCAGTGGGCTTGGCGTTGATGGCGCGCAGGATACGGTCAATGACACCCGCATCGTGCAGGAAGTTCTGGCCAAAACGCTTACGCGCCTTGTGTTGGAATTGCTCGTTCATATACGGGTCTCGGACATCTGATAGGCGGTTTCCAGCGCGACTTGCAGGCTGCCGGTATCGATCTTGCCGCTGCCTGCCAGATCCAGGGCGGTGCCATGGTCGACAGAGGTGCGGATGATCGGCAAGCCCAGGGTGATGTTGACAGCGGCACCAAACCCTTTGTATTTCAGTACGGGCAGGCCTTGGTCGTGGTACATCGCCAGCACTGCATCGCAGTGCTCCAGATATTTGGGGGTAAACAGAGTGTCGGCGGGCAGCGGGCCATGCAAATCCATACCTTCGCTGCGCAGGCGCTCCAGAGTTGGTTCAATAATGTCGATTTCTTCATGGCCCAAATGGCCGCCTTCGCCGGCGTGGGGGTTGAGCCCACAAACCAGGATGCGGGGCCGGGCAATGCCGAATTTTTGTTGCAGGTCGGCGTGCAGAATGCGGGTAACCCGCATCAGTCGCTCAGGGGTGATTGCGTCGCTCACCTGGCGCAGGGGCAGGTGAGTGGTAACCAGGGCTACGCGCAGGCCGCGCGTGGCGAGCATCATCACAACCTGCCCGGTGTGGGTCAGGTCTGCGAGGAATTCAGTGTGACCGGAAAATGGAATCCCGGCCTCATTGATGATGCCCTTGTGTACAGGGGCGGTAATCATGCCCGCGAAGTGCCCGTCGACACAGCCCTGGGCAGCCCGGGTCAGGGTTTGCAGGACAAACCCGGCGTTGGCTTTGTCCAGTGTGCCGGCAATTACCTTCGCTTTCAGCGGGGTATCCCACACATACAGGCTGCCTGCAGGGGCTGGCTGATCAGGCCAGTTGTCCGGGCTCACCGGCAGCAGGTTGACAGCCACGCCCAGTTGCACGGCCCGCTCAAGGAGCAGGTCGTGGCTGGTAATGGCAATCAGGGGGTGCGGCTGGCGTTGTGAGGCGAGTAGCAGGCACAGGTCTGGACCTATGCCTGCCGGCTCGCCGGGTGTCAGTGCAAAACGCTGTGTTTTCACTGCGCTGCCTGGTTTCCGCTCTCTTGCGAGGTGGCGCCAGGAAGTTTGATCTCTACATAGGCTTCGTCACGGATCTGACGCAACCAGGTTTGCAGCTCTTCGTCGTACTTGCGGTTACGCAGTGCGTTCATTGCTTGCTGTTCACGGGCCTGGGTGGTGCTGTCGGTGGCGCGGCGGCCAAGGACTTCCAGAACATGCCAGCCGTATTGAGTCTGGAACGGCTTGGACAATACGCCCTGGGGCGTGTCGGCCATGGCCTCACGGAACTCGGGTACCAGAGAGTCCGGATTGACCCAGTTCAGGTCGCCGCCGTTAAGGGCAGAACCCGGATCCTCGGAGTAAGTTTTGGCCAGGGTGGCAAAATCTTCGCCCGACGTGATGCGCTCGTAGATTTTGTTGATCAGTTCCTTGGTCTGCGCTTCGCTACGGATTTCGCTCGGCTTGATCAGGATGTGACGAACATGGACTTCGTCCACCACCACGGTTTCGCCGCCGCGTTTGCCGTTGAGCTTGAGGATGATAAAGCCGCCCGGTGTACGTACCGGAGGCGTCACTTCTCCTACTGGCATTTTGCTCAGCATGCTGTCGAACGGTGGTGGCAATTGAGCGGCTTTACGCCAGCCCATGTCGCCGCCTTCCAGTGCGGTATCGCTGCCGGAGCGGGCGATGGCCATTTGACCGAAGTCGGCGCCTTTCTTGAGCTGGTTGTAGATCTCTTCAGCCTGTTTGTAAGCCGTCTGGACTGCTTCCGAATTCGCGCTTTCCGGCGTTGGAATCAGAATATTGGCCAGATTGAATTCTTCGGACATTTGCATTGCGCCCATAGGCGATGCGAGGAAGTTCTTCACTTCCTGTTCTGTCACCTGAATGCGCTCGCCCACACGACGCTGGCGCACACGGCTGATGATCATCTCGCGACGAACCTGCTCGCGGGCATCTTCATAGGACAGGCCGTCGTGAGCCAGTGCCTGGCGGAACTGGTCAATGGTCATGTTATTGCGCTGGGCAATGGTGCCAATGGCCTGGTTCAGCTCTTCATCCGTGATCCGGATGCCTGAGCGTTCGCCGAGCTGCAGTTGCAGGTTTTCGACGATCAGACGCTCAAGTACTTGCTGATCCAGAACGCTGGCAGGCGGCACGCCCTGGCCACGCTTGGCAATGGTCTGCTGAACTTCGTGGACACGCTGGTCCAGCTGGCTCTGCATGATCACGTCGTTGTCGACGATGGCCACAACCCGGTCAAGGGGTTGTACTGCAGCGTGTACTGCAGTACCCAGAAACAACGCGCCCAGCACTAGCGGGCGCAGACACTCAGAAAGCTTGATCTTCACGTTCACGATAACCTTGGATGCCTTTGTCGAGGAAGCTCTCTACTTTGGTGCCGACTACGCCACCGAGACCTTTCAACACAACTTGGAGGAAGAGACCATGATCGCCCTTCTCGTTTTGAGGGGCTTCTTGGGTGTACTCGTCGTTGGATACCCAATAACGGCTGATCAGACGAAGCTTCCAGCAGCAGTTGTCGTATTCAAAGCCACCGAAGGCTTCAAGAGTACGGTTGCGGTTGTAGTCGTACTGCCAGCGGCTGATGGCGCTCCACTGCGGCACGATCGGCCAGATAACCGAGAAGTCGTGCTGCTGGATCTTGTAGTAATCCTTGATGTAACCGTTTTGCCCCGGGGTCAGGTAATCACCGCCCATTTGCCACTTGCCGGTGTACTGGTTGTAAATCACCTGGTCGTTGCGATAGCGATAGCCCAGGTTGACCACCTTGTTCGGGTTGTCTTCAGGCTGGTAGTGCATCATCGCGCTGCCGGAACGCGGGCTGCGGGTTTCCGGATCCCAGTTGTAGTCGGCAGTGGCGCGCCAGTCGCGGTTGAAGCGATAGGCGTATTCCAGAGCATAAGGCGAGACGCTGGAGGTTGAATCCTTGCGATCGTCGGCAATGCCCGGCAGTTGAACCTTGCGATCCTGGAAATAATACGCCTGGCCGATGCTGACACGCTGGCGCTCAAAGCCGTTGTCTTCGATCCAGCGGCTGGTCAGACCCAGCGACAGCTTGTTCTCGTCGCCCACGCGGTCGGAACCGCTGAACCGGTTGTCACGCCACAGCGAGGAATAGCTGAAGGTGTTTTCGCTGGTGTCGAAAACAGGAATGTCTTCCTGATTGCGCTCAGGGACATACAGATAGAAAGCGCGCGGTTCCAGGGTCTGGCGGTAGTTGGTGCCGAACCAGTTGGTATTACGGTCGAAATACAGGCCGCTATCGACGCTGGCAATAGGCACGCTACGGTTTTGCGAGCTCTTGTAGTCCTCGCCGGCGAGCAAGGTTCTTTTGCCCTGGCTATCCAGATCAAGATCGTACTGGGTGTACATGTACTTCAGGGTTGGAGTCACAAAGCCGTAGCTTGACGTCATCGGCAGGCTCATGCTCGGCGCCAGATTCAGACGTGTGCCGTTGGCTCGTGCCAGACCAACAATATTGTTGTCGAGTCGTGGGGCGGTAGTGCCGTCTTCGTTGGTGTAATTACCGTTTTCCAGACTGCGCTCAAACCGCACCAGTTCGGAGCCGTAGCTGAAGTTCACGCCGCCAGGGTGAAACGGCAGCGCACCGTCGAGGGTGAGTTGCGGCAACTTGTTGTAAGGCGTGACCTGGGTAACAGTGGCCAGTTGATAGGCCTGGGCATTCAACCGGGCGGTGTAGCTGTCGCCCCGATAGCTGACGGCAGCTTGCTGGTTCAGGTAGTCGCGGTTTTCGACGCCGATCTGATCAGTTTGCAGATCCTGGAAGTAATACGGATCGCTGATCTTGGTGTAGTCGACTTCTGTCAGTACCCGCGAATCCAGGCCACCCTTGTGCTGCCAGTTAAGCATGTAGCGCTTGTCGGAGTAGTCGGTTTGACCCTTGCGCTTGGTGTCGTCGTCGTTGAGGTAAGCGGCGCCGAACTGCCCTTCGCTGGACTCGGTCAGGTAGCGGAACTCGCCTTCCATCAACAGGCCGCGCTTGGTCATGTAGCGCGGGTACAACGTGGCATCGTAGTTCGGCGCCAGGTTGAAGTAGTACGGGGTCACGAGCGTAAAGCCGGTGTCGGTGCTGCTGCTGAAGGACGGCGGCAGGAAACCGGACTGGCGGCGATCGTCGATCGGGAAATAGATGTACGGGGTGTAGAAGATCGGGATGTCTTTAACCCGCAACGTCACGTTTGTTGCCGTACCGAAACCGGTGGCAGGGTTCAGCGTGATGTTGTTGCCCTTGAGCTGCCAGGCGTTGCTGCTCGGCTCGCACGTGGTGTAAGTACCATCCTTGAGACGGATGATGGCGTCTTCGGCGCGCTTGGCATACAGCGCGCTGCCGCGGATGCGCGACTTGTGCAAAACGTATTCGGCGTTGTCGACCTTGGCCGCACCAGTGTCCAGCTGCACATCGGCGTGGTCGCCAACGATCAGTGCACCGTTGTCCCGCAGACGGACATTGCCATTGAGTTCGCCACGGCTTTCAGCCTGATACAGGCTGGCCTCGTCGGCCTCGACCTGCATGCTGCCCTGACGCATGACGACATCGCCGGCCAGGGTCGCGACCTGTTCTTCCTGCTGATAGCGGGAAGCTTTAGCGCCAACAAAGGTCGGGGCATCGCTTTTACTGGTGGGGTCGTTCATGCCCGGACGGATGGGCTCGACGTACGAGCCGGAGCAATAAGGTCCGGTTTCGGCCAGTTGCGCCGGTGTCAGCTTCTCCCGGGGCACCCAGTCCAGGTGGCTGTAGTCGGCGCTGCGCGCGCTCAGCCCACGGCCCTTGGCTTCAGTAACCAGCGGGATGGGCGCGACTTGCTCGCTGGCCTCACCGCTGGCTTCTGCCAGGACACCCTGGTGCGCCGGACGCGGCGGCAATTGCGCGGCGTTGGTTTTTGGCGTGCAATCCCAGCCACCCGTAGCCGACACGGAACAGTCATACTGTTCCTCGGCAACAGCGAACGGCATGGCTAGAGGTTGCATGGCCAGCAAACTGCCGGTTACCAGCAACGGAAATTTTTTACGAAACGCGGGGGATTTCAATGCCATCTTATTAGTCCGGGCTTCCTGCGTGCCATCAGCCCGCGGTGGGGGACCGCAACGCCTATCGATGGTCTGGAAAAGATGCTGGATAATAAAGCATGACCCGCTTGACGGCTAGCACCGTCGGAGACCCTTGTAATGCCTGACCAAGATGTACGCCTGCAACACCTGAAAGTTTGGCTGGATGAGCAGTTGGTAACCTTGTATGAGGACCAGGGTTGGGGTGTCGTACCCCCGGCCACGTTGACTTCGGCCAGTAGCGACGCGAGCTTCAGACGCTATTTTCGCTGGGAGGGCGAGGGTCGGACTTTTGTCGTCATGGACGCGCCGCCCCCCCAGGAAAACTGTAAGCCATTCGTCGATATCGCTGATTTGATGCGTATCAGCCAGATAAATGTGCCAAAAATTTATGCTCAGGACCTCGAGCGCGGTTTTCTTTTGCTCAACGACCTGGGCAATAAAACATTCCTCGACGTGATTAACAGCACCAATGCCGATGAGTTGTTCAAAGACGCCATTGAAGCCTTGCTGGCTTTTCAGCAACTGCCGATGAAAGCACCTTTGCCCAGCTATGACGTTGCTTTGCTGCGTCGCGAACTGGAGTTGTTTCCCGAGTGGTACGTGCGCCGTCATTTGGGTGTAGAGCTCGATGAGCAGCAACAGGCTGCCTGGCAGCGGGTCAGCGCGCTGTTGATCGACAGTGCGTTGCAGCAGCCCCAGGTACTGGTCCATCGCGACTTTATGCCGCGCAACCTGATGCTCAGTATCCCCAACCCCGGGGTTCTGGATTTCCAGGACGCGGTGTATGGCCCGGTCACTTACGACATTACCTGTCTGTTCAAGGACGCCTTTCTCAGTTGGCCGGAAGAGCGTGTGCGCGCCTGGCTGCGCGACTACTGGGAACTGGCCTTGCCACTGGGCATCCCGGTGGGGGCGGATTTCGAGGCGTTCCTGCAAGCCAGTGATCTGATGGGTGTGCAGCGACACCTGAAGGTGATCGGTATCTTTGCGCGCATCTGCCATCGTGATGGCAAACCACGCTATCTGGCTGACGTGCCGCGGTTCTTCTCTTATATAGAAGCGGTGCTGGCACGCCGTCCTGAACTGGCGGAACTGGGCGAGCTGTTCCACAGCCTGGGCCTGCGTGCCGGGGCGGCCCTATGAAGGCCATGATTCTGGCAGCGGGTAAAGGTGAACGCCTGCGGCCGCTGACCTTGCATACTCCCAAGCCGTTGATACGGGCTGGCGGCGTGCCTTTGATCGAGTACCACCTGCGGGCACTGGCGGCGGCGGGCTTTACCGAGATCGTAATCAACCACGCCTGGCTGGGTCAGCAAATAGAAGATCATCTGGGCGATGGTTCGCGTTTTGGCGTGAGTATCCAGTACTCCGCTGAAGGCGAACCGCTGGAGACCGGCGGCGGCATTTTTAAAGCATTGCCGTTACTGGGCGACCAGCCCTTTGCAGTGGTCAATGGCGATATATGGACCGACTACGACTTTGCAGGCTTGCGTCAGCCGCTCACAGGCCTGGCGCATCTGGTTCTGGTCGATAACCCGGCACACCATCCGGGCGGTGACTTTTACCTGCAGGGCGCGCAAGTTCTCGATGCGCTGCCGGGTGTCGACGCCCTGACCTACAGTGGCATCGCAGTGCTTAGCCCCGGCTTATTCGCGGGGGCTACGCCTTGCGCATTCAAACTCGCCCCCTTGCTGCGCAAAGCCATGGCCGACGGACAGGTGACGGGCGAGCGTTTACAGGGGCATTGGGTCGATGTGGGGACCCATGAGCGTTTGGCCGAAGTTGAATCGTTGATCAAGGGCAAACACTAAAATGTTGTGGCCAGGGACTCTTGTCGGAGCCGGTGCCGGCTTTTTCATTGCCAGCATTCCGGGGGCCATGCTCGGTGCTTTACTGGGGCAGGCGCTGGACCGGCGTCTGCAGTTGCACAGCTGGGCGCAGTTGCGTGAACGCTTGGGCGGTCGCCCGGCGTTGCGCAACGATGAACTGTTGTTTGTGCTGCTTGGACGGCTGGCCAAAAGCGGCGGCAGGGTGGTGGACAAGCACATTGAGCAGGCGCGCCAGGAAATGCGTCAGCTCGACATGTCCGGCCCGGCGCAGCAGCGGGCCATTGCCGCGTTCAATCGTGGCAAATCGCAGAATGACTCCCTGCGCGGCTATCTACGACGCCTGAAAGCCCAGCCCCATGCAGCAGAAGGTGTGCTGCGCGCCGGGTGGAGGATGATTTTGGCTGACGGTCGTATCGATCCCCGGGAGCGCGAGTTGATCGTGTTGTGGGGGCACTGGCTGGGCTGGACGGCGCAACAGGTGCAGGCGCTGGGCCCAGACTATGAACCGCATAGAAAACCACTGGCCACCCGTGATGGCACCTACCAGCAATCGTTAGTCCTGCTGGGGGTAACGGCGAGTACGGAGCCGGATCAGATCAAACGCGCCTATCGGCGTTTGCTCAGTCGTCATCACCCGGACAAGGTTGCCGGCAGCGGCGCGAGTCCGGCCCAGGTGCGCGAGGCCACGGAAAAAACCCGCGAACTGCACCACGCCTACGCCATGATTCGCGAGCAGCGCGGGTTTCGTTAACGGCCTGGCGGCTACTTGTAGGCAGGCTGCGGGCTGAGCCAGCCGCGTACTCGGCGAAACAGCTGTTCCTGCTCGGCTTCCTTATTGCCCGGGATGGCGTTCAGGGCAACTTGAGTGAAGTTCGTACGGCTTACCCGTTGGCTGGCCTGTCGTCGTTGCAAGGCGGCCTTGCGGGCCAGCGGCTGGTCTTTGTAGAAGATATCCAATTGCGCCAGCGAGAGATTCGGCGTCAATTGGCTCAAATCAGGTTCAACTCCGGTCGGTGTCTGCGCGGCGATCAGGATCAGTCTGGGCAGCTGGGCTGGTTGCTTTTCGCTCACATAGCGCGCAGCCCAATAGGCGCCGGTACCGTGGCCAAGCAGCACCAGGCTGCGCATGTTTTGCTGTTGGGCGAAGGCAATGGCAGCGTCAATACGGGCGTAGATCCGCTCGGCATCCGCTTTGCTCATGGCCTCAAACGTCTCGGCCGGTGGCGCTTCAGTCGTGTTTTCGGTGCCGATACTGGCCGCCTGCTCGATGGGTTTGGCTGTGGTGCTGGCCTCTTTGCTGCTAGTGTTCGGCGCCGGGGGTGCGGGAGGTGCCTGTGGCTCGGCCTGGCGCGGCTGGCTGGCCTGGCTTTGCATGTCCGGCAAGCTCAGACTCAGGCTGGCCCAGTTGGCATCCGGCAGTTTGTTGCGCAGCGGGCCCACAGTCAGTGGCCAGTCTGCACTTTCGCCTGCTCCCGGTACGAAAATCACCGCGCCACTGGGGTCGCTGCTATTGGCGGGCTTCCAGAGTGCGAGAAAACTGTCTTGCCCGGCCTGCAGTTGTTGTTGCTGGTTTTTCGGTAGCTGGCGCTCAAGAGCCGTTTCGTCTTCCATGCTGCGTTCGGGCAGCTGTGGGCGTATTTCCGGCTGATCTTGTGCAGGCTCTGGCGCCGGCTCCGGATCAGCCGCCAGTACCGGCAAGGCGTGTGGCAGGAACAACCACAGGCACAGCGCTGCAAGTGCCGGGCGCAAAGAAGACATAGGTGATTCCAGGCCAGAAGTAATCCAGGCAGCCTAATGGGTTGATCAGCATTTGTCAGGGTATGAGTGTTCCGATGAAGCGTTTTTGCTATCTGTTAATGATCGGCTGGTTATCGTTGTCCTTGATGGTCAATGCCGCGTCCATGCCTGCGGCGCAGTTGAGCCCGGAGCAACAGCAATGGCTGGCGCAGCACGGGCAGCTGCGCGTCGGCCTGGTGTTACAGGCGCCCTATGCCAAATTTGATCAACGTTTGCAGCGATTGTCCGGGGCCAACGTCGAATTGATGAAATGGCTGGCGCAGAGTCTGGGCATCGACCTGGTCTGGCATAACTATGCCGATCTGGCGCAACTGGAGCAGGCCGCCCGAGCCGGCGAGATCGACCTGGCGCCCGGGCTGACGCAGACCCCGGCGGGCTTGCGGCTGTGGCTTTTTTCTGACCCTTACATGCGGGTTCCGCATTTGTTGGTGGGCGAGCGCAACGCCGGCGGCTCTGTGGACCTGGAGCGGGTGGACAGCCAGGTCCGGGTCGCGGTGCGAATGCCCAGTTCTGCCGCCGATTATCTGCGCAGCAGCTATCCCGGTCTCAATCTGCAGGGCGTGCCCCTCGAACGCCAGGCCTTGCAGTTGTTGTTGAGCCAGCAAGCAACCTACGCGGTGGTTGATGAAGCGCAACTGACCCGGCTGTCGGCCGAGCCCGAGTTCGCCGGGCTGGCGGTGGTCGGTGACATTGGTTTGCCACAGTTGTTGCGGGTGGCCACCCGCCGCGACTGGCCGCAACTGGCCGGTATCGTGGAGCGCGGGCTGCATGCCATTCCTGCACGGGACATGGAGCAACTGCACAGCCACTGGCTGCAACCCAAGTACCCTAAGCTCGGCCCGTCTCCCGGCTTTTGGCAGAACCTGTGCTTGTTGATCGGTGTGCTATTGCTGGCCTGCATGGCAATCATGTTCTGGCAGCGTCGCCAGCAGACGGCCCTGGAGCGTGCATTGCTCCGTGCCCGTGAAGATATTGCCCTGGGCACCGCCAGTGCTGAAGCCTTGCGCTTGACTCAGTTTTCAATCGATCAAAGCCCGATGGGGATTTTGTGGGTTAACTGGGACAGTCATGTGCGCTATGCCAATCAGGCGGCAGAAGACATGCTCGGGTATCCGCCGGGGGCCGTGCTGGATCGCCCCCTGAGAGATTTTGAGCCGGGCCTGGACATGGACCGCTGGTTGACTTTATGGCGCCGCGCCCGTGCCAGCGAAGAAGCAGTGCAACGGATTGAAACCCATTGCATCCGCGCCGATGGCAGCGAGTTTCCGGCCGACGTGACCTTGAGTTTTCTGCGCTTCAAAGATGCCGAATACCTGGTGGTTTACCTGAATGACATCACCGAACGCCGCCGGGTACAGGCTGCCTTGCAGGAAAGTGATGCGCGTTTGCAGGGTATTGCCGCCAATGTCCCGGGACTGGTCTTTCGCCTGGAGCGTTCGTTGCTGACCGGCGAGCTGGACTTCCCCTACATAAGCGAAGGCAGCGAAAGCCTGGCGGGGTATTCCCCGACTACCTTGCGTCAGCGTGAAGTGGGGCTGCGCAGCCTCGTGCATCCGGATGACCGGGCGGATTACCACCGGGTTCAGGACCTGGCGCTGGACAGCGACAGCGACTGGTCATGGCAGGGCCGCATCCTGACCCGTCAGGGCCAGCAACGTTGGGCCGAGATCAAGGCCATCACCCGCAGCCTGGAAGATGGCACCGTGGTCTGGGACGGCATCGTCTGGGACATCAGCGAGAGCAAACGCATTGAGCTGGAACTGGATAGTTCGCGCGGACAGCTGCGGGAGCTGTCGGCCCACCTTGAAAGTGTGCGCGAAGAGGAAAAGGCCCATATTGCCCGTGAGGTTCACGATGAGCTGGGGCAGATGCTGACGGTCCTCAAGCTGGAGACCTCAATGTGCGAGCTGGCCTATGCCGAGCTGGATCCGGGGCTGCGCGAGCGCCTCAACAGCATGAAAAAGCTGATTGCGCAGTTGTTCCAGCTGGTACGTGATGTGGCCACGGCCCTGCGTCCGCCGATCCTGGATGCCGGCATCAGTTCCGCCATCGAATGGCAGGCCCGGCGTTTTGAAGCGCGCACGCAAATCCCTTGCCTGGTGCAGGTGCCGGAATATTTGCCGGCGCTGGGGGGGGCCAAGGAAGTCGGCCTGTTCAGAATCATGCAGGAGGCCTTGACCAACGTAATGCGCCACGCCCACGCCCAGACGGTAGAGTTGACCTTGAGCCTGGAGGGCAACGACTTGTGCCTGAGCATCAGCGATGATGGCCAGGGTTTTGTGCCCGCCACCGGCAAGCCGACTTCATTCGGCCTGGTCGGTATGCGCGAGCGTGTCCTGATGTTGGGCGGTACCCTGACTTTGCACAGTGTGCCGGGTGAGGGGACGCTGTTGAGTGTGCGGGTGCCGCTGCTCCCGGCGTCTTGAGTGACCTCTGAATAAGGAAATATCCGTGATTCGAGTACTGGTAGCTGAAGACCACACCATAGTGCGCGAGGGCATCAAACAGTTGATTGGCCTGGCCAAGGATCTGCTGGTGGTGGGCGAGGCGAGCAACGGTGAACAGTTGCTGGAAACCCTGCGCCATGTGCAGTGTGAGGTGGTGCTGTTGGATATATCCATGCCCGGGGTCAACGGCCTGGAAGCTATTCCGCGGATTCGCGCCCTGAACAACCCGCCGGCCATTCTTGTGTTATCGATGCATGACGAAGCGCAAATGGCGGCCCGCGCCCTGAAGTTCGGTGCCGCCGGTTATGCCACCAAAGACAGTGATCCGGCGCTGTTGTTGATGGCGATTCGCAAGGTTGCGGCGGGCGGGCGCTATATCGATCCGGACCTGGCCGACCGCATGGTATTTGAGGTCGGATTGACAGATGAAAGGCCATTGCACGCATTGTTGTCCGAGCGTGAGTTTTCTGTTTTCGAGCGCCTGGCCCAGGGTGTGAATGTCAACGAAATCGCCCAGCAACTGGCCCTGAGCAGTAAAACCATCAGCACCCACAAAGCGCGCTTGATGCAAAAGCTGCATATCAACTCATTGGCGGAGCTGGTGAAATACGCCATGGAGCACAAGTTGCTCTGAATGTAACCTGGCCGGTCGCGGTACTGCCGATCGCAGCTTGCGGCCGCGACGGCATATCTCGCGCATACCTGATTACGACACTTTCATGAGGTGTCTTTGCCCAGCCACTGGGCCCGCCCCAATCAACCATCCAAATCGCGACAACCCTGTAGGGCTATCCCTACAAGAAGCCTTCCAGCCTCCTGATGTGAATCTCTCCTGCGCCCCGATTTCTGTGGGCTGGCGCCTTCTTTAGTCTTGGGCTACGGCAGTCCAAAACAAAAGGTGTGGCTATGAGTGAGGTCGGTGCAAGCGCTGGGGCGAGTGAGATACTGGTCAGCTTCCGTGGCGTGCAAAAAAGCTACGACGGCGAAAACCTGATCGTCAAGGATCTCAATCTGGATATTCGCAAAGGCGAATTTCTGACCTTGCTCGGGCCGTCCGGTTCGGGCAAAACCACCAGCCTGATGATGCTGGCCGGTTTCGAAACGCCAACCGCCGGCGAGATTTTACTGGCCGGGCGCGCGATCAATCACGTGCCACCGCACAAGCGCGACATCGGCATGGTGTTCCAGAACTACGCACTGTTCCCCCATATGACCGTGGCGGAAAACCTTGGTTTTCCGCTGTCGGTGCGCGGCCTCAATCGAACCGATATCAGCGAACGGGTCAAGCGCGTGCTGAGCATGGTGCAGCTGGATGCCTTCGCCCAGCGTTACCCGGCCCAGTTGTCCGGTGGTCAGCAACAGCGGGTCGCGCTGGCGCGGGCGCTGGTGTTCGAACCGCAGCTGGTGCTGATGGATGAACCGCTGGGGGCTCTGGACAAACAACTGCGCGAGCACATGCAGATGGAGATCAAGCATCTGCATCAACGTCTGGGCGTGACGGTGGTCTATGTCACCCATGACCAGGGCGAAGCCTTGACCATGTCCGACCGGGTAGCGGTATTCCATCAGGGTGAAATCCAGCAGATTGCCCCGCCCCGTACCCTCTACGAAGAGCCGAAAAACACCTTTGTCGCCAACTTCATCGGCGAAAACAACCGCCTTAATGGCCGTCTGCACAGTCAGGACGGTGAGCGCTGCGTGGTCGAGCTGGGGCGCGGTGAGAAAGTCCAGGCACTGGCGGTAAACGTGGGGCGCACGGGTGATCCGGTGACCCTGTCGATACGGCCTGAGCGCATCTGTCTCAATGGTTCCAGCGAAGCCTGCGCCAACCGTTTCTCGGGCCGGGTCGAAGAGTTTATTTATCTGGGCGATCACGTCCGGGTGCGCATGGAAGTGTGCGGCAAGACCGATTTTTTTGTGAAACAGCCGATTGCTGAACTGGACCCCTCCCTGGCCGTCGGTGACGTCGTGCCGCTGGGCTGGCAGGTCGAACATGTACGTGCGCTGGACCCTCTCTTAGAGGCGAATTAATCGCCCCGGCTTCACCAACCCTGCACAGTGGAGAACAAAAAATGCATACATCCCTGAAGTTCACGGCCTTGAGTCTGGGTCTGATGTTCGCTGCCAATGCCCTGGCCGCAACCGATCTGACCGTGGTGTCGTTTGGCGGTGCGAACAAGGCGGCTCAGGTCAAAGCCTTCTATGCACCCTGGGAAGCCAAAGGCGAGGGCAAAATCATCGCCGGTGAATACAACGGCGAAATGGCCAAGATCAAGGCCATGGTCGACACCAAAAGCATTTCCTGGGACCTGGTAGAAGTCGAATCGCCGGAGCTGTCCCGCGGTTGCGATGAAGACATGTTCGAAGCGCTGGACCCGGCCCTGTTCGGTAATCCTGAGCAGTACGTCAAAGGGGCGATTCAGACCTGCGGTGCCGGCTTCTTCGTCTGGTCCACCGTGCTGGCCTACAACGCCGACAAGTTGAAAACTGCGCCCACCAGCTGGGCAGACTTCTGGGACACCAAAACCTTCCCCGGCAAACGCGGCCTGCGCAAGGGCGCCAAGTACACCCTGGAATTTGCCTTGATGGCCGACGGTGTAGCGCCCAAGGATGTGTACAAGGTGCTGGCGAGCAAGGAAGGGCAGAACCGCGCCTTCAAAAAGCTGGATGAACTCAAGCCGAGCATCCAGTGGTGGGAAGCGGGCGCACAGCCGCCGCAGTACCTGGCTTCCGGTGATGTGGTGATGAGTTCGGCATACAACGGCCGCATCGCAGCCGTGCAGAAAGAAAGCAATCTGAAGATTGTGTGGAACGGCGGGATTTATGACTTTGATGCATGGGCCATTCCCAAAGGCCTGAGCAAAGACAAGGCCGAAGTGGCGAAGAAGTTCATCGCTTTCACCCTGCAGCCGCAACAGCAGAGCCTGTACTCGCAAAACATCGCCTACGGCCCGGCCAACAAGGAGGCCATGCCACTGTTGCCTGAAGCCGTGCAGGCAGACATGCCGACCGCTGCACAAAACATCGCCAATCAGGTGCAGATCGACGTCACCTTCTGGGCTGACAACGGCGAGCAGCTGGAGCAGCGCTTCAACGCTTGGGCTGCCAAGTAAGCAGTGCTGACATGCGGCGCAGCTGATCAGGGCGCGCCGCCATCGTTTAAAGATTTTCGGAGTTCGCCATGGCCATCGCCGTTCCCCTGAACGAGGTCTCCAGCCCCACGTTGAAGAAGCGCCTGGCGCATGCCGAGCGGATTAACCGCTGGAAAGCGCAGGCGCTGATTGCACCGTTGGTTATTTTTTTGCTGCTGGTGTTCCTGGTACCAATCGCGGCCCTGCTCTACAAAAGTGTCGGCAACCCGGAAGTGGTTGGTGGATTGCCACGCACGGTAGTGGCGGTGGCCAGTTGGGATGGCAAAGGCCTGCCCGCGGAACCGGTCTACCAGTCCCTTAGCGAAGACCTGGCCGAGGCCCGCAAGAATCAGGTTCTGGGCGACTTGTCCAAGCGCCTGAACATGGAGCTGGCCGGTTATCGCAGTTTGCTGATGAAAACCGCCAAGGCGCTGCCGTTCAAGGCGGTACCCGAGTCATATAAAGACGCGATGGAAGCCCTCGACGAGCGTTGGGGCGACCCGGCGTACTGGCAGGCGATCAAGCGCAACACTTCAAGCGTGACCCCGTTTTATCTGTTGGCGGCTGTCGATCACCGGATCGATGACCTGGGCGAAATTGCTCCCGCCACACCGGACCAATCGATCTATCTGGATATTTTCGCCCGGACCTTCTGGATGGGCCTGGTGATCACCTGTATCTGCCTGGTGCTGGCCTATCCGCTGGCGTATTTGCTGGCCAATCTTCCCGCTCGGCAAAGCAACCTGCTGATGATCCTGGTGCTGTTGCCATTCTGGACCTCGGTACTGGTGCGGGTCGCGGCCTGGATTGTGCTGCTGCAGTCAGGGGGGCTGATCAACAGTGCGCTGATGAGCCTGGGGGTGATCGATCAGCCGCTGGAGCTGGTGTTCAACCGTACCGGGGTGTACATCTCGATGGTGCACATTCTGCTGCCGTTCATGATCTTGCCGATTTACAGCGTGATGAAAGGTATTTCACCGACCTATATGCGGGCGGCGATCTCATTGGGCTGTCATCCATTTGCGAGCTTCTGGCGGGTGTATTTCCCGCAAACCTATGCCGGAGTCGGGGCGGGCTGTTTGCTGGTCTTCATCATCGCCATCGGTTACTACATCACCCCGGCGTTGCTCGGCAGCCCGAATGATCAAATGGTCAGCTACTTCGTGGCGTTCTACACCAACACCAGTATCAACTGGGGCATGGCGACGGCCCTGGGCGGTTTGTTGTTGCTGGCGACCGTGGTGCTGTATCTGATTTACAACTGGCTGGTGGGCGCTAGTCGCCTGCGTTTGAGTTAAGGAGACCGCCATGCTTAGCCCTTATATGTCACCAATCGAGCGGGTCTGGTATTACAGTTTGCGCATTCTTTGCGGGCTGATTCTGTTGTTTCTGATCTTGCCGGTGCTGGTGATCATTCCGTTGTCGTTCAACTCGGGCAGCTTTCTGGTGTATCCGTTGCAGGGGTTCTCGCTGCACTGGTATCAGGACTTTTTCGCTTCGTCAGAATGGATGCGGGCCTTGCGCAACAGCATCATCGTGGCGCCGGCGGCCACGGTGCTGGCAATGGTCTTTGGCACGCTGGCGGCCATTGGCCTGACCCGCAGCGACTTCCCCGGCAAGGCGCTGGTCATGGCGCTGGTGATATCGCCCATGGTGGTGCCGGTGGTGATTATCGGTGTGGCCAGCTACCTGTTCTTTGCACCGCTGGGGTTTGGCAACAGCTTCCTGTCCCTGATCGTGGTGCATGCGGTGTTGGGAGTGCCATTCGTGATCATCACGGTCTCGGCCACTTTGCAGGGGTTCAATCAGAATCTGGTGCGCGCTGCAGCCAGTCTGGGGGCTTCACCTCTGACCGCCTTTCGCCGGGTGACCTTGCCGCTGATTGCGCCGGGAGTCATTTCGGGCGCGCTGTTCGCTTTTGCAACCTCGTTCGATGAGGTAGTGGTCACCCTGTTCCTGGCGGGCCCGGAGCAGGCAACGTTGCCGCGGCAGATGTTCAGCGGCATCCGTGAAAACCTCAGTCCGACCATTGCTGCGGCAGCTACCTTGCTGATCGCGTTCTCGGTGGTATTGCTGCTGACGCTCGAGTGGTTGCGCGGGCGCAGCGAGAAACTGCGCACGGCCCAGGCCTAGGCCTTAGATCCAGCAGGCATCCCACAGGGGGTAATCCCCGATACGCGTGGCGAGACCTGCGCGGATCGGGTTTTTGACGATATGACGGGCGGCAGCCTTGAGGTCTTCCTCCTGGCGTAATGCTCTGTCGTGATATCCCTTTTGCCATAGACGACCGCTGGATTGAGCGGCCTGATTGATTGCCACGCAACTGCGTGACTTGATCCGGCACATCAGTTCGCCCAGTGTTTTGCTGCGTAATTCGATTAACCAGTGACAATGATCTGGCATGACCACCCAGGCAATAGAGTTGACGATGCCTTCGTCGTGGGCGTCCCTGAGTTGATTGACCAGCAGGCGTCCTGACTGAAAGTTTTCGAAGACCGGGCGCCGATTGTCGGTGACTGTTGTGAGCAGATAGATCCGGCCATGTTCTGAGTAGCGACCTTTCAATAGTTGATGACTGCTAAATGAGTGTGGCATTCCTTTGCCCTCATGATGGTGGGTGTTGTTTAACTTAAGACTGCAACACAACAGACGGCTGGTTCTTGGTTCACAAGATATTTCTGGAAGGTTCTTCGGCCCTTTTCACAGCAGGTTCATGATCGGTTACGGCTCTATAGTTGCGGCCGAAGGCTGCAATCGGGTGCGAAGCGGCCGTAAGAGATGCGTCGTCACGCAGTCAATCATCACCGCCCGGTGTTCGGGGCTCGGGTCGGCGGTATACAATGCGCGCCACCGTGTTTTGCTCACTAAAGGTGCGTTATGCAGCCCTTCGCTATTGCCCCATCGATTCTTTCCGCCGATTTCGCCCGTCTTGGCGAAGAGGTCGACAATGTGCTCGCCGCTGGCGCTGATATCGTGCACTTCGATGTCATGGACAATCATTACGTGCCCAACCTGACCATCGGCCCGATGGTTTGTGCTGCCTTGCGCAAGTACGGCATCACCGCTCCCATCGATGCTCATTTGATGGTCAGCCCGGTAGACCGGATCATCGGCGACTTTATTGAAGCCGGCGCGACTTACATCACGTTCCACCCGGAAGCCACGCAACACGTTGACCGTTCCCTGCAACTGATCCGTGAAGGCGGCTGCAAGGCGGGCCTGGTGTTTAACCCGGCAACGCCACTGGACGTGCTCAAGTACGTGATGGACAAGGTCGACATGGTCTTGCTGATGAGCGTCAACCCTGGCTTCGGGGGGCAGAAATTCATCCCCGGCACCCTCGACAAATTGCGCGAAGCCCGTGCCCTGATTGACGCCAGCGGACGTGACATCCGCCTGGAAATCGACGGCGGCGTCAACGTCGGCAACATCCGTGAGATCGCTGAGGCGGGTGCCGACACATTCGTCGCGGGTTCGGCGATTTTCAATACACCTGACTACAAAGAAGTCATTCAAAAAATGCGCGCCGAGCTTGCGTTGGCCCGTCCATGAGTGGCTTTGAGCAGCTGCTTCAGGGGCAGCTGCCAAAACTGGTGATGTTCGATCTGGACGGAACCCTGATCGATTCGGTGCCGGATCTGGCAGTCGCCGTGGAGACCATGCTGCTCAAGCTGGGCCGCCCGCCCGCAGGTATAGAGAACGTGCGGATGTGGATTGGCAACGGTGCGCCCATGCTGGTGCGCCGTGCTCTTGCCGGCAGCCTGGAGGCTTCAGGGGTCGATGATCCTGAAGCCGAACAGGCGCTGGAAATTTTCATGGACGCCTACGATGGCGGCCATGATCTGACCAGGGTTTACCCTGGTGTACGCGAAAGCCTCAAATGGCTGCAGAAGCAGGGCGTCGAAATGGCGTTGATCACTAACAAGCCCGAGCGCTTTGTGGCGCCGTTGCTGGATGAGTTGAAGCTGGGCCGGTTTTTCCGCTGGATCATTGGCGGAGACACCCTGCCACAAAAGAAACCTGATCCCGCCGCGCTGTTGTTTGTGATGAAAATGGCCGGTGTGGCACCTGAGCAGGCATTGTTTGTCGGTGATTCGCGCAATGACGTGCTGGCAGCCAAAGCCGCAGGCGTGAAGTGTGTAGCCCTGAGTTACGGTTACAATCACGGCCGGCCGATTGAAGAAGAGTCACCCGATATGGTGATCGGTAACCTTCATGAGCTTATAGCCGGTTGCTTAGATTCTGCGCCTGAGATAACGTTGGGCAATTCTGTTCACCCCTCTCGAAGAGATTCCATCGTGGTGGTCACTCGCAAACTCTGGATGAAAGTTATCAAGGCCCTGGCCCGTTGGCGTTGGCGCGCCTGACTTGAATCTGGCCGGAGATCCGGCACGTTTGCATACCTGACTGTTTGACCCTCAGACCACGAGGCACCTCATGATCCGCGAAGAATTCCTGCGTTTGGCCGCTGCCGGCTACAACCGTATCCCCCTTGCACGTGAAACCCTTGCTGACTTCGACACACCCTTGTCGATCTACCTGAAACTGGCTGACCAGCCCAACTCCTATTTGCTGGAGTCGGTGCAGGGCGGCGAGAAGTGGGGGCGTTATTCGATCATTGGCTTGCCATGTCGCACTGTACTTCGCGTGCATGAGCAGCAGATCCGGGTGACCCATGACGGCGTCGAAATCGAGTCCCTTGAAGCGGATGATCCACTGACCTTCGTTGAAGAGTTCAAGGCCCGCTACAACGTACCGACCATCGCCGGGCTGCCACGCTTCAACGGCGGGCTGGTGGGCTATTTCGGTTATGACTGTGTGCGCTACGTGGAGAAACGTCTGGGCAAGTGCCCGAACCCGGACCCGCTGGGGGTGCCCGATATTTTGCTGATGGTGTCCGACGCGGTGGTGGTGTTCGACAACCTGGCCGGCAAGATGCACGCCATCGTACTGGTCGACCCTGCGCAGCCTGATGCCTACGATGCAGGCCAGGCCCGCCTTGAGGCTTTGCTTGAACAGTTGCGCCAGCCGATTACGCCGCGTCAAGGCCTGGATTTCACCAGGCAGCAAGCAGCCGATCCGGTGTTCCGTTCCAGCTTCACCCAGTCTGATTACGAAAAAGCCGTCGACACCATCAAGGACTACATCCTGGCGGGCGACTGCATGCAAGTAGTGCCGTCGCAGCGGATGTCCATCGACTTCAAGGCTGCGCCGATCGATCTGTACCGCGCGCTGCGCTGCTTCAACCCGACGCCTTACATGTACTTCTTCAACTTCGGCGACTTCCACGTGGTGGGCAGTTCGCCGGAAGTGCTGGTGCGGGTCGAAGACAACCTGATTACCGTGCGCCCGATTGCCGGTACCCGTCCCCGTGGCGCAACCGAAGAGGCTGACCTGGCGCTGGAGCAAGACCTGCTCAGCGACGACAAGGAAATCGCCGAGCACTTGATGCTGATCGACCTTGGGCGCAATGACACAGGGCGTGTTTCGGAAATCGGCTCGGTCAGGCTCACCGAGAAAATGGTGATCGAGCGTTACTCCAACGTGATGCACATTGTGTCCAACGTCACCGGCCAGCTCAAAAGCGGGCTAACGGCGATGGATGCGCTGCGGGCGATTCTGCCGGCGGGAACCTTGTCAGGTGCGCCGAAAATCCGCGCGATGGAAATCATCGACGAGCTGGAGCCGGTCAAGCGCGGTGTATATGGCGGCGCAGTCGGTTATTTCGCCTGGAACGGCAATATGGACACGGCCATCGCGATTCGTACTGCGGTGATCAAGAACGGTGAATTGCATGTGCAAGCCGGCGGCGGCATTGTCGCCGACTCGGTACCGGCCCTGGAGTGGGAAGAGACGCTGAACAAACGCCGCGCGATGTTTCGTGCCGTAGCGCTCGCTGAACAAACCCCCGCATCCGACGCCTGAGGAGCTTTGCCATGTTGCTGATGATCGATAATTACGACTCTTTTACCTACAACGTTGTGCAGTACCTCGGCGAGCTGGGTGCAGAGGTCAAGGTGGTGCGCAACGATGAGCTGAGCATTGCCCAGATCGAAGCGCTGAAACCTGAGCGCATTGTGGTCTCGCCCGGCCCGTGCACGCCGAACGAGGCGGGTATCTCGCTTGAAGCCATCAAGTATTTTGCCGGCAAGCTGCCGATTCTGGGGGTATGCCTGGGCCATCAGTCCATCGGGCAGGCCTTCGGTGGTGATGTGGTTCGCGCCCGGCAAGTGATGCACGGTAAAACCAGTCCGGTGTATCACCTGGATACCGGGGTGTTCCAGGGATTGAACAACCCGCTGACCGTGACCCGTTACCACTCGCTGGTGGTCAAGCGTGAAACCTTGCCTGAGTGCCTGGAGCTGACGGCCTGGACGCAACACGCCGATGGCTCGGTGGACGAGATCATGGGCTTGCGCCACAAAACGCTGAACATCGAAGGGGTGCAATTCCACCCCGAGTCGATCCTGACCGAACAGGGTCATGAACTGTTTGCCAACTTTCTTAAACAAACCGGCGGCACGCGCTAAGGACTTTATATGGATATCAAGACTGCCCTGAACCGTATCGTCGGTCATCTGGACCTGACCACCGAAGAAATGCGCGATGTGATGCGCGACATCATGACCGGTCAGTGCACCGAGGCGCAGATTGGCGCGTTCATGATGGGCATGCGCATGAAAAGCGAAAGCATCGACGAGATTGTCGGTGCTGTGACGGTGATGCGCGAGCTGGCGGACAAGGTTGAACTCAAGACCCTGGACGGTGTGGTCGACATTGTTGGCACCGGCGGCGATGGTGCGAATATTTTCAACGTGTCCACGGCTTCCGCTCTGGTAATTGCGGCCGCAGGCTGCACTGTAGCCAAGCACGGTAACCGCGCCGTGTCGGGTAAAAGCGGCAGCGCTGATTTGCTGGAGGCCGCCGGTGTGTACTTGAACCTGACGCCCGTGCAAGTCGCCCGTTGTATCGACAGCGTGGGCATCGGTTTCATGTTTGCCCAGTCCCACCACGGTGCCATGAAGCACGCGGCCATTCCGCGTCGCGATCTGGGCCTGCGGACTTTGTTCAATATGCTTGGCCCGCTTACGAATCCGGCCGGCGTAGTGCATCAGGTCGTAGGTGTATTCAATCAGGCGCTGTGCCGACCGCTGGCTGAAGTGCTGCAGCGTCTGGGCAGCAAGCATGTGCTGGTGGTGCATTCGCAAGATGGTCTGGACGAGTTCAGCCTGGCGGCCCCGACCTTTGTTGCGGAACTGAACAAAGGCGAGATTACTGAATATTGGGTGCAGCCTGAAGATTTGGGTATCAAGAGCCAGAGCCTGTTCGGTCTGGTGGTCGACAGTCCGGAACAATCGCTGGAGCTGATCCGCGATGCCCTGGGCCGACGCAAGACAGAAGCAGGCCAGAAGGCCGCCGAGATGATCGTGCTCAATGCCGGGGCCGCGTTGTATGCCGCTGATCTTGCCTACACTCTCAAAGAGGGGGTGGCTTTGGCTCACGATGCGCTGCATACAGGTCTGGCTCGGGAAAAACTCGAAGAGCTGGGTGCCTTTACCGCCATCTTCAAACAGGAGAACCAAGCATGAGTGTGCCTACCGTTCTGGAAAATATTCTGGCGCGTAAAGTTCAGGAAGTGGCCGAGCGCAGCGCTCGTGTGAGCCTGGCCGAACTTGAACGTATGGCAGCTCAGGCTGATCCGGTGCGCGGCTTCGCCAGGGCCATGCTGGCGCAGGCCAAGTTGAAACAGCCAGCGGTCATCGCCGAGATCAAAAAGGCTTCGCCAAGCAAGGGCGTAATTCGCGAGCACTTTGTGCCTGCCGAAATTGCCCAGAGTTATGAAAAAGGTGGTGCTACCTGTCTGTCGGTACTCACCGATATTGATTTTTTCCAGGGCGCCGATCTGTACCTGCAGCAGGCTCGCGCTGCCTGCAAGCTGCCAGTGATCCGCAAAGACTTCATGATCGATCCGTACCAGATCGTCGAAGCCCGGGCCTTGGGCGCAGACTGCGTGTTGTTGATCGTCTCTGCGCTGGATGACGTGAAAATGGCCGAGCTGGCTGCCGTTGCCAAAAGCGTTGGGCTGGATGTTCTGGTCGAAGTGCATGATGGCGATGAGCTTGAGCGTGCACTCAAGACCCTGGACACGCCATTGCTGGGGATCAATAACCGTAATCTGCACACTTTTGACGTCAGCCTGGAAACCACCCTGGATCTGTTGCCGCGTATCCCGCGGGATCGACTGGTGATTACCGAGAGCGGGATTCTCAACCGGGCAGACGTGGAGCTGATGGAAATCAGCGACGTGTATTCGTTCCTGGTGGGCGAAGCCTTTATGCGTGCAGAAAACCCGGGTAATGAACTGCAGCGTCTGTTCTTCCCGGAGCGGGTTGTGCAGGTAACGGGCTCTACCCTGGATTAACCGGCGCTCTGCAGGCATCGGTTGCCTGCATCGCAAGACGATTTGGTCGGTGCTGGACAAGGACACCTATGACACTCATCCAGCAACTCAGTGTAGAAGCCGGCCTCAAGGCCGAGCAGGATTTACTGGCTTCGGTATGCGCCGCAGAGCTGGAGGCGGGTGTCTTGTTCTGGCAACCCACGGACCGTGCGCTGGTGATGCCGCGGCGCTTGAGCCGGTTACCGGGTTTCGAGCAGGCCAGTGCAGAACTGGCGGCCAGCGGCTGGCCCATTCTGTTGCGCGAAACCGGTGGTGAGCCTGTCCCTCAGTCAGCAGCGACGATCAATATCGCTCTGGTCTACGCACCGGCGCGTACTGAAGGTGATCAGGGACGTATCGAAACGGCCTATCGACGGTTGTGTGAGCCGATCTGCGATTTACTGACAGAGCTGGGGGGCGTGGCGTCTTTGGGGGAAGTCGAAGGCGCGTTTTGCGATGGTCGCTTCAACGTCAACCTGAATGCGCGAAAGCTGGTGGGAACTGCGCAGCGTTGGCGGCAGAGCCAGGGCGGGCAGCGGCCTGTGGGCCTGGTTCACGGAGCATTACTGGTTGAAAACGAGCGCGACTCGATGGTGGCTGCAGTCAACCGCTTCAATCAGTTATGCGGGCTGGAGCAGCACTGCCGTGCCGAGAGTCATATCGCACTGCATGAAGTGTTTTCTGCGCCCGATTTCTTCGAGCGTTTGAGCACCAGTTACCAACAAATTCTGGTGCCCTTGCTGAAGCCTTAGCGTGTGCCGAACACCACCATGGTTTTCCCTTTGACGCTCACCAGGTTCTGTTCTTCAAGATCCTTGAGCACACGGCCGACCATCTCGCGGGAACAGCCGACAATTCTGCCGATCTCCTGACGGGTAATCTTGATTTGCATGCCGTCGGGGTGGGTCATTGCATCGGGTTGTTTGCACAGTTCCAGCAGGCAGCGGGCCACTCGCCCGGTCACGTCGAAAAATGCCAGGTCGCCGACTTTTCGTGTGGTATTGCGTAAGCGTTGTGCGATTTGGCCGCTGATCGCATAAAGAATTTCCGGTTCTTGCAGCGCATACTCTCTGAATTTCGTGTAACTCATTTCTGCAATCTCGCACTCAGTCTTGGCGCGAACCCATGCACTGCGAGCCTGCTCCTGTCCTGGCTGTTCAAACAGACCCAGTTCGCCAATGAAATCGCCGGGGTTGAGATAAGCAATGATCATTTCTCGACCATCATCGTCCTCAATCACAATCGTGACCGAGCCTCTGATTATAAAAAACAGTGTGTGTGAGTTTTCACCGGCGCAGATGATGTTGTTCTTGGTCTGATAGCGTCTGCGTTGGCACTGAGTCAAAAATTTGTCGAGATTTTTGATTTTTGGTATGGGAGTAAAAGCAACCATTGTTGTATCCCGAAGCATGCACAGTAAGGGTTGTGTCTATTTTTTATATCGCTCTGGCTGGTTGGCGCCAGTGATTTGGCGCCAGCTTAACAGACAGATTCTTAACGGTTGTCAGAATTTTCCTGATGCTCCATGTCGCAATGGATAAAGGCTTCGGTGTGGTGAGCGCTCGGTTTCGGGCGCTGTGCTAAGCTGGCGCCCCTTTTAAATCAGTGGAGTCTGGGCGATGAAGGCACGCATTCAATGGGCTGGCGAAGCCATGTTTCTGGGCGAATCGGGCAGCGGCCACGTCGTTGTGATGGACGGCCCACCCGAGAGCGGTGGTCGTAACCTGGGCGTTCGACCGATGGAAATGCTTCTGCTGGGGCTCGGTGGTTGCAGCAACTTCGATGTTGTTAGCATCCTCAAGAAGTCGCGTCAGGCAGTTGAGAGTTGCGAGGCATTCCTGGAAGCCGAGCGCGCCACTGAAGACCCTAAGGTTTTCACTAAAATTCACCTGCACTTTGTGGTGAAAGGTCGTGGCTTGAAAGAAGCTCAGGTCAAGCGTGCCATCGAACTGTCTGCCGAAAAGTATTGCTCCGCGTCGATCATGCTTGGCGCCGCCGGTGTAGCCATCAGCCATGATTATGAAATCATCGAGTTGGGCTGAGTCGCCATTGCATGCAAGCTGGCGCAGGTTTCGAACAATAAAAAAGGCGGCTACCGGTAGGTAGCCGCCTTTTTTATATGCCCATGAGCGAATCGCCAGCTCCTGGCGTATTCAAGTCGTGCCGGCAGTCAGATGCGGTAGGTGCTTTTGGTCATGACTTTGGCCATCAGGCTCATGCCGAACTTCACTGGAGCAGGAAAGCGGAACCCGCCGGCATTGAGTGCGGACTCTGCATGTTGCTCTTCATCGATGCGCATCTGTTCAAGGATCGCCCGTGATTTCTCATCTTGCGCGGGCAGTTGCTCAAGATGCTCGTTGAGATGTTTGCACACTTGATCTTCGGTAGCGGCAACAAACCCGAGGCTGACTTTGTCGCTGATTAATCCTGCCGCAGCCCCGATCCCGAAGGACATGCCGTAAAACAGCGGGTTCAACAGACTTGGATGGCTGCCCAGCTGGCGGATGCGCTGTTCGCACCAGGCCAGGTGGTCAATTTCCTCTTCTGCTGCCTGCTCCATGGCTTCGCGCACTTGGGGCAGCTTGGCGGTCAGGGCCTGGCCTTGATACAAGGCCTGGGCACAGACTTCACCGGTATGGTTGATGCGCATTAACCCGGCCACATGGCGACTTGCCTGTTCGTCCAGCGGGTTTTCAGGTTTGACGATGGCCGGCGACGGGCGATGGGGCTGGCCGCTGAACGGCAGCAAGGTACGCAGCGCTGTGTCGGCCTGTAACAGAAGACGGTCAATCGGCGAGTAGTGACGTTGGGTAGTCATGCTTACCTCCGGAAAAAATCACGGCGGTCAGTTTACCCCAATCGGGCGTACAGGGTTTGCGCTGGATCACCGCTGAACGTGGGAGCCGGGCAGCGCCCACGATGGCGTACGGTTTTGCAATCAGCCCGGCGGCCAGTTCATCTGGCGCTGACCCAGAACGTGCATATGAATGTGGTAGACCGTTTGGCCACCCTTTTCATTGCAGTTCATTACCACGCGGAAACCGTCTTCGCAGCCCAGCTCTTTGGCAAGGCGTTGTGCGGTAAACAGGATGTGCCCTGCCAGTAGTTTGTCTTCTTCCTGCAGGTCGTTGAGGGTGCGGATCGGTTTTTTGGGAATGACCAGAAAATGGATCGGCGCCTGTGGGGCGATATCGTGAAATGCCAGCACCTGATCATCTTCGTAGATGATCTTGGCGGGTATTTCACGGTTGATGATTTTGGTGAACAGAGTATCCAAAGCTGTGTCTCCGTGAGTGAAGTCCGGTCCGAGTGTACTCAGGGCAGCGGATTACGCCCAGTCCGGTTAACGCGGGCAATAGGATTTGTTGACCCGGGCGGCTATTTTTCTCGTCATCCAGCGCGAGAAGAAGCGTGGCATACGGGTTATCCAGCGATTGCGCCGGCCCGGAATTATGATCGCCTTGTTTTTCTCCAGCGCGCGTACGGTATAGAGCGCAACTTCTTCGGGAGTCATGGCGCCTTCGCTTTGCTTGACCTTGTCGGCGTTCATTCTGGCCGCGTCGAAGAAACGGGTTCGCGTGACACCGGGGCAAAGTACCGAGACCTTGATCCCGGTTTTCTTTACCTCTTCGCGCAAGCCTTCGGAAAAATGCAGCACATACGCTTTACTGGCGAAATAAGTGCTCAGCCAGGGCCCGGGCTGGAAGGCTGCAATCGAGGACACATTGAGGATTTGCCCGCCGCCCTGGACCGCCATCATGTTGCCGATGGCATGGCATAACCGCGTGAGAGCCAGCACGTTGAGCTCGATCAGATCTTGTTCGGCGCTCCAGTCATGCGCCAGGAAGGGGCCGCAAGTGCCAATGCCCGCGCAATTGACCAGCAGGTCGATCTGCCGGTCACCTTCTTCGAGCTCAAGTAAAAAGCCGGAAAGACGCAATGGCTCGCCAAGATCACAGGCCCTGAACAGTACCTCTACGCCGAAACGCTGGGTCAACTCCAGCGCAATGCTTTCTAGCGCGTCCCGCTGGCGGGCCACAAGAATCAGGCTGCGACCGCGGCGGGCGAGGGCTTCGGCCAGAGCCAGGCCAATGCCGCTGGAGGCGCCAGTGATTAAAGCGTAACGGGTCATGCTGTTCTCCATCGCAACGGTGCAGTCCGGTGACAATGATGTCCCTGGCGTTAACGCGTTCATTTAGACGCGCAGTCTACAGACTGTTGCTGTTGGCTGCGTTGATCAACGAGTCCTGCAGGCCAAGAGCCAGGCCGATGATCAGGATGAAAAGACCCAAAACCATCAACACAATGTTAATCCAGGCCAGGACTTTGACCGCCGTGCTGTTGGGTGGAGGTGGCAAACCGTACTTGTTGGGCCCCGGGGTGCCGGGCATCAACAGCAGTGCAAGGGTTAACACCAGATTGGCCACCGGCACCAGATGCAGCAACAGCATCCATGCGGACCAGTTGAGGTCGTGCAGGCGTTGCGCATTGATTCTGAGATTGACCACGACGAAGACGAGCGTCAGGGTCGCGCCAAAGGTGATGGCCAGAGTGGGGGACACCTTGATCGCAAGCAGGACCAGTAGGGCGACAACGCTGGCGATGAGACCCAGAATCAGGCTCCAGGCCAGCAGGCGCATACGTCCGATCCGTCCGCTGAACCCCAGGGGATCTGGATACGCGTAGTGCTCCTCGGGCGTTTTTTCCAGGCTGAGTTCTGTCATGTCTGCTTCCTTGTCAGGCGGTCATTAGCAAAGAGCCCGCTGTAGTGGGCGGGCCGGGGGAGTATCAGTGATGGGGCCAGTGTCGGGCCAGTTCGCGGGTGAGGCTGTGGGCCTTGCGATATTCCTCTTCCAGACGTGCGATCAAGTGCTCAGTTGTCGGCAGATCGTTAATGCCTCCTGCCCCCTGGCCGGCGGACCATACCGTTTTCCAGGCCTTGGCTTCTTCAGTCAGGGGCTTGAGTTTGGTCTCGCCTTTGCCTTGAAGTGCGTCGAGGTCGAAGCCCGCGCTTTCGAGGCTTTTGCGCATGAAGTTGGCGGGCACACCCGAGACGGCCGGGGTGTGGATGATGTCGGCTGCCCGGGATGCCAGCAGCATGTCTTTGTACGCATCAGGCGCATGGCTTTCCCGGGTGCCGATAAAGCGGGTTCCGAGGTAGGCAAGGTCGGCACCGAGGATTTGCGCGGCGAGAATCTCATGGCCGTGGTTCATGCAGCCGGCGAGCAACACTGTTTTATCAAAGAACTGGCGAATTTCAGCCAGCAGCGCAAAAGGGCTCCAGGTTCCCGCATGGCCACCGGCACCTGCGGCGACTGCAATCAGGCCATCGACCCCGGCTTCTGCGGCTTTTTCTGCATGGCGTCGAGTGGTGACGTCATGGAACACCAGGCCGCCATAACTGTGGACGGCATCCACGACTTCCTTTGCCGCGCCCAGGCTGGTGATGATGATCGGGACTTTGTGCTCAATACAGATCGCCAGGTCAGCCTGTAGCCGTGGGTTGCTGTTATGCACGATCAGGTTCACGGCGTAGGGCGCGGGATTATCCAGTAAGGCCAGGCCCGCTTCTATTTCCTCAAGCCATGCTTTGAATCCATTGCTATCGCGTTGGTTGAGCGCAGGAAAACTGCCCACAACGCCATTGCGGCAGCAGGCCAGGACGAGTTGAGGGTTGGAGATCAGAAACATGGGGGCTGCCACCACCGGCAGGCGCAAGCATTTTTCGAGCAAAGCGGGCAGTGACATTGGATAACCTCGGTAAATGGCGGGGCGGGTTTAAAAGGGTTTGACCACTGCCAGAATGACGATGGCCAGCAAGAACACTACCGGTACTTCGTTGAACCAGCGGTAGAACACGTGAGAGCGCTTGTTTTCGCCGCGGGCGAAGCGTTTTACCTGGGCGCCACACATGTGGTGGTAGCCGATGAGCAGAATCACCAGTGTCAGCTTGACGTGCATCCAGCCCTGACTGAAGTAACCGCTCGGGTTAAGGCTGATCAGCCAGCCACCGAAAATCAGGGTGGCAATCATTGCCGGTCCCATGATGCCGCGATACAGCTTGCGCTCCATGAGGCTGAATCGCTCCTTGCTCACGGCGTCCTCGCTTTGTGCGTGGTAAACAAAGAGGCGGGGCAAGTAGAAGAGGCCTGCAAACCAGCAGACGATACTGATGATGTGGAAGGCTTTGAGCCATAGATAAAGCATTTTTAGTTATTCCCAGGTTCACGGTAGATCAAATAGTAGTAGTAGAGCGTCCGGGAGTCACCTTGACGGTTGTCGCAGGGGCGCGCTGTCCCTATTATCGTGGGCTTTCCAGTGGGTTCGTTGAGGGGCAGGTTATGGTCAAGGTCGGTATTGTCGGCGGCACGGGTTACACCGGGGTCGAATTGCTGCGATTGCTGGCACAGCATCCGCAGGCTGAAGTGGTTGTCATCACTTCTCGATCCGAGGCGGGCCTGCCTGTTGCCGATATGTATCCCAACCTGCGCGGTCATTACGACGGTCTGGCGTTCAGCGTGCCTGATACGCAAGCCCTGGCTGCGTGCGATGTGGTGTTTTTCGCCACACCCCACGGCGTAGCCCACGCCCTGGCCGGCGAGTTGCTGGAGGCGGGTACCAAGGTGATCGATCTGTCGGCAGATTTCCGCCTGCAGGACGCAGATGAGTGGGCCAAGTGGTACGGTCAGCCCCATGGCGCGCCGGCGTTGCTCGACGAGGCGGTATACGGCCTGCCGGAAGTGAATCGCGAGCAAATCAAACAGGCGCGCCTGATCGCGGTGCCGGGTTGCTATCCGACTGCAACCCAATTGGGTTTCCTTCCATTGCTGGAAGCGGGGCTGGCGGATACTTCGAGGTTGATCGCCGATTGCAAGTCAGGCGTGAGCGGTGCCGGTCGCGGTGCGAGCGTAGGTTCGCTGTACGCTGAAACGTCCGAAAGCATGAAGGCATATGCCGTTAAAGGTCATCGCCATTTGCCCGAAATCCGTCAGGGTTTGCGTCGTGCTGCCGG
The DNA here is from genome assembly GCF_022496645.1 of Pseudomonas sp. TMW22089. NCBI lineage: Bacteria > Pseudomonadati > Pseudomonadota > Gammaproteobacteria > Pseudomonadales > Pseudomonadaceae > Pseudomonas > Pseudomonas sp. TMW22089. Next base: position 314,618 of record NZ_SCFG01000003.1, read on the forward strand.
CAAGGATGTCGGTCTGACCTTCGTACCGCATCTGACGCCGATGATTCGGGGTATTCACTCGACGCTGTATGCCAACGTGGTAGATCGTTCTGTGGACCTGCAGGCTTTGTTTGAACAGCGTTATGCCAACGAGCCTTTCGTTGATGTGATGCCAGCCGGCAGCCACCCGGAAACCCGCAGTGTGCGGGGTGCCAACGTGTGCCGTATTGCTGTGCATCGGCCACAGGATGGCGATCTGGTTGTCGTGCTGTCGGTGATCGACAATCTGGTCAAGGGGGCATCAGGCCAGGCGGTACAGAACATGAATATCATGTTCGGCCTGGATGAGCGCCTGGGCTTGTCCCACGCCGGAATGTTGCCCTGAAACAGCTGCAGGCTTAAAGCTACAAGCTGTAAGTGAGGGCGCGGCATGCTTGCAGCTTGTAGCTGATCGCTTGCTGCTGCCCTCAAATAGTTGACCGCTTTTCTAGGAGAAGCGGATAATGCGCGTCATCACGCATTATGGCGGCACATCGCCGGGAGATAATCAGCATGAGCGTCGAATCCTTCACCCCCATGGCTTTGCAATTCACCGAAGGTGCTGCGCACAAGGTGAAGAGCCTGGTCGATGAAGAGGGTAATGATCGTTTGAAGTTGCGCGTTTTTGTTACGGGCGGCGGTTGTTCCGGTTTTCAGTATGGCTTTACCTTCGATGAAGAAGTGGCCGATGACGACACCATTGTTGAGCGCGAAGGCGTAAGCCTGGTGGTCGATCCGATGAGCTTCCAGTACCTGGCGGGTGCCGAGGTGGATTATCAGGAAGGTCTGGAAGGCTCGCGCTTTGTGATCAAGAACCCGAATGCCACCACAACATGTGGTTGCGGATCATCGTTCTCGATCTGATTGCGCAGTACAGGTTTCACACTCAACGCCGCGTAGTTTCGCGGCGTTTTGCTGTCTGGCGTTTGTGCGGGCAGGTCAGGCCGGGTAGATGCCGCCCAATACCCGCAGGCCGCGGGCCCCGGTGACACTGGGACGATTGGTGGGGATGTTTTCCAGGCAGCAGTGCGCCAGCCATGCAAAGGCCATGGCTTCGACCCAGTCAGGGTCTACCCCTTTGACCAGGGTGCTGTTGACCTTGGTTTGCGGGAGCAGTTGCGCAAGACGTGTCATCAAGGCCGCATTGTGGGCGCCGCCGCCGCACACCAGTAGTTCGTCGGTGTGGGGCTGAGCCGACTGCAGCGACTCTACGATGGTCAGTGCCGTGAGTTCGAGCAGCGTTGCTTGCACGTCTTCAGTGGGGAAGGTTGGCAGGGCGAAGAGGTGATGTTTCAACCAGTTAAGGTTGAACACTTCCCGGCCAGTGCTCTTCGGGCCCTTGGTCTGGAAGAACGGGTCGCTGAGCAAGGCGTTAAGCAGCACAGGTTCAACCTTGCCACTGGCGGCCCACTGGCCGTTGCGGTCGTACAGTTCGCCGCGCTGTTCTTGTATCCAGGCATCGAGCAGGACATTGCCTGGCCCACTGTCGAATCCAGCTACAGGGTTCGTTGGAGTTATCAGACTCAGGTTGCTGAATCCTCCTACGTTCAATACAGCTCGATGTTCATGCTCGCCCGTAAACAGGGCTTCATGGAAGGCCGGGACCAGCGGTGCTCCCTGGCCTCCAGCGGCAACATCACGGCGACGGAAGTCGCCGACCACGCAGATGTTGGTCAGCTCGGCCAATAGGGCCGGGTTGCCGATCTGTACGGTGAAGCCCAGGGCAGGTTCGTGGCGGATGGTCTGGCCATGGCTGCCGATTGCCCGGATGTCTTGCGGGGTTAGCTGCTGCTGGGCAAGGAGCGTGTTTACGCCTTGAGCGGCCAGTTCTACCCAGTGGTTTTCGGCAATGGCACAGCGTGCCACCTCGTCAGGTCCGCTGGCGCACAGGCCCAGCAATTCGCTGCGCAGGGCGGCGGGCATCGGGATGTAGTGGGTGGCGAGCAGGGTGATGCTCGCCCCCAGCTCGATAAGGGCGATGTCCATGCCATCGAGACTGGTGCCGGACATCACGCCTATATAGAGGGCCATCGCTTAGCGCTTGCTCGAGGCCAGGAGGGTGGCCTTTTCCTGGTTCATGCGGGCCATTAGCGGCTGGCTTTGCTGCAGGAAGCGCGTGCGCTCAGCTTTGGCAATCGGATCAGCCATTGGTAGCTTCTGGCCCAGGGGATCAACGTGCACACCGTTGACCTGGAACTCGTAATGCAGGTGAGGACCCGTGGAAAGGCCTGTTGTGCCGATAAACCCGATCACCTGCCCTTGCTTCACCGATCCGCCGGTTTTAATGCCTTTGGCGAAGCCCTGCATGTGCCCGTAAAGGGTGCGGTAGGTATTGCCGTGTTGAATGATTACGGTATTGCCGTAGCCGCCACGACGGCCAGCGAGCAGTACTTTGCCATCACCGGCTGCTTTAATCGGCGTACCGCGCGGCGCGGCATAATCTACGCCTTTGTGGGCGCGGATCTTGTTCAGGATCGGGTGTTTGCGGCCTGAGGAGAAGCGCGAGCTGATACGGGCGAAGTCCACCGGTGTGCGGATGAATGCCTTGCGCATGCTGCTGCCGTCAGCCGTGTAGTAATTGCTGACGCCTTGCTTGTTTGTATAGCGTACGGCGGTGTAGGTCTTGCCGCGGTTGGTAAAGCGCGCCGAGAGGATGTTGCCCGTACCCACCGTTTTACCGTTGGCCACTTTCTGCTCGTAGATCACTTCGAACTGGTCGCCCGGGCGAATGTCCTGTGCGAAGTCGATGTCGTAACCAAACACTTTGGCCATTTCCATGGTCATGCTGTGGGGCAGGCCGGCACGCTGGCCAGATGCTGACAGCGAGCTGGAGATAACACCGTGTACATAGGCCGAGCGCACTACGGGAAGGGTAGTAACACGCCGGAATGTATAGCCCTTGGCCGATTTGCTGAGGGTGATGGTCTCGAGGTCGCTAACCTGGCTGTGCAGGTTGTTCAGTTGGCCATCGGGGCCCATTTCAAATTCGAGCTTCTGCCCGTGTTTCAGCTGGCTGAATTGTTTGGCTTGCTTGTCGCTTGCCAGGATTTCATGCACTGAGGTGGCAGGAAGGCCTACTTTAGCGAACAGGGTCGAGAGTGTATCGCCCTTGGAAACCACTACTTCGCGGTGGCTGGGGGCTTTGTCTTCCTCAACTTTTGCTACAGGGTTGTCCTGTTGTTCAATTTGGGCAAAAGGCGATGGAGTCGCTTCATTTGTGGCCTGAGTGAGTTCTGCAGCGTCTTGATCTTGTGTCAGTTGTTCTGCAGGCGTTTCCAGTTCCAGATTTAGAGTCGTTCTTTTGGCTTCTACTTCGCTGGAGGGAAATACCAGCAGGGCCAGACTCAAGAGGGCGGCGATACCACTTGCTGCGAGCAGGTGGGTCTTCGGATAAAGCGGTGGCGCTTTAGGCGGTTGACTGGTCATAGATAATTTGACTTTGAATAAAGGATGAATTGGAAAAGATGACTGGCACGGTGAAGATGAAATAACTGTATAAAATATAACCAAATCGCCCTTGAAGCAAGTCCGCGAGCTATTCGCGCGCGGATAGTTGCCGTATGCCGCCCGGAACTTGTAATTAGTCCCTGATCTTGTATGGTTGGTTCCCTTTGAATTTGAGCCTTACGGGTCTGATATGAAGTCGGTTGAAGAGCAGCTAGCGCTAATCAAGCGTGGTGCCGAAGAGGTACTGGTCGAGTCTGAACTGGTCGAGAAACTCAAGCGCGGTCAGCCGTTGCGGATTAAGGCCGGATTCGACCCCACGGCGCCTGATCTGCACTTGGGTCACACCGTACTTATTAATAAGCTGCGTCAGTTCCAGGAGCTGGGGCATCAGGTGATCTTCCTTATTGGTGATTTCACCGGGATGATTGGCGATCCGAGCGGCAAGAGTGCAACGCGTCCACCGTTGACCCGTGAGCAAGTGCTGGCCAATGCCGAAACCTACAAGACTCAGGTGTTCAAGATCCTTGATCCTGCAAAAACCGAGGTGGCATTCAACTCCACCTGGATGGATCAGATGGGGCCGGCCGATTTCATTCGCTTGACCTCTCAGTACACCGTGGCTCGCATGCTTGAGCGCGATGACTTCGATAAGCGCTACACCACGAATCAGCCGATTGCCATCCACGAGTTTCTTTATCCGCTGGTGCAGGGATATGACTCTGTTGCCTTGAAGGCAGACGTGGAGCTGGGTGGTACCGACCAGAAGTTCAACTTGTTGATGGGTCGTGAGCTGCAGCGCGGCTACGGTCAGGAAGCCCAGTGCATTGTTACCATGCCGCTGCTTGAAGGGCTGGATGGCGTCAAGAAGATGTCCAAGTCTCTGGGCAACTATGTTGGCATCCAGGAAGCTCCGGGTGTGATGTACAGCAAGCTGGTGTCTATTCCGGATGCGCTGATGTGGCGTTACTTTGAGTTGCTGAGCTTTCGTTCGATGGACGAGATCGATGCATTCAGGGCTGAGGTTGAAGCTGGTGCAAACCCGCGCGATATCAAAATCAGGTTGGCGGAAGAGATTGTGGCCCGGTTCCATGGTGAAGAGGCTGCTGCAAATGCCCATCGCGGTGCGGGCAACCGCATGAAGGATGGCGAGTTGCCTGATGATCTGCCTGAGGTCGAGTTGACCGCTACTGAGGATATGCCGATCGCTGCAGTCCTTAATAAGGCCGGGCTGGTGAAGAACTCTGCGGTTGCGCGGGATTTGCTGGGTTCCGGTGGTGTACGTATAGATGGTGAGGTGGTTGACCGCACCTATATATATGCACTGGGCTCGACCCATGTTTGTCAGGCGGGGAAGAAGGCGTTTGCCCGTATTACCCTGAAAGCTGAATCAAACTGAAATAAGAGCTGGACGGCGCATTTTATTAACCTATAATGCGCCCACTTCCGGCGCAGTCGAAACGGAAAACTCCTTGAGTTTCAATGAGTTGGATGGTTCTTCGGCAGTGTCAGCTTCAAGTCATCGAAGCAGGAAATGAGGTGTTGACAGCAGCGTGTAACGCTG